>DASYWT010000444.1:0-5264 GCA_035935775.1 Terriglobales bacterium
AGGCTCCCCAGGCCGGGATGTAGTTGATTGGTGTAAAGGTGCAAGCTTCCCGCCACCGCGCCGCCGCCGGCAATCGCGCCTGCCAGCAGCAGACCTGCACCTGCCACCCACAGCGCTGGCCGGAAGCCTTCGGCGGTGACACCTAGCGCCCGCCAGGAAAAGCCCGAGTTCAAGGTAGAAGCAATGATCCAGGCCAGCGCAAGCCAGGCCCACGGCGCGATATGCCGTCCTTCCCACAGCGCCGCTTCGATCAGCGCAAACCCTATGCCCACCTCAAGCAGGGACGCAACCCTGCTTTGCAGAAAAGGCGCTGGGTGGTGTTCGGCAACAGGGCGCGCGGCAAGGTTGGAAAATTCAGAGCTGGGCATCTGGCGACAGCGGCAGGCGGCCTACTTCTTAAACAGGTTCTCAAAAGCGCGGCGTGCGTCGTCGGCCCGGGCGCCCCCGCTGGTTGTTTCCTTTTCCACCGTAACCTTCAGGGCGAAGAAGGTGCAATTGTTGGCCGCATCTTTGCGGGCAATGCGTTCCGGAATTGGCTTTCGGCACTCGAAACGGCTGCCCGGATCAAAGTAGGTGCACTGCTTACAGGCGTGCAGCGCCGCCCCGCACTTGCCGCACTGGCCGGCAGGCTCCGCCAGGTTCTGGATCAGAGCGCCACACTGCGCGCAGCGCGACACCTCGCGCGTGCCCGGCATCAGCACCGAGCGCGGCCCGCCCACTACATTGCGCGGACGCTCCTGCTCCCGGCTTTCCTGCTTTCCTTCCGTTCCCCCGCGGTCCATATAGCCGCGCTGCTTGTACTTTCTCTCCATATCAAACCTCCGCCGCCCAACTTGTCCCGTGGATGATCGAACTCAAGGGGTGAAGCGGACCCGGGTGGGTTAGCGGCACTATACGCCACCCGGCGAGAATTGGTCATCGGTCAGACGCAATTTTGTAAATTCGAATCAGTCCCGCGGATCAGCCTAAGAGCTTATTGTACCGGGGGCCCGGGCAGAGTTGACAGCCGCCAGGCAACCCGGTAATGTGCAGTCCAGCGGGCGTTCGAGGCCGAAAATGCGGCATTTTCGTTGGGCGATTCTGATCGGAGAACTGATTCTGCTGGCGCTGGCTTTGGCCGTGCCCCGGGCGGACCTGCCGCAAACCGCCTTCGACGAGACCAACACTCCCGTCAATCAGGCCACGGTGGTAATCGTTCTGGGCTGTCGTTCGGCGCTCAGCGGATTGCATGCTGCCGCCAGCGCACCCGGTTCAGTCTCGACTCGCCGGCAGGCAAGTCCCGTTGCTGCTACCGCTTACAACCGGCAGCAGGCGACACGCTCGCGCTCCTTGCTGGCTCTGCTCTGTACCCTTCTCTGTTAGCTCCTCCACCCCGCGTCCCTGTGCTCGCGTTTCAGTTGGCATCTCCTTAGCTCGTTTCTATCGCCTGGAGACAATTGAGTTCGCGATTTCTCCACATGGGACGGGGATGGCTCGTGCGCTCGCGCGGCAACTCCCAGACGCGCTGCTGAGCCCGGTCATCGAAACGGGGACCTGCTGTTGCCGGTCATGCTTGGGGCGTCCGGCAAGCATTTCCCCATACTCACCCTGCGCCGGCCCGGAGACCCGTCCTCCGGGCCGGCTAATTTTGTGCGCTGGTGGTGACGTCCGGGCCCCGCAACCTCGGTCAGATCCTCCGCTGCTTCCTTCTTGTTGCCAGTTCCAGCCTTCGCGACCTCCAGCGGTTCACTGGGTAATGGTCACGATTGCCGGATGAAGCTCCCATAGGGTGGCAACTTCCGGCGTACCGCGGGCTTGCGGGTGCTCGAAGTCCTCAAAAGCCAGGCCGGTCACCTCAGCCGGCAGGGCCTGGGGCAGGTCTCCGCCGTGGTTGTCGTCAAGAGTGAATCCATGCTGTGCCAGCTGCTTCTGGATATTTCTTCTGGCCGCGCAATACTCCGAATCCACCGGCGTCTCCACGATGACCCTGGGTGCGGTCCGCTCGGCGGTGGCGGAAATCTCCAGGTGCACGTCGCAATCCGCCAGATTGATGCTGGCGTTTTGCAGGAACGCGTGCGCCACGTGGAACAGCATCAATTCGCGCCCGAATCTCGGAGTGTCAGGAGGAAGAACCGGCGTCTGCGGCCAACTCAGAATGGTTTGTACCGTAATTTCCATCGGCGTGGCATTGGGCAGCGGCACGTGCTTGGCGTCATGGCGATAGTCGGCAATGTTCGGCTCATAAGGCACGCAATTGCAAATGTCCTGCAGCGTACTGCAGGACCAGTTCAGCGCGATCAGCCCTGCGAGCCCCGCCAGGACGAGGTACCGGGACCATGTTTTTTTCAGCACCGCATCTTGGATGCAAATTCCTGAATTCGCGTCCACCCGATCAGACAACAGCCTTTGGGTGAATGCGTTAGAGCCTGTCAGCCGAAGGGCACATCCTGCCCGCGAGGCTTGCAGAGGTTCCGCCCTGCAGTTTCGGGTTCCGCAAATCTCGGCTGGCCCCGGAATATACCTGGAACCTATCTCATAAATGTCTTTCGGAAGGGCACGGCTTCAGCCGTGCCGTCTGGAGCCGCAAAATATACGGGCTTTAGCCCCTGAGGGACGTCGTGTTCGCGGTTTCACGATTTATGAGACGGCTTCTAGAGATCCCAGGCTCCAGCCGGGGCGAAGAACCACGCCACACCGACTGCCTGGTTTGTCATGGAATGAGGAACGCCGCATCCACCACGATTCAACAACTTTACGGCAAGCAGGAATCAGGACAGCGCCCTGGTGGGACCAAGGTGACCACTGGGGTAGAGCATATTTTCCTATCGTTACACGATATAATGCCAAACCAGCATCTCTGGACAGCATTCACGTGAGCGGCAAAATGCGCCCACTTCTTCTCGATTCTCCGAGCCACCATCCGCAGTTTGCCCGCACCGTTCCGCTTCGCTGCCCCTTTTTATCGTGTCTTTACTCTGCGCCCAATTTCCGAGGCTTTTACCGCGAGAAATCGGGCAATTGTTGGCTCTCTGGGAATTTTAAGGAGGAAATTCAATGAGTAACGGGTTCGTAACTCGCTTCACCATGTTGGTGACGCTCGCGGGAGTTCTGCTTCTGCCGGGCTGCGCCAAGAAACAAGTCAAGGCCACTCCCCCGGCGCCCGCCCCGCCGCCCACACCCACCGCGTCGCTCACCGCCACCCCGGCTGAGATTCAGCAGGGCGATAGCGTGCAATTGAGCTGGAATACCAGCAATGCTACCGACATCAACATCAGCGGCCTGGGAACTGTCTCCGCCTCTGGCACTCAAACCGTCACCCCGCAGGATTCAACCACCTACGATCTGGCCGCCAAAGGCCCCGGCGGCAGTGCTGATGCCAGCGCCCGCGTCACTGTCAATTCCAAGCCAGCGGCGCCTCAGCCCACCATTTCCGAAGACGAGCTCTTCCAGCAGAACGTCAAGGATGTGTTTTTCGATTTCAACAAATACGATATCCGCTCTGACCAGGAATCCGTCCTGCATAGCGACGCCAAATTTCTGGCCGATCACCCGGCCATCGCCCTGACTGTGGCTGGCCACTGCGACGACCGCGGCTCCGAAGAGTACAACCTGGCCCTGGGCGTGAGCCGGGCGAATAGCTTCAAGCAGGAACTCGTCCGGCTGGGCGTCAGCGCCGATCGCATCAAGACCACCAGCCTGGGAAAGGAACAGCCCTTCTGCTCCGAGAACACCGAACAATGCTGGCAGCAGAATCGTCGCGACCATCTCGCTAAGGATTAGTTTTGCTTTGCAATGTGAGCCTGGAGGTGACCCACGCGCGGTCACCTCATTTTTTTACCTGCTCCGCTTGCCGCGTCCAACAGCCAAGGCGGACTGATTCATCGATCTACAATCTTCAATCGTATGCTCATCATGATGGCCGGACTGCCCGGCGCCGGAAAGAGCACGTTATCGCGGGCGCTGGCTGAGCGAGGTGGCGGTATCGTTCTCGATAAGGACCTCATTCGCGCCGCCCTCTTTCCACCTGCCCTCATCGAGTACTCGCAGGAACAGGATGATTTCTGCCTGGAGGTAATGCTGCGGACCGCCGAATATCTCTTGTCCCGTAACCCGGACTTGCGGGTTTTTCTCGACGGCCGCCCCTTCTCCCGCCGCTACCAGCGTGAGCAGGTTGAGGCTGCTGCTGCCCATCTGCGCACCCCGCTCGCCATTATCGAGTGCATTTGCAGCGATGCCACAGCCCTCGTCCGCCTGCAGCGCGATGATGCAACGGGCGCGCATCCCGCCTCCAACCGCGGATCTGCACTCTACGAACAGGTGAAAGCCGGGTTCGAAACCTTGGCCGAGCCCAGGCTCACCCTCGATACTGAACAATCTTTGGCGGAGTGCGTGCGACAGGCGGAGGCTTACCTGAAAATCACTTCGCGGCCTTCTCGGCGCAAGTAGGCGCGCCGTTCTTCATCGCCTCGCTTAGCGGGAAACACATAAGCTAAGCCGGGGTTCGACCGTCTGGCATCACTCCCAGGATCGTCAACCTCGCTAGCGGCGGTCGTGGCAGTTCGTGCATAGCTCGGGACGAGTCTCTGACAGAAGAAATTTCTTCTCCCGGTAGTGGTGAGCGGAGTGGCAACTCAGGCAGGTGGTGCTGCGGTGCGTGTGCACCTGGTCCGGCTCGCTCTCATGGCAGGCGCCACACCGGCGGCGAATAGCGGCCGCGGAGGCCTCGCGGAAGCTGAACAGCAGGCTCTTATCGCCGCCGCTGTTTACGTGGTTGCTGCCTGGGCCATGGCAGGCTTCACATCCGCGGCGCACCGGGTCGCTCTCCTCCGCCAGCTTGCCATGCGCCGAATTGGCGATCTTGCCGGCTACCTCCTCGTGGCACGCCACACAGGCATCGCTGCCCACATACTGGGCAGGCTGCGTCTGTGCCCGCAGAAGTGAACTGAACAACAACCATACCGGGCAGCTTAAGAAGCAGAGAAAGGCAAAGCTCGGCTTACTAACCACCATGCACCGCCTCGACCGCTCGCACTTGGTCTGTGCCTTGCGGCATCCGGCCTGCGTGGTCACACCCGGCTAAAACGCCGTCTTGGCCGACAGGTGGTGGCGTGTGCGCACCAGGCCGATGGCCCGCACGCGGTCGTACGCCGTATGCAGGTCCTGGCTGAGCAGGTGGACCACCTGCAGGCATGCATCCCGATGCATCCGCAGGAAGTGCAGCATGTCCTTGCGGCGGATAAATGCCACCTGCGCATGGTCCAGCATCTCGGCTGTGACCTCGTACG
>DASYWT010000445.1:0-22672 GCA_035935775.1 Terriglobales bacterium
CTCTATTACGAGCAGTGGATCCGGTTGCTGGATGCGGCTCCCGATCTGCGGTCCTTCCTGGAAGAGAACAAGAGCAGGTTAAAGCTGAAACAGGCACAGTAGGGCGGGGCTGAATCTGAACCTAAAAGCTCCTCCCTCGCCGAACTGTGGGCTTTTCTTCTTGAGGTTGACCGCGGTCTCGTCTTCCACCAGTTTGTAGCGGTAGCGCTGGAGGTCCGCCATGAACCAGGAAATCAGCCGCAGAAATTTTCTCAAAGCCGGCACCGCCGCCGCCGTGGGCACCTATGTAGCGCGCAGCCTGCCGGCAGCGGCCGCAAACGACCCGGGCGCGGTTGCCATCCACACGCCTCTCGACACCTTTCCGTATGGCGACGTGCAACTGCTCGATGGGCCCATGAAGCGGCAGTTCGATTATCACCATGACCTCTTCCTCCACGTGGACGATGATCGCCTGCTGAAAGTGTTCCGGCAAAAGGCAGGGCTGCCGGCCCCCGGCGAGGACATGGGAGGGTGGTACGACCTGACCGGCTTCAGCCTGGACCACAACGATTTTCATGGCTTCATCGCCGGACACAGTTTCGGGCAGTACGTCTCCGCGCTGGCTCGCGCTTATGCCATCACCGGCGCGGAGCCTACTCGCGCCAAGATCAATCGCCTGGTGCAGGGCTACGCCAAAACGCTCGACCCCAAGGCGAGCTTCTTCGTGGACTACCGCCTGCCCGCCTACACCTACGACAAGCTGTCGTGCGGGCTGATTGATGCCCACGAGTATGCCCACGATCCCATGGCCATGGTTGTGCACGAAAAGCTGACCCGCGGCATTCTGGCCTATCTGCCGGAGAAGGCGCTGGCGCGCTGGGAACAGCGGGCACGCCCCCACAAGGACTCTTCTTACACCTGGGACGAAACCTACACCCTGCCCGAAAATCTGTTTCTGGCTTACCAGCGTAGCGGCAAGACTTTTTACCGCGACCTGGGGAAGAAGTACCTGGAAGATGACACCTATTTCAATCCCTTGTCGCAGAACCTCAATGTGCTGCCTTTCGAACACGCCTACAGCCATGTGAACGCCTTCAGCTCGGCGATGCAGGCCTATATCACCCTGGGCAGCGAAAAACATCTGCGCGCCGCCAAAAACGGCTTCCACATGCTGCTGACGACGCAAAGCTTCGCCACCGGCGGCTGGGGACCGAACGAAGCGTTTGGCGAGCCCGGCCGCGGCCAACTCGGCGACAGCCTGCGGCTCACACATGCCAGCTTCGAGACGCCGTGCGGCTCCTACGGACACTTCAAGATCACCCGCTACCTGCTGCGGGTCACCAGGGACGCGCAGTACGGCGACAGCATGGAGCGCGTGCTCTACAACACGGTCCTGGGCGCCAAGTACATGCAGCCCGACGGAACAACGTTCTACTACTCCGACTACGCCTTGACCGGCCAGAAGGTCTTCTACGAAGACAAATGGCCGTGCTGCTCGGGCACCCTGCCGCAAGTGGCCGCCGACTATCACATCAGCACTTACTTGCGCTCGAGGGATGGAGTTTACGTGAACCTGTACACGCCTTCACGGCTGCGCTGGAGCACCGGCGGAGCCAACTGCACGCTGACCCAAAACACCACCTACCCGTTCGACAACAGAGTGGAAATTCAGGTCGGCGCCTCGTGGCCGGTGGATTACACCCTTTATGTGCGCATTCCGGGCTGGACTACGACCGCGGTGGAGGTCTCGGTGAATGGGCAGCGCGTGCCGAGCGCGGCGCAACCGGGGAGCTTTCTGCCCATTCACCGGCAATGGAAGAATGGCGACCGCGTGCAGCTTGAGTTGCCGATGCCGCTACGCGTAGAGCGGGTGGATGTGCAGCATCCGCAATACGTCGCGCTGCTGCGCGGGCCACTGGTTCTGTTCGCGGTGGCCGACAGCCAGCCCAGCTTCGATCGCGCCGAACTGCTGCGGGCCAAGCCGGCGAATGGACCCCTGGGGGACTGGACGGCATCCGCGATTGACGGCACCACCGTGGTGATGCGACCGTTCGTCAGCATTCAGGATGAGAAATACAGCACTTATGTCCAGTTGAAGACGTAGGCACAGTGCGCACTCAGGCGCGAGTGAGCGGGTGCAGAATGATGTCCACCTTCGCGTGACCATGACCCCGGGAAGCGCGTCTGAGCATTATGCTCGGCAGGGAATTGGGAGTAGAGGTTTACGCCAGCGTTATTGCTCCTTGGTGGCGTCTTCAGTGCTATGAAATTTGAGAGCGCCCCAGGGCACATCAATGATGAAGGCGGGATTGCCGACCATCCTCAACTTCGCCATGGCCACGGGGGAAGCAGTCACAGCGATAATTTCAAAAGTTCCCTGCTGGCCCGCGGCGGCGACATGGTCTCCGATTTTTGGCGCTCGTATTTGCTGGCGGATCATGGGAGTGCCCTCTGGCGCTTAGTCTATCAGCCTGGCTGCTAGTGCGGCGACGCGGGCCGGGGCGCGGGCTCCTCCACCAGCTTGTAACGGTTGCACTCCGCTTCTTCGCGCGTCGCCTGCTGCCGCAATTCCGCCAGGCGCTTCAGCAGGTCTGGCGCTCAGACTGCTCGGCATCGAGAGTCAAGCTGCATCACTACCCGCATTGCAGGTGCCGGCGCAAGCGCCTGTCTGGCTGCCCCGCCCGCTACGTGTCGGTTCCCTTCAGGCTGACTTTCTGTACGCCGCTTCCGGCATTGTCGTACACAGAAACCGCTCCCGTCCGCGTACCGGTAGCTTTCGGAGTGAACGTCACGCTTAGGGTGCACTTGGCGCCTGGGTCTAACGAACCAGTGCCTCCCCCTTGCGGAAGGCAATTGTTGGTCTGGCTGAAATCTCCACTGGCAGCAATCGAGGAGATTGTCAGCGTCGCGTTACCGGTGTTTTTGACCGTCACATTTTGCGCAGGGCTGCTTGTTCCCACGGCCTGAGAGGCGAAAGTCAGGCTGGCGGGGACAAATTGAACCTGAGGCCCAACTCCTGTGCCCGTCAGAACAACTGCCTGCGGGCTCGCTCCCCCGTCATCGCTGACGGTTAAGGCGGACTTTGTCGACCCTGGATTGCGCGGGGCAAAGGTAACGTTGATCGTGCAGCTTGCTCCCCCCGCCACCGTGCCCTGAGTGGCGCCCACGGGCAGGCATGTATTGGTCTGCGTGAACTGCGGGTTGCCAGTCGTAATCCCGGTGACAGTGAGTGGGTTGGCTCCGTTGTTCGTTAGAGTGATTGGGACAGGCGCACTGCTGGCGCCGATGGTTTGGTTGCCGAAAGCGATGATGGCAGGAGACAGGCTGACCACCGTCCCGATCCCGGTGAGATTGACAGTGTGCGGACTCCCCACCGAACTGTCCGTCACCGTAAGGGTCCCGGGAATGGATCCGATACTCTGAGGATTAAGCGTGACCGAGACCGAACAACTGGCCGACACCGCGAGAGTTGACCCGCAGGTGTTGGAGGCGATCTGGTAATCGCCGCTGGCGGTAATGCCCGAAATAGATAGTGTGTCCTCTCCCAGGTTGTTCACCTTCAGGGCCAGAGGATTGCTGGTGGTCCCCGTAAGCGTCGTGGGGAAAGTCAGCTTCCGGGTTGAAAGATAGGTGGAAGCGGGACAGGAGCGAGGAGTCAGCAGCAGCGGCGGGCGGGGTTGTTGGTTGAAATCGAAGCTGTCCAGCATGTCGTTTGCGTTCGCATCCCGGTCGGTCAATGCCGGCAGATTGAAGTCTTCTTCCGCGAATTTCAGGACGGAGGAAAATTCATAGAGAGTGTGAGACACATACCCCTGTTTTGCATACGGAGAAATGATTATCAGCGGCACCCGCGGACCAAGGCCATACGCATCGGGCTGTGGCGGCGCCACGTGATCGTAAAAGCCGCCAAAATCATCCCAGGTGATAAAGATGGCGGTCGAGTTCCAATCCGGGCCCGCCATGATGGCGTTGATCTGCTGTACTGTCCAGTTCTCGCCGGCACAAACCGACGCTGGAGGGTGCTCACTCAGGGGAGCGGTGCTTATGAGCCAGTTGAAATTCGCCAGATTCCCGCTGGAAGCGTCGCTCGCGAACGTGGAGTAATTCGGAACATTGGTGTCCCATAGGGAGCTGTTACGAATGTGGTAAATGGCGTCCAAAGCCAGCCAGAGAGCACCGGACCCGAGTTGTGCCAAACTGGGAGAGTAGTATTTCCAGCTCACGCCGGCGGCTTGCATCGTGTCCGCGAGCGTAGTGAAGTCGAAGCAGGGGTACACGTTTGTGATCGTCCCAGTATTGGCATCCAGCACCTGTACGGTGGTGCCAGGCCGCGCGTCACACCCTGGTGGGCCGTTGCCATTGCTGATGGCCCCGCCCGATTGTGCAGCCACGGTATAAAGATGATTGGGAAAGCTGGGGCCGCGCAGCGAGGAGAACATGTTGTCGGCCAATACGAAATTTTGCGCATAGGCCCAGTAGTTGGGGATGTCAGCCTGCCACATCTGGCTATAGGCAAGGTAGTCGCCGTTGTTGTTGCCTCCTCCGATCGAATTGAACCGGTCCATCTTTCCGTTGTCCATCGCCTGCTTGGCGGCGGTCCAGCCGTGGTCAATGTCCCTGGGAGTCCGGTCCGACTCGTGGATGATGGGTATTACCTCGCCGGTTGAAATCTTGCCCGTGGTAGTTCCGTTGGCGCCGGGAAAGGTGCCAAAGTAACTGTCGAAGGTACGGTTCTCGTGCACGATGAAAACGATATGTTGGATGAGGTTAATGCCCGTTGGCGGAGTGGGAGCAGCATTGCCGGCCAGACCGGAACGAGGCAATGATGCCGTGCCTGCGGGTTGCCCCAGGAGAAGAGCAACTGGAAGCAGAGATTCCTGTTGCGGGACGGCCTGATTAAAAGACCGTTTGACGAATTGAATCGGATTTACGCTTTGCGAAAGCAGGCTCACGCTGCAATACAGCAGGGTGGTGGAGAGCATAGCCAGTGTACGCATGGTGTCTTCTCCTCGTGCACATAGTCGGAGAGGCGCCTCGAGCCCGGTTACGCCTGCGCTGAATACAGAACAGGAGATGAAGAAGTAGAGAAATCAGCGATCGCAGACAGTGTTAATTCTGATGTTCCTCGCTCGTGCCTCACCAGGCAACAAAAACGTTGTCTACTGACCTGGTATTTCCAGGGATCGGACCGTAAATCTGCGTTGAATGGGAGCGTGAACAGAAGAGTGGCAGAAGTCAGCTACCGCAGATCATCAGGAAAAATAACGTTTTCCCCTATGGCCCGTCAGTGACCCACATCACAAGCGGAGACCTCGCCAGTGATTCTATTGTGGTGACTCCCGCACTACTTTCCAAACGGGTCAAACAGCGGATCGTATCCGGCAAACCAGAAGAGAGCCCGGGTCAGCGGGCAAAATTGTCAAGAAGCGGGTTCAAGCGGGTGGCGAAAGAGAACAGGCGGCGCTGGGCATCGTCCGCTGTTTCGCCAGGCCGCAGCGGCGTATTGACGCGCACCATCATATTGTCCTTGCGGTTGAAACGCAGAGAATCGAGCGCCAAATAGAACTCAGCCCAGTTCAGGCTGGCAACACGTTGGCCGTGTGCCCAAAACCAGAACATGACCAGTTGGCGTTCGGCCCCCTTCGTCACCAGGTAACGATTGGCCGTAAAGCCGGCTCCGCCGGGCAGCGTAACCGTGGTTGTCCCTGAGTCGGACAGCGACCAGCCCGAACCGAGCAGGCAGTCAGTGGGAACATGGCGGCCAAGCGCCTGCTGGCTGGGACGATGGGCGACATACACGTCCACATGGGCCCCTTCCTCGTTCCGCTCCCGATATTGGCGCTGCAGAAATTCTCCCTGACCGAGGGCAGCCAGAGATTGTGGTGAAAATGGAAGGTCGGCCCCCGCCCACCCGCCGAATTGAAATGGGAGGGAAGCGAGCGAAGGTCCGGGCGGCAACAAGTCCTCGCGAGTCCGCGTATGCACTACCAGCGCAGTACCGGCAAGGGCGATGGCGAGGATGGCAAAGCGTGTGTTGGCCGAGATCACGCGTACTCCTCTTGCCGCTCGGCTTTAAGGCCGGAGGTAAAGAAAGCGCGCAGCAGGCGGTGAAAAGCGAAAATCATAGCTAACGATCCAAGAAATACCAGCCATCCCGAAAACAGGTGAAGAGTTCCCTCCGCTCTTGCCACTCCCCAGTACTGCACCACAAAGCCGGTCGCGGCGATGCGCAGCGCATTGGCCAGAACGGAAACCGGGGCGGCCGCCAGCGCCAGAACAACCCGCAGAGAAATTCTCGACTCTGCAAAGTACCCGTAAATTACGGACAGCGCCACCAGCGAAAACAGGAAGCGAATTCCGCTGCAGGCTTCTGTAACTCCCAGGCGGGCAGCCTGCAACAGAATGATGTTGCCTTCGCGTACCGCCGGCACGCCTATCCCCATCAACAACAGGGTGGCCAGCTTGGAGGAGATGACCTGGAGCGGGAAGGTGAGCTCGCTGGAGATGGTGGCGGATGGCAGCATCAGCACCAGGAAGGCCAGGGGAAAGGCCACAGCCACCAGGTGCTTCCACCCCGCCAGAAAAACGATCATGCCCACTATCAACAGCAGGAGCGATATGCGGGGCAGGAAGAACTCGGAACTGGCCACTCCCACCATCAGCGCGAATAAGGCGAACAGGGCAATCACCAGCCCCGTCCAGGCTGGCTGGATCGGCAATGTCGCCAGGCGCTCACGGTCATCCCACAGCAGCAGCAGCGAGAATGCCGGCACGAATAAACCGTAGGTGTAGTTCGGGTCCTGCCAACATTGCCGGATGACGGGCAAAGCGATGGGAGCGTAAAGCCAGCCCGTCAACAGGACAAGTATTCCCACCTGCCAGGCAGAGCGATAGCGTCGTTGGAACAGACCACGCATTTGTTGTCCGAGGAGGTGAGCTCTCTCCAGTGCTTAGTCCTTCCTGCGATACTTGCGTGCGCGCCAGTAGACTCCTGCCAGCCCGGAAATAAGCAGGAGCGACATGCCGGGCTCCGGCGTCACCGCCAGAGGCGTTTCGGATGACGAATGGCTGGAATCGGGTAGTGCCGCGAAAGGCGCGGCAAACAGGGGCAAGACCCACCATTTCCTGCTCTTGCTGACCACGGAAGACGGGGTGAGCGGTGCCAGCCCGGGATCAGCCTTCGAGGGATCGGTCGTGGGGGCGGCGATTAGCGCGGCATAGGGCTGGTTGAAAGCCTCTTCGGGAGGTTCCAGCGGTGAACCTGTGTCCAGCGGCACCTTGGCAACCCGGTTGCCGCAGCGCGTGCGGGCCGTGATGTTGCCGTCGGTGACCAGCGTTTCCCCCGAATGCAGCGGGAGCTTTCTCCGTGTCCAATAAACTTTCTGACCAATGCGGTAGGAAACGAACATGGATTCGTTCTGTGCAACCTGTATCAGGCGGGCACGCTGGAAATCGAAGCCCTGAAATTGCCGGGCTACGACCGGGTCGTCCGCTATAGCCAGTTTCAGGTCGGCCAGAGTCTGGATGCCGCCGGGAATAATCGAATAAGGATAGACCAGCCGGTGTCCCCCGCCCATTAAGGAACTCGGCCGCGAGGGATAATTAAGCGACTCCCCGGCCTGATGTTCCGGCGCGGGAACCGCGGAGTTGGAAGACGAGTAGGAAAGATCGGGATCGGACTGCCGGCGAGCCAACTGCCAGGTAATCACCGCAGTTGCTGCGAATAAAAGCAGCACAAACAGTTTCAACCGGGCGCGCCCACCGCTAAGCCCACTCCCGCGACGGTTAGCGACACGTATCCTGGGATCCGCCACGTTAGTGCTCCTCTGACTGTCGGGGGAGATCATTAAAATAGCACACCAACTTCCAAACGAGGCAATCGGCGAAGCCTCCTGGATTCATGGAACGGCAGCCGCGCACGCTTCGCCCAAATTCCGGTGCAGTGAAAAAAATTGCATACAAAGCGTATCCGGCTACCCCGAGCGCCGGTTCAAAGTGCCTTGGCAAAACCCTTGAGGGCATTGCAATCGCCATCGCAGGAGGCGGGATTGCGACGTGGAGAGGTCCACTGGCGGGTAGGTCGCAGGCCCGTTCTATGGGCCGGACAGGCGGCACGCCACGGCTGGGCCCGCCACTCCCTGGCACAATCGGGTAAAATCCACTTAAAGGGGTGGAGGATGGCGAGCGTATCAGATGTCGTGAAGACGCGGCTGACCCACAGTGCTAATCCCGAAATGACTGTGCTTGAGGCGGCGCGCATCATGACGGAGCGCAATATCGGCGCGCTTCCCGTGCTGCGCGAGGGCCGATTGCTGGGAATATTTTCCGAACGCGACGTGATGACGCGCGTGGTTGCCGCCGGGCGCAGTCCCGGCAGTACCAAGCTTTCGGAGGTAATGACTCCCTATCCTCGAACCGTCACACCCGAGGAAACCGTCGAGAACTGCCTCTTCATGATGAAGGAATTCGGGTTTCGCCACCTGCCGATCTGCGCCGGCGACGAATTCGTCGGCCTGGTTTCAGTCCGCGACCTCATGTTGTTCGACCATCGCAGGCGTTCCGCCTAGGCAGAGTCGGGTTGCTCGAGGGCGGCCCTTGCCTGGCCAGGATTCAGTTGCATCCCGTTTTTTCACTGGAGCGCAAGCCGAGCTACGCCCCTGAAAGCCCGCTGCCCTATCGCACTAGACGGTATGTTCACGCCAAAATCTAACAGTTCACTACCTTTATTGACAGTTACCCCACCTTTGGCAGAAAGCTGACTCTATCTCCCGAGGTCTCATCATCCCGAAGGAGATGTTTTCAATGAGTCCGAATGACAAGGTTCGACGCACCATTCTGCCCATCCCGGATGTTTCGCACGTGGGTTTCACCACCTATGACGCCAAAGATCCCGAGACAAAATATCCGCCCATCCGGGACCTGCGGCCGCCTGCCGGCGCCCCGAATGTTCTCATCATTCTTCTTGACGATGCTGGTTTCGGCTCGTCCAGCGCCTTTGGCGGCCCCTGCCAGACTACGAATGCCGAGAAACTGGCGGCAGGCGGCCTGAAATTCAGCCGCTTCCATACCACCGCCTTGTGCTCGCCGACACGGCAAGCGCTCTTAACGGGGCGAAACCACCATTCCGCCGGCATGGGAGGCATTACAGAGATTGCCACCGCCGCGCCCGGCTACAGTTCGGTGCTGCCCAACACGATGTCGCCGTTGGCGCGAACGCTGAAACTTAATGGATACAGCACAGCGCAATTTGGAAAGTGCCATGAAGTACCGGTTTGGCAGACGAGCCCGGTGGGACCGTTCGACGCCTGGCCCACGGGAGGCGGCGGCTTCGAGTACTTCTATGGCTTCATCGGCGGCGAGGCCAACCAGTGGTACCCATCGCTTTACGAGGGCACTGTCCCGGTCGAGCCCAAGAAAACACCCGAAGAGGGCTACCACCTGGTGGAAGACATGACCGACAAGGCCTTGGCCTGGATCGGGCAGCAAAAGGCTCTGACTCCCGATAAACCATTTTTTGTTTACTTCGCCCCTGGCGCCACCCACGCTCCCCACCACGTACCCGCGGAGTGGGCCGACAAGTACAAGGGCAAATTCGATCAAGGTTGGGACAAGCTGCGCGAAGAAACCTTCGCCCGTCAGAAAAAGCTTGGTGTAATTGCTCCGGATTGCAAGCTTACCGCGCGGCACAAGGAAATTCCTGCCTGGGATGACATGCCAGAGGCGCTTAAGCCGGTGTTGCGCCGGCAGATGGAGGTGTACGCCGGCTTTTTGGAATACACCGACTACCACGTTGGCCGCCTGCTCGACGCACTGAAGAAGCTGAAAATTCTCGATGACACGCTCATCTTCTACATCATCGGCGACAATGGCGCTTCGGCTGAGGGCACGTTAAACGGTACGTTCAACGAGATGCTCAATTTCAATGGCCTCTCCAGCATTGAGTCGCCGGAATTTCTTACCGCCCGCATCGCCAAGCTGGGCGGGCCCGAGTCCTACAACCACTACGCCGTGGGCTGGGCACATGCCATGGATACGCCTTACCAGTGGACCAAGCAGGTGGCTTCACACTGGGGCGGGACGCGCAACGGAACCATCATTCACTGGCCGAATGGAATTCAGGCACGAGGTGAAATGCGCTGGCAGTTCCACCACGTCATTGACGTCGCGCCGACAGTCCTGGAAGCCGCCGGGCTGCCTGAACCAACATTCGTGAACGGCGTGCAGCAGCATCCCATCGAAGGCGTGAGCATGCTGTATTCGTTCAACGACGCCAACGCGGCGGAGCGGCACGACACTCAGTACTTCGAAATGTTCGGCAATCGCGGCATCTACCACAAGGGTTGGACTGCGGTCACCCGGCACAAAACGCCTTGGCTGCTCATCGGCGAGAAAACCCCCGCCTTCGATGACGATGTATGGGAACTCTATGACACCAGCCAGGACTGGAGTCAGGCGAAAGACCTCTCCAAAGAGATGCCGGAGAAACTGCACGACCTGCAGCGGCTCTTCCTCATCGAGGCAACGAAATACAACGTATTGCCGTTGGATGACGACATAGCGAAAAAAATAAATCCCGACCTGGCGGGCAGGCCGGTGTTGATCCGGGGGAACACCCAGCTCCTGTTCCGTGGCATGGGCCGGCTCAGCGAGAACTGCGTCGTCAACATCAAGAACAAATCCCACGCGGTGACGGCCGAGATTGTGGTGCCGAAATCCGGCGCCGAAGGAGTGATCATCGCACAGGGCGGAAATATCGGCGGATGGAGCCTCTATGCCAAGGGGGGCAAGCTTAAGTATTGCTACAACCTGGGTGGCGTGCACCAATTCTTCACCGAGGCCGCGAGCCCGTTACCTCCGGGTGAGCACCAGGTGCGCATGGAGTTTGCCTACGACGGCGGCGGTTTGGGCAAAGGCGGCAAGGTCACCCTCTACACCGACGGGAAAAAGGTGGGGCAAGGAGAAGTCCCAATGACGATGGCGTTGGTTTTCTCTGCTGACGATGGCTGCGATGTCGGCGCGGACACCGGCGCTCCCGTGTCGCCGGACTACGGTTCCCGGGGGAATGAGTTCAACGGCGACATCAAGGGCATACAGATTGCCATCGCTGAAGCTGCGGAAAGCGTTGACCACCTGGTCTCGCCAGAGGATGCGCTTCGCATCGCCATGGGGCGCCAGTAACAGTCGTTTAAAAAATCCGGGCGGTCGAGCCATGGCCGCCCGGCCGCACCTTAATCTCCCGCGTCCGCTCGGCCACCCCGTTTTTGCTGGTGACCCAGCCTGCACCACCATTTTTCGTTCGTTGCGCGTCAACTCCCGAATATCGTAGAGTGTTGCTCCACTGCGATAGGGGAGCATCGTGCCTCGAGTCATCGTCAAAACAGGGTTTTCCGGCCCAGATGGCGGGGAAGAAGAACTAAGCGAGTACATTTGCGACTCCCCCGGCTGCCCCAACGTGGCCACTCAGCTTCTCGGATGCGTGCCTGAGCTCCGCATTTATTCAGCGGTTTGTGACGAACATGCGCCGAAGCGGCTGGCCTAGGCGAGGCATCTTTCCTGCCAACGGAAGTAGCTCCCCCGTTCCTAAATCTTTTTGCTGAATTGCTAGCCGTGTGCCCGTCTTCACTTCCACCGCGCGCTGGTAGCTCCCGGGAACCGTGCGGAAGCTGATGGCCAGCGTTGATGAGAATCACGGCCCGAGCAGACTCCGCCGCCAAGTGGTAGCTTAGTAAGTTGACTGGGTTGCTACCTTGCGCACTTCTTCCCCCAGGTCCGGGCCGCAGCTTGCACTGGCGACCCTGTCATTTGCTATCTGCTTCGCCGCCTGGGGACTGCTCAGCGCTTTTTCCCCGCGCCTTCGCGAGTTGCTGAATCTGAGCGCGACTCAGACAGCCTTCCTGGTCTCCGTGCCGGTCTTGCTGGGGGCCCTGGCCCGCATCCCCATGGGCATGCTGACCGACCGCTTTGGCGGGCGCGCCGTGTTCAGCGCCCTTATGCTCGCGGTCGCCGTGCCCGTATTCTGGGTCACGCGCGCAGCTTCCTATCATTCTCTGCTGGTCGTCGCCTTCTTCCTTGGGCTGGCCGGCTCATCCTTTGCCATTGGCATACCGTTTGTCTCGCGCTGGCACTCGCCGGAGCGCCAGGGCAGCGCGCTGGGCATCTACGGAATCGGCAACATCGGCCAGTCGGCGGCGGTGTTCGGCGGACCGCTGCTGGCTCTGGCTGTGGGACTGCACAACGTATTTCGCGGCATGGCCGCGCTGCTGGTGGTTTGGGCCATTGCCTTTGCTCTCCTGGCGCGCAACCCGCAGGGCGCGGCGCGTCCCAAGGGCCTGAAGGAAATGCTGGCTGTGCTCAGCAAGCGGCCGCTCGCCTGGCTGCTGGCCGCATTTTATTTCCTTACCTTCGGCGGGTTTGTTGCCTTTGCCATTTATCTTCCCATTCTGCTGCGCGCCGATTTCGGCCTGGGCTTGATTGACGCCGGCTTTCGCACCGCCGGCTTTGTGCTCCTGGCCACTCTGGCGCGCCCTCTGGGCGGCTGGCTTTCCGACCAGATCGGCGGGGCGCGCGTCCTCTCCGTGGTTTTTCTGGGCATCATTCCCTTCTCCCTGCTGCTGATGTGGGGTCTGATGGCGCCGTTCACCGTGGGCGCGCTGGGATGCGCATTGTTGCTCGGCATCGGCAACGGCGCCGTGTTCAAGCTGGTGCCGCAATATTTTCCGGTGGAAACCGGAACTGTCACCGGACTGGTGGGCGCGCTGGGCGGCCTGGGAGGTTTCTTCCCTCCCATCATGCTGGGCCTCTTCCGCGACTACACGGGGAAAGTGTGGCCGGGATTCGTACTGCTGGCGGTGGTATCCGCCATTCTCTACTGGGCCAACAAGCGGGTGTTCCTGCCCCGCCAGGAAAGCCTGGAAGAGTTGCTGCCGCCGGAGTTGACGCGCACCGCCGACCGCATGCGCGCTGGCGCCTGGGCCACGCTGTGGACCGGCTTCCTGGTAGCCGCCATCGTGGTGGGCTCGCGCAACCTCGAGAACTTTGACCCCGCCCTCGTGGCCTACACCTTCGCCATCATTTTCGCCACCTGGGGCGTGGTCTATCACTACAACGTGTGGCTGGGAAAGCCGACTACGCGCATCTACTGGAACCGCGGCTGGCAACTGTTCCGTCAACGCGGCCCGCTGCGCAGCCTGGGCCAACTGCTGGGGCTGGCGGCCACCCACATTTTTGCCCAGCTCTTTATTCGCCGGCGTTCTCGCCTGCGCTGGTGGATGCACCAGCTGATTTTCTGGGGCTGCCTCCTGGCGGTGCTTATCACCTTTCCTCTGGTCTTCGGCTGGATTTCGCTGGGCAGCACGCTCAACGATCAGATGACCTACGTGGCCTATGTCTTCGGGGTTCCCACCCTCCACTTCGGCGCGCGTTCCTGGATTGCGGAGCTGGCCTATCACGGACTCGACATCGCCGCTCTCCTGGTGCTGGGAGGAATTTTTCTCTCCCTGTGGCGGCGCATGCGCGATCGCGGCGCCCAGGCGGTGCAGAGCTTCGCCCTCGATTTCTTCCCCATTATTCTGCTGTTCGCTATCTGCGTTACCGGGCTGGCGCTCACCGCGTCCCAGCAATGGTTGCGCGGAGAGTACTACGGCTTCCTCTCCATCACCCACGCTATCGTGGTGATTTCCGCGCTGCTCTATTTGCCCTTCGGCAAGTTTTTCCACATTTTTCAGCGGCCGGCGCAGTTGGGTGTGAAGCTCTACCACCAGGCTGGCGAGCAGCATGCCGGCGCATGCTGCGCGCGCTGCGGCCAGCGTTTCGCCTCGCGGCTGCAGATTGACGACCTGAAGCGCGCTTTGCCCAGGCTCAACTTCAACTACGCGCTTCCCGGTCCGGCGGGAAATTGGCAGGAACTTTGCCCCGCGTGCAAGCGCATCACGCTCTCACGGGCGCAATTGCGGCTGAAGGAGGAGGCGCATGGCTAAGCCACCCGCATCCTTGCGCGAATTGACCGACACCTTCGGGCCTCATCTGAACTACACCCCTGCCGGTGGATGGCGCGAAGAATCCACACATCCCTACCACCTGGTCAAGACACATTGCTGCTTCTGCGGCCAGCAGTGCGGCATTCAGCTCAAAGTGGAGGACGAGACCCCGCGGGTGATCGGCTTCGAACCCTGGGAGGAGTTCCCCTTCAACCGCGGCATGCTTTGCCCCAAAGGCGTAAAGCGTTATCTGCAGAGTGAGCATCCCGACCGCCTGCTCGACCCCCTGATGCGCAACGGGCGCGGCTTCCGCAAGGCCGCCTGGGATGAGGCGCTGGACTTCACCGCCCGTCGCCTGCGCGAATTGCAGGAAAAATACGGCAAGGATGCGGTAGCGGTCTACGGCGGCGCCTCACTGACCACGGAGAAAACCTATCTGGTCGGCAAGTTCGCCAGGGTTGCGCTGGGCACCCGCCACGTGGACTACAACGGGCGGCTCTGCATGGTGTCGGCCGGCCACGCCTACAAGCCGGCCTTCGGCGTGGACCGCAGCCTGATTCCGTGGGAGGAAATTCCCAAAGCGCAAGTGCTGCTCATCGTGGGCGCGAATATCGGTGACTGCGCGCCTATCACCACCGATTACGTGTGGCGCTGCCGCGACAACGGCGGCCGCCTCATCGTGGTAGACCCGCGGCTCACGCCCATCGCGCGCAATGCGGACCTCTTCCTGCCGGTTCGGCCCGGCACCGACCTCGCCCTGCTCATGGCCATGCTGCACGTGGTGCTGCGCGACGGCCTGGAAGACCGTCAGTTCATCGCCGAACACACCAGCGGATTCGAAGCGGTGGCGGAGTCGGTAAAAGCCTGGGACCCGCGGCGGGCCGCGGAAATGACCGGCGTGCCCCCGGAAAATATCGAGAAGGCGGCGCACTGGTTTGCCCAGGCGGAGCGCGCCATCGCCCTGCACGCGCGCGGCATCGAGCACCACTCCAAGGGCGTGGAGAACTGCACCGCTGTCATCAACCTCTGCCTGGCCACCGGCCAGATCGGACGCGAGGGCGCGGGCTGCTCCATGATCACCGGCCAGGGCAACGGCCAGGGCGGCCGCGAGCAGGGCCAGAAGTGCGACCAACTGCCCGGTCAGCGCGACATTAATGATCCCGAGGCCCGGCGCCACGTGGCCAAAGTGTGGGGCATCCGCGAAGACGAGATTCCCGGCAAAGGCTTGAGCGCCGAAGAAATCATGGAGGCCATTCACCGCGGCGAAATAAAAGGTCTGCTCTCCCTGTGCTTCAATCCCATAGTCTCTCTGCCGGACGCAAACTTCACACGGGAGGCGCTGGAGAGACTGGAATTTTTCGGCGTTATTGATTTTTTCCTTTGCGAAACGGCGCAGTTCGCCGATGTGGTGCTGGCCGGCAGCCTGCACGAAGAGGAAGAGGGACTGAGCTGCAGCGCCGAGGGCCGCGTGATTCACATCCAGAAAGCGGTGGACCCGCCTGCCAACGCGCGCGCCGACTGCACCATTCTGTGCGATTTGGCGCGGCGGCTAGGCAAAGAGAAGTATTTTGCGTTCGCCACCATGCGCGAAATTCTGGACGAGATGCGGGAGGCTTCGCGCGGCGGCGTAGCCGATTACTACGGCATCACTTACGAGAAAGTGGACCGGCACCTTGGTGTGTTCTGGCCCTGCCCCACGCTGGAGCACCCGGGCACTCCGCGCTTGATCGAAGGTGGCCGCTCGTTCCATCCTGACGGGAAGTGCCGCTTCCGGGTCACCGAATGGCGGCCGAGCGGCGATCCGCTGGATCAGAACTTCCCCATTCTGCTGACCACCGGGCGGGTTGTGAGCCAGTATCTGTCGGGCGCGCAGACCCGGCGCATCGGCGAACTGACGGACCAGTATCCCGATCCCCGCATCGAAATTCATCCCCGTCTGGCCGACCAGCACGGCATTCGCGAGGGCGATTGGGTTACCGTCACCACCCGGCGCACCGCGATCACGCTGCAGGCCATGGTGGTCAAAACCATCCGGCCCGACACCGTCTTTATTCCCTATCACTGGCCGTTTGATCGCAGCGTGAACCGGCTCACCCACCGCACGCTCGACCCGCACAGCAAGATTCCCGAATTCAAAGTGTCGGCCTGCCGCATTCAAAAAGCAGAACGGCCTCCGGAGTGGTGGCTGGAGCGGGAAGCCGGCGGCAACGGCGCCAGGCCGGCAGGGAGGCAGCGACCCTGATGTTCGGTTACGAATTTTACGTGGACCCGGCGCGTTGCATCGGCTGCCAGTCGTGCATGAAGGCGTGCGAAGAATGCGAGACCCACCGCGGCCAGTCCATGATCAACTTCGACTTCATTGACCGGCGCGAAACCATCGGCACCGCGGCCTATGTTTGCTGGCACTGCGATGATCCCACCTGTGCCGAGGTCTGTCCGGCGGACGCCATCAAGAAGGGTGAAGACGGAGTGGTGCACTCGTCGCTCAAGCCGCGCTGCATCGCCTGCTGGAACTGCGTGCTGGCCTGTCCCTTCGGCATTCCGAAGAAGTTTCCGGAATACGAGCAGATGATGAAGTGCGACATGTGCTATGACCGCACCTCCGCCGGCAAGCGCCCCATGTGCGCCACCGTCTGCCCCAGCCAGGCCCTGGCCTATGTGCGCCCGCAAGATATTGCCCGGCGCCGCGAGAAGCCCAGCAACGTTTTTTATTTTGGCGAACAGCGCGTGACCACCAGGGTGTTCATGATGCTTCCGCCGGAAGAAGCCTCCGTCTCCATTGACGTGGTGGATTACATGTGGGAGGGCAAGGATGAGTCTGTTTCGCCGGCCGAGCGCGGAACCCCTGTGGCGGGATGAGTTCTCGGTATTCAGCGACGACGAGCGCTACGTCAGCCGCCGCCAGTTTGCCAAGTTCCTGGTGCTGGCCAGCCTGGGCATGTTTGTGGGCAATTTGTGGATTCTGGTG
Organism: Terriglobales bacterium; assembly: GCA_035935775.1. Taxonomy (GTDB): domain Bacteria; phylum Acidobacteriota; class Terriglobia; order Terriglobales; family Acidobacteriaceae; genus JAICWP01. Next base: position 16,924 of record DASYWT010000445.1, read on the forward strand.
CGCTCCTGGTTCACCCGCCGGCCCCTGTATCCCGCCGCCACCATTGCACAGGCTGATCAGATCCCGATAGGCGGAGTGAAACTCTTTCTCTACCCCACCCCCAAGGACCAGTGCATCCTGGTGCATACCTCGGCGGACGAATATGTTGCCTACAGCCAGAAGTGCACGCATCTTTCCTGTGCGGTTTATTACTCAGCCCAGTATGGGCGGCTGGAGTGCCCCTGCCACAACGGGGCGTTCTCATTACGCGACGGCTCAGTTCTGCAGGGGCCGCCGCCACGGCCGCTTCCCCGCGTCGTTCTCCAGCGGCGCGGCAACCAACTGGTAGCCCTGGGAATGCTGGTCGAAGCGGAGGCTGGCCGTGGCTGATGCACGAGAACCCGGGCGGAGCAAGGGACTGACCGCGATTGACGGCGCCATGGCGCTCATCGTTGTGCTGCTGCTGCTGCAAATCTGGCTCCTCACCACCACGCTGGAGAATTTTCTGGCTGGCTACAAAGAGACCACCCTGCCCGCCGCCATCGTTTCCGGCCTGATCTTTGCCGCCTGTATTGGTTTATATTTTTTTATTAACGGGGCGGATGTTGAGCGCCGGAAGCATTGAGCTGCATTTTGTGGCTGAAGATTACGAGGAATGCTATGCCGAGTTACGATGAGAGCGCGACGGAAGAGGAACGGCGGAAACGGGAGCTCATGCTCGACAAGACGCTGGCGGATTCCTTCCCGGCGAGCGACCCGCCCTCCAGCGACCCCAATCCTTACCCTGAGGATGCGGAGCAGGCGGCGTGAGCTGGGGGGTTCGGCAACTCACAGGGGAGCGCGAAGATTGGGACTGGAGCGGTCGGCGCGGCGCGGCTTTTGCGCGAACATATCTTCGTCGGCTGCCTGGATGAGCGCGTCCATAGACATGCCCGGGAGAAAGGTAGCCAGACCGCAGCTCAAGCTCAGCGTAACTGCGCTGTCGTGCCGGGCGTTGCGCGCATCCACAAAGCGCTGCAGGCGGTCTACCGCAATGCGCGCCTGGGCCATGTCCGTGTCCGGCATGAGAGCGATGAATTCATCTCCCCCGTAGCGAACCACGGAATCGGAGGCGCGGAAATTTCTTTGCAGCAGGTGGGCCACCTCAACCAGGATGCGGTCGCCTTCCACATGGCCGACGCGGGTGTTGATCGCCTTGAAGTCGTTCACGTCGGTCATCATGATGGTGAAATGGCTCTTGCTGCGCTCCAGGCGGGCAATTTCCCGCAGCAGGGTCTCGTCCAGCCAGCGGCGGTTGAAGATGTTGGTGAGCGCGTCCGTGCGGGCTGTTCTTTCCGCGATCTGCAGTTGATGAACCAATTCGCGGCGGGTCCGCACCAACTGCAGGCGCTGGGTGAAAAGGTACACGTTGGAAAGAATGAGCAGTGTCAATAACCCGAAGAACAGTTGAGGCGTATTGGCCGGCCGCGAGGCGATTCCGGTGACGTCCCACAGCAACTGCGGCGTGAGCAGCACCAGAAACCCGGCCGCCATCACAGCCAGAATTGCCGCTGCTATGCACCACAACTGCATATCGCGCCAGTCCAGCGCTAATAACTTTCTTTCTATATGCTCAGGTGCTTCCGGCGCCGGGGTGGGGGACGGCGGCACCGTTTCGATTTCCATAAGGGGCTCCCAGGCATCGGCTCGTTCGCCAAAAAGCATTACACAGCGGGCTGAAGCGACACACAAGGCTGGGGAACCCCCGGGGTTAATGCTGCCTGGGAGACGTCAGGAAAACTTCTCGTAGAGCGGTTATCCCGGGGCTTGCCCCCTGCCGTCTCTGCGGGATTGAATGCGGTATGCGAGGCGCTCGCGTGGCTATGACCTATGACTTCACTGCCCTTCCGGAAGCCCGAATTCCGCGCGCTTCATCGCCTTTGTTCCAACACTTGCTGGATACCTATGCCAGCGAAACCAACAAGGTGATTGCCGTCTGGCGCTGCTTTTCTGACGCCGGCCTCGCCTGGCGCCCGCACCCGCGCTCCCAGCCGGTGCTCGAAATTTTTAAGCACCAGTTGCTGTCGGAACGGCGCTTCTTTGGCGAGTTCCTCAGCGCGCCCGAACCGCCCGCCGCTGAGATCCTGCCCCAGGCGGCCACGGTCGCCGATTACACCCGGCGCATGCTGGAGCTGGCACAGCCCCGCCTGCAGTTTCTGGCAGGGCAGAACCAGGACTGGTGGCTGCAGCCTGTTCCGTTTTTCGATGTGACCCGGCAGAGAATCTGGATTTTCTGGCGGCGCCTGCTGCACACCTGTCATCATCGCACCCAGCTCACGGTTTATCTGCGGCTGATGAATCAGGCTGTGCCTTCTACCTACGGCCCCACCGCGGATGTGAGCTGGAAAGGCGCTGACCCCACCCAGTCGGTGGAAGCGGCCGGCCGCAAGTGAGACGGCGGATGGTCTACGACATTCAGCCCGTAAGCCTTCGGAAGGGCGCAGCTTTAGCTGCGCCGTGCCCCATTCCCTGCTTACTTTTGCTTTTGTCATCCTGAGACGCACGACCAAGCGCAGCGCGGGAGGGCGGCGAAGGACCTGCTGTTAGCATTCACACGCGACTTATTAAATGTCACTGCGCGGCCCTGGTTTTCGCTGCTTAGCCTGAGCCAGCCCGCACAGCGGGCGAAATAGTAAGCCTTCGGAAGGGCGCAGCTTTAGCTGCGCCGCGCCGCATTCCCTGCTTACTTTTGCTTTTGTCATCCTGAGACGCACGACCAAGCGCAGCGCGGGAGGGCGGCGAAGAACCTGCTGTTAGTATTCACATGCGACTTATTAAATGTCACTGCGCGGCCCTGGTTTTTCGCTGCTTAGCCTGAGCCAGCCCGCACAGCGGGCGAAATAGTAAAGCCCAGGGCGTCAGCCCCGGAAAGCAGGCCGGAGAAATGGTGGAGCCCCGTAGGGGCGGCACAAGGCGGACCTGCGCGCGCCGCACCTATAAATACTTCAGTGTGTCGGCAACCAGCTTATGCGTGCCCTGGTAGGAATCTCCCGCCCCCTCCCACTCCATGGAACAATACCCCTTGAACCCGCTGGCCTTCAGGATGCCGAAGCTCTTGGGGATGTCAATTCGGTACACCTTACCGCCGTCGCCCACCTCAGAATCCTTTACGTGGCAGATGTTGTAGGCGTGGCCGAACATGGCCGTGACCGCACGGTAGTTGAAATCGGCGTTGCCGCTGAGCATCGAGTTGCAGAAGTCGGGCAGGGCGTGCAGCCACGGGCTGTTCACCTTTTTGATCACGTTTACGATGAAGAACGCGTCCTCGCTCTCCAGGTCGTCGTTTTCCAGGTTGACCACCACGTTCTTCGAGCCGGCGTAGTTCACCACTTGCCCGAGCGCTTCGGCCGTTCGCCCCACGTCCGGCTTGGAGTTCTTGGCCCGGCCAATATGATTGCGAATGCTGGGCGAGCCCACGGCTACGGCAACGTCCACCCACTTTTTGCCCAGTTCAATCGCCTTCTGTCGCACCCCCGGATCTGCATCGTAGTAGCTCTCTCTTCCGCCCATGGGAATGTCCACAATGTGGCAACCGGCTCTCTGCACCGCTTCGCGGAACTGGCGCAGGTAGGCTGCGTCGGTGGAGGCAAAATGATCGCCCAGCGGTTCGATGTTGTTGGCTTTGAATTCCTTCACCACCATGGCAGGAAACTCGAGCAGTGTCATGCCGGGTTTGCTGTGGTCGCGATAGGTGTTGGTGGGACTGTCAATCCAGAAGCGAAACGGCCACGACGCTACTGAGATGCGTTCGCGGACAGCCGTCGGGAATGTCATGTGTGGGCCGTTGGTCGCGGCTTCCAGACTGCCGCCCAGAAATTCCACTGCCGGCGCGACCGCGCACGCCGTCGCTGCGCCTAGCGAACGCTTCAAAAAAGACCGTCGCGAAAGAGGGCTCATGTGCTTCTCCGGAATTGAGGTGCTAACGCGCCAGCAGTATTTCACAGGTGCGGCTTAAGAAATAGTCAGGAATTCGCATTTCCGGCGTCAGTGGACATACGACTTCACAAATTGATTTGAAAGGGCGCGGCTCTAGCCGTGCTGCTCAGGCGCTGCATTACATAAGGGCTTTAGAGGAGCCGAGGGCTGAAACCCAACCCCGCCGGCAATACCGCGCACCCGCTGCCGCATCTCACGGGGAGATGGTTGGCAGCAAGACTCGAGGGCCACACCCGTTGTCGCCGAAAGAAAAGGCTGCTTTGGCCCTCGCCATTACCTGGGTTGCGGGATTTGTGGATGCCGTAGGCTACCTCGTGCTCTCCCACATCTACACCTCCAACATGAGCGGCAACACGGTCAGCGTGGGCCTGCACGCCGCCCTGCTGAATTGGAGTGAAGTCGCGCGCGAGGGCTGGCCGGTGCTCATGTTCGTGGCCGGACTGGTCTTCTGCGCCATGATTCACGAGAGCGGCAAGCGCGCCGGCATCGTCGCCACCTCCTCCATCACTTTCGGACTGGAAGCCGCCCTGCTCGCTGCCTTTATCCCCCTCAGCCTCCACCACCTGCAGGGCGGCGTGGTACAGACCCCGTCGGTGTCCTTGTTCTACCTGATTGTCGCCCTTCTCGCCCTGGCCATGGGTCTGCAGAACGCCACCATCAGCCATGTGGGCGCTCTCTCCCTGCGCACCACGCACGTGACGGGTTCACTCACCACCCTGGCTGAGGCTCTCGCCGTTTACATGTTCTGGCTGCACGACCGCACCCGCGGCCGCTTCTGGCGGCGCTTCAGCATTGCCCTGCGCCTCACCCCCCGGCAAAAATCCGCCCAGGCCCTGGCTCTCATGACCGGTTCCTGGATCGCCTTCGTAGCTGGAGCCGCCTCTGGCGCTGTTCTCAATTCGAAATGGCAGACTGCCTGCCTCCTCCCTCCTATCTGCCTGCTCCTCGTCCTCGCTGCCTTGGACATCTTCCGGCCTATCGCCCCCTCCTGGGCTAAACACGTGGAATAGCCCGCCCAGACTGAGTCAGCAGGTGTGCTTGAACCGCTCGCCAAATTTCTGTCATGTTGAGCGAGGGCGCATGCCCGAGTCGAAATTGAGGCGCTCAGCGGGCGTGAGCGAAGCGGGAGCCCGCTGCCGAAATCCTGAGCGCAGCGAAGGACTTGGGACAAGCTTCCCCGAAAACCTCACCTCTGTCATGTTAAGCGAGGGTGCATGCCGAGTCGAACGCCTCTGTCATGTTGAGCGAGGGCGCATGCCGAGTCGAAACACCCCCACGTCATCAATTTCTTGCTTCAGTCGCAGGGAATTCTCGGCAGGATATTAGCAAACCGTCATCCGTCTTCATTTGCGTTAATCGGCGGCGAATGAAGTCGCCTCCCAACGGCCAAGAGCTAAGAGCCAACGACCAACCACTGGATCATGTAATCTGTTTCGCGCATATATGCGACTGGAAGGCAAAGTAGCTCTCATTACCGGCGGCACCTCCGGCATCGGCGAAGCCACCGCACTGCTGTTCGCGCAAGAAGGCGCCCGCGTGGCCATCACCGGCCGCAACCGTGAACGCGGCCACAGCGTGGTGAGAGAGATCAAAGGCGCGGGCGGCCAGGCCATTTTCACGCAGTGTGACGTGCGCTCCGCCGAACAGTGTCGCGACGCGGTGAACCAAACGCTGCAAGCCTTCAACCGCCTCGACATCCTTTTCAATAACGCCGGTGTGTACTACCCGCACACCGCCCTCGACTGTACCGAAGAGGAATGGGACCTGCAGATTGACATCAACCTGAAGGGCACAT
>DASYWT010000446.1:0-2970 GCA_035935775.1 Terriglobales bacterium
GGGTGTCCAGCCGCCGGATGCTCCGTCCGCTGGACAGATCTCCCGCCAGCACGGAGTTGGTCACCACGCCGCCAAATCCGAAGCCCACGGCCTCAAACAAGCCGCTCCCCTGCACAGTGCCGCCGGCGCCAAAAACCTGCACGTCATGGTTGAGAACAAATCCCGGTGAAGGACTGGTCGGCGGATACGCCTGGCGGAGCTGCGCATTGATGCGGGAGAGCTCAAACTGGCTGGAAGGAACGGTCACGTCCAGCGCCTGCTCGGCGTCATTGAAGCGGTAGCGCAGGCCGGGGATGCCGTCGAGCGGATAAAAGAGTTTTCCGCCCAGGTTGAGCGGAGGAGCCGTGGGCAGGCTGAGACGCGCCGCGCGGAAACACTCCGCCGGCACGAAGAAGGCGTTGTCGCGAACGCGCGCCACCTGCACAAAATCGGCGATGGGATTGCCGTTGACGGTGACCGTTACAAACATGGGAACTGGCAGGCTCGGGCCGCCTCCTGCGCCGCCGGCGACTGGATCAGCGCTGGGCACGGCATCCGCATCCCTGGCCGGGGCCGCGCCCGAAGATCCGGTGGTCGCGGCCGGTGTGGCGGGCGCCGCAGTTGCCACAGCGGAGCTCAACGTGGGGGGAAGGGGTGCGCCGCGAAAAAGGGCGTAGGCGCCACCCCCCTGTTTCGCGGCCGCACCCCGGCTGGCATCGGTGTCCCCAGGCGCCGGTAGGCCACACAGCACCATCCATGCCAGCGCTAAAACAATAGCCCGTATCGCCTGGCATTTAATTGCTTGCCGGGGTGAGCGTTTGTCGCACATTTCCGCCATCGGTGACTGCTTCCAACGTCAGCTCCGTCGCCGCCGCTAGGTTTGCTTTTTTAAGCGTCCACTCCCGCTGCTGGTTAGGGAGAAGATAAGCGAGGTCTTTGAACGTTTCCGCCTCCTGGTTATCCGCACCCCGGGAGACGTGGAACGACTTGATCAGGACATGCGCTGCCCCCCGGTTGACGGCCGCGATCTTCAGCACGCCGGCAGCATCGCGATGGGCGCTCCACTCCAGCCTGGGCGACACCGGCCGGCGGGGCAGCGCAAACACCGGAACGCTCATGCGCAGAACCATGGTCAGGCTCATGCCTTTGGCCCCTGCTTTCTTTACCGGAACTTCATCAATGATCAGGCGGTAAGTGGCCTCGTTGGCATCCTCATTGGGAACGCGCAAGCCAATTCGCACCAGTTGCACCCCTTTCGGGGGCAGAGTTGCGATGGGAGGATTCAGGATGACGTTGTCGGTGGCGGTGAGCACATCGCCGCGCGCGTCGAAGCTCCAGCGGTAGGGCCGCGCCTGCAGGGTCACCGGTTCGCTGCCGTTGTTGGTCATGCGCAAAACTGCGTAAGGCCGCGATGCCGAAAGCTCAAGTCTTACTGGCGCCAGCGTAATCGAGGAGGCCCGCAGCGCGCCGGGTACGCTCCCCAGCAGGAGGATTAAGAAGAACAGCTTCTGCATAGATTCACCTAGAGGAAAAGAGGGGAGCGAACCTTGGGTTCGCTCCCCAGCAGAGTTAGTAAGTTACCGTGACTTGCACAGTGTCAGTGTAGGAGCCAGGGATAGCACTCTGACCCGCACTCATCTGTCCGTACACGGTCACCTCGTCCATGTCACCAGATCCGGTGAAGTCAACGCCGTTTGTCCCTTCCCACGGGATCACCCGATCCGTATCGGAAAAGAGCGCGTAGCTGAGGTAATTGCTGCCATTCGCCAGGCGGCGCACGGGAGCGTCAAGCGTACCGGTGCCGTTCTGGCCCTGGTCCAGCTTAATATGCGCCGTGCCGCCATTAGTGCACTGCACGCTAAACGTACCAGTGACGTTTTTTGGACTGCCCGAGGCCGGATCATAAGTGCCGAAATCGATTGACCCATCCGTTACCGAGCAGACATTCTGGACGTTGGCGCTCACGCTCAGGTTGCCGGTCGCGTCCACTGCGAACGCTCCCAGCGACAGGAACATCACCACTGCTGCTAACAACACGATTGTTGCAAGTTTCATTGCGTTCTCCTGTTTTGGAATGATTTGTTGCATGTCTCCCTCAGAAGCTCACAGTCACCGTGATGGTGTCGCTGTAAGTTCCGACCGGGACGATCTGGCCGGGCAGAACGCGGCCGTACGCGGTCAGGGTCGCTTGCGCGCCCGTTCCGGTCACCGCTTCTCCCGTGCCGGTGGTGTTTCCCCACACGGTGGTCCGGCCGCCGTTCTGGTAAACGTCGTAGCGGAGGTAGATATCCTCATCGCCCTGCATTCTGCGTAATGGGGCTGCGTCGGTTGAGCCGATATCCGGGTTGTTGCCCTGGCCCAGCTTGACGGTTGCCGCAGTGCCGTTGGTGCAGGTGAGGCGGAAGGTTCCGCTGCGATCCAGAGGCGCGGTTTCGTGGATTCCGGTGGGATCGTAGGTGTTGAAGTTCAAAGCCCCGGAGTTCACTTGACAACTGGCGTTGATGGTGGCACTGAGTGCCAGTTCACCGCTGACGTCAGTGGCGAGCGCCCCGGAGCTCATCAGAAGGATTACTGTTAAGAGCACGATATTGGCTCGGTTCATCATTTACCTTCCGCAGCTCTTGTATCGTTAGCACCGAGTCTAAGCGGCTGGCGGAATTGCATAACGGTGAGTGTCGCCATCCCCTACATAAGTAACTGCCACTTCGGGAAGATCCCGAGTAAATTCCCATTGTTGATTTCGCATCCCGCCTGGCAGCACAAACGCAACTTTTTCAGTTGTTTGGGTTATTAATGAACAGTTCCATGCGCCGCTATTCGCTTGCCCTCGCGCTTGGTGTGGCGCTGCTCGCGCCCGTTCTGCTGCTGGGACGAAAGCACAAGCTTCCCGTCGCGGACGAACAGAAGCGTGCCCTGCACGCCTTGAACCGCCTCACCTTTGGTCCCCAGCCCGGAGATGTGCAGCAGGTCGTGACCATGGGGGTAGACAAG
>DASYWT010000447.1:0-7304 GCA_035935775.1 Terriglobales bacterium
CCCGTGCCCGCGAAAAAAGAAACCCTCCAAAGCTGGCTTTCGAGATCAGCAGTGCCCCTGATCGTAACTTCCACCTTTTCAGTGAACTACCGTCGAAGCAAAAGCTCTCATCGTTTGAAAAATTAAGTTAATTAATTTTTATATTGACTTATTTAATTATATATCGTAATAAACTTATATTAGTTGAGTAATAAAGTGAATATCTCAAACGCAAACTGCCCCGAATGCAAACAGCCCATGACAGTAGCCCGCATGGCCTGCCCCAATTGCCGTGTGTCGCTGGAGGGTGATTTTGAGCTGCCGCCGCTGGCTCGCCTTTCTCCCGAGGACCAGGCGTTTGTTATCGCCTTCGTCCGCCATCACGGCTCGATCAAGAAAATGGAAGAGCTGTTTGACATCAGCTATCCCACGGTCAAAAACCGCCTCAACGCGCTGGCTGTCGCCCTCGATAAAACCTTCGAGGCGCCGACCCCCAACCTTTTTGTGCTGGAGCAGCTGGCGCGGGGAGAAATCACGCTTGAGGAAGCCCTGGAACGATTGAATTGAAAGGAGCCGTTATGTCTCTGGAAACTCGTAAAGTGCTGGACATGGTAGCCGAGGGCAAGATCACTGCCGCGGACGCAGAAAAGCTGTTGGAGAAACTGGAAAATTCTTCGGGCGCCGAGGAGAAGCACCCGGAGGCTGGGCCGGCGACAGAAAAAAGCGGATTCCGCCGGGTGCGCTTCCTGCGCATCCAGGTGGACGAACCGGGACGCAAGCAGGTCAATATCCGCCTGCCGCTGGCGTTTGCGTTTTCCGGCAAATCGCTGCTGGGCGTGCTTCCGGCAACGGTCACCGAGAAGCTGAAAGAGCGCGGCATTGACCTGGACCAACTCCGCAGCGGCTTGAGCAAGGGCGAAGATGCCGAAATTCTGCAGCAGCTCAACGTGGATGTGGACAAGGGCGACGGCAAAAAGGTCCGCATCTTCTGCGAGTAGGGCCGCTTATGATTTGCTCCATAGCTTCGGCGGCCGAGAGCCCAAGGCCGGCTTTCTCAGTCCGTCGCCATTTCCGCCGGCAAGCGTACTTCTTCACCAGCACCACGCTGGCGATCACGATGGCGGTTCCCACCAGCATGTTGGTGGTCACGCGCTCCCCGGCCAGCGCCCAGCCCAGAAACACCGCCACGATGGGATTGATGTAGCAGTGAGTGCTCACCCGCGCCGCGGTCGTGACCTTCATCAGCCAGGTGTAGGCGCTGAAGGCCACCAGGGAACCGAAGATGATCAGGTAAACCAGAGAGGCAAGGGAACGCAGGGATACTTCGGCCAGTTGCACGCGCTCGCCGCTGGCGCTGCCCACTGCCAGCAGCAGGATGCCTCCGAGCAGCATCTGCAGGGCGGCGAACATGACGGCGGAGGCGCTGCTCACGCCGCGGGCATAAACGGCGCCCAGGGACCACAGTAACGTCGCCAGCAGCACCGCGCCTGCGGCCAGCGCGCTCCCCTGCCGCACCCCGGTTTCAAACAGCACCGCCACCCCCACTGCGCCCAGCGCCAGCGCCCCCAGAGTGCGCAGCGAAAGCCGCTCCTGTCCCGCCAGCCGGGCCAGAACCACCATGACCAGCGGTTCGGAGGCAATCAGCAGAGCTGCCAGCCCGGAACTGACCCGCACTTCCGCCCAGGCCAGCAAGCCATGTCCACCCAGAAACTGCAGCGCACCCCCGACCAGGGCGGCACCCCAGACCTTCCTCGCGGGCAGGCGCTCGCCGCGCAGCAGCAGTGCTGCCAGCAACAGCACGCCTGCGGTCAGGTGGCGCGCTCCCATCATCAGCAGCGGCGGCAGGCCTTGCACGGCGAAGCGGATGGCAAGGTAAGTCGAGCCCCAGATCACGTAGATGGCAAAGAACGCCGCCATCAGCTTCCACGTGGTCGCGCCTGCATCCATCTGCCGCATGGCCCACCGTCTTTCTTTTAACTTTCTAATCAAATATTGACGGTTAGCATTCTCGCCAAGGTTGGTCTAACCTGTCAACCTGCATTTAGAGGTTATAATAAATGAGTGGCTGTACCTGACCACCATCTCGAGCCGTTGTGTGTGCGCTTTGTGAACACCGTGGACTGGCGCGACGATCCTGTCCGCCGCGCGGACTCGCTGCACGAGTACGCCGACCTGTTGCACTGGGCTCGCGACGCGGGCATCGTTTCGCATGCCGCAGCCGGGAAGCTGGCTCATGAGGCCGGCCGCCGCACCGCCTCCGCGCAGGCAGCCTTCGCCCGCGCTCTCGTAGTGCGCGAGGCACTGGTGTCGGTGCTGGCAGCTGCCGTGGAACATCGCCAGCCTCCCGCCCACGCCCTGCGGCGCTTCAATGCCGCCCTGGGAGAAGCGGGAGAGCACCTGCGCCTGGCGGGCGGCAAAGGCAAATTCTATCTGGACTGGAACAGCGACGACAGCTTCGAGCGCCTGCTGTGGCCGGCGGTGCGCTCCGCCGCCGACCTGGTAACTTCCGACCAGGTCGAACGTCTACGCAGATGTGAGGGCCAGGGTTGCGGCTGGTTTTTTATGGACACGACCCGCAACCGCAGCCGCCGCTGGTGCAACATGGCGGTTTGCGGAAACCGGTCCAAGGTCAAACGTTTTTACGAAAGGCATAAGAATCAATGAAACGCGCCATTCGCCACCTGCAGCAGGCCGATTCCGTCATGGCCGGCATCATTGAACGCATTGGGCCGTTCAAAATGCGCTACCGCGAGCCCAGCTTCGACGCCATGGCCCGCTCCATCGTCTTCCAGCAACTGCACGGCAAAGCCGCAGCCACCATTTTTGAGCGCGTGCGCTGCGCCTGCTTGAACGGCAGCGTTCGAGACGGCGACGGCATCACTCCCGCCTCCATCCTGGCGCTCAGCGAAGAGCAAATGCGGGCCTGCGGGCTGTCGCGCCAGAAGCTGAGTTATCTGCGCGACTTGGCCCAGCGCACCGCCTCCGGCGAAATTGATTTTGCCCGCCTGCCCGACATGTCCGACGAGGACGTCATCGAGCACCTCACCCGGGTGAAAGGCATCGGCGTGTGGTCGGCACAAATGTTCCTCATCTTCGCGTTGCGCCGCCCCAACGTCATGCCCACCGCCGACTACGGCATTAATTTCGCCATCAAAAAGGCTTACCGTAAGCGCCAGATGCCCAAGCCTAAACAAATCCTGAAAATCGCCCGCCCCTGGCAGCCCTACTGCTCGGTCGCCTGCTGGTACCTGTGGCGCTACTCCGAACTGAAAGACGGAAAATAAATACCGCCGAGGACGCAAAGGACGCGGAGTTTTGATTTTTATATTGTTTCCTCGGCGTCCCCGCGTCCTCTGCGGTTGTGGTTGGCCGTTCGTGACCGGCTCCGACCTTTGTGGTTAAATGAAGGGTTCGATGGCGGATGACCACAAAATCCGTGTCCTGGTGGCCAAGCCCGGCCTGGACGGGCACGACCGAGGCGCCAAGGTGATCGCCCGCGCCCTGCGCGACGCGGGCATGGAGGTCATCTACACCGGCCTGCGCCAGACCCCGGAGATGGTGGTCACAGCGGCCTTGCAGGAAGATGTGGACGTAATCGGCCTCTCCATCCTCTCCGGCGCGCACAATGCCATCGTGCCCCGGGTCATGGACCTGCTGCACCAGAACAAAATGGACGACGTGCTGGTGCTGGTAGGCGGCATCATTCCCGACCAGGACATCGAAGGCTTGAAGAAAGCCGGCGTGGGCGGCATCTTCCAGCCCGGCACTTCCATGGATGAGATTGTGGAGTTCATCCGCGGAAACGTGCGCCCGCATAAAGTGGCGGCAGGATGACAAGCCATCAGCACTCAGCCATCAGCACTCAGCCGTCTACTTTTGTGGTGGATTGAGAAATCTTCCTATGCTCGTGCGCAACGCTGGAGTTGAGTCATGGCGTGAAGCACGAAATTCCGTAACTGAATGCTGATTGCTGAATGCTGAGTGCTTCTCCATGACCACCCATCAACGCGAACTGATCGAAAACGCCATCGGGCCCGCGCCCTGGTATTGGAAGACGTTTCCTGTTGTAGAAGCCAACTCCAGCCAGAAGTTTGAGTGGCGCTACCATGGCGAGCAGGGCGAACTGCCCTACCTGGTCACCTTTGGGCTGGTGCAGGAGCCGCACACCCCGCGACTGGCGCTCAACACTTATTGCCGCGCCTTCCAGATTCCGCCCAAGCTGTTTGGCATCTGGTGCCCGGAGCCGCGCACTGTTCGCCTGCTGTGCTTCGATGCCGATCAGCTGAAGGCGTTTTCTTTTGTGGACATTGTGGGCTGGTTCAAGCAGTCCACTGAGCGCGTTTACTCCGCTACCGAACCCCTGGCCGAATTCGAAATCAGCTCCGCCTTACCTGAAGGCGTTCACAAGGTGGAAATACCCGAGCCCTTCCGCGCGCTCGACGAACTACTGATGCTCGCTTCTTATCCGGCGCGCACACGGGACGATGCCGCCTGCGCCATCTACGTGCTCTATCCCCAGGCAGGCTTGGTGGAGGTCGTGCCCCAGAAGTGGTTCACGCCCAGCCAGTATGACGTCGGCCGGCAGTGGATTTCGCGCGTGGCCCGCGATCCTGATTCGCACCGCATCCTGGGCGAGGCTGTGCGCGTGGGGAATTTCGAGCTGACGGAAGACGGCAAGCAGGTGGGGCGGTGGCTGACTACCAGCACCTAGCACTCAGCTCAGCCTTCACCCCTGAAAGTCTGCTGGCTGGCTGAATGCTGATTGCTGCCGGCTCACAGCGATTTGTAATTTAGCAATTTGTAATTTGTAATTTGAAGCTGGCCAAGACGGCGCCGGCGGCGCAAATTGCAAATCACCAATTACCAATTACAAATCCGCGACGGCGTGCGTATCCTGCAGCTTAGCTCGCCTGACGGAACCAACCGCCTTACCCGCGCCTGCATTCTCGAACTCGCCGCCGCCGTGCACGAGCTGGCCGGCGCCGCTCTGCCGCTGATCATTACGGGCAATCACAAGTTCTTTTCCGCTGGCGCTGACCTGCATGAAATCGCCAACCTCACTGGGCCGGAAGCCCTGAACTTTTCCCGCGCCGGCCAGGAACTCATGAACCTGGTTGCAAATTTCCCCGCCACAGTCTGCGCGGCCATTCATGGCTACTGCATGGGCGGCGGCCTGGATCTGGCGCTGGCCTGCCACTTTCGTGTGGCCTCGCCTCACGCCCTCTTCGGCCATCGGGGTGCTGCTCTGGGCCTGATTACGGGCTGGGGAGGCACGCAACGTCTGCCCCGCCTCGTAGGCAGGGCCCGCGCGCTGCACATGTTCGTCGCGGCAGAGAAGGTAAATGCTCAGGAGGCGCTGCGCATCGGCCTGGTGGACGCGGTGACGGAGGATCCGGTGGGCTGGGCGGCAGCCAAGCTGAAGCAAAGTAGCAACTAGCCCCGTAGCGCCGCCGTCTCGGCGGCTGTGGATGCGGGCGTCTCGCCCGCATTTGTGAGGGCGGGACGCCCTCACGACAACCGGTCGGAGGCCGGCGCTAGAACCGCACACCTGCCGTTTGCGCCCTGTCGCTCCCCTGTATTACCGTAACTAGTTTCTATCTCTGATCCCATGCCTGACCGTGCCAAGCCCGCCTCCGAAGTCGCGGATAATCTGCTCCTCACCACCGTGGACCCGACCTCGCAGCGCTTTGAGAAGAACATGCGCGCCATGGCCGAACTGGTCACTCGGCTGCGCAACGAAGAAGAAAAAATTGCCGAAGGCGGCGGACCCAAAGCCATCGAATCCCAGCACAAAAAGGGCAGGCTGACGGCGCGCGAGCGAATTGCGCTGCTGCTCGATCCCGGCACGGAACTGTTCGAACTTGGCATCTACGCCGCCTACGGCATGTACGAAGAGTGGGGAGGCGCGCCCGCCGCCGGCGTGGTCACCGGTATCGGCCGCATCCACGGCCGCCTCTTCATGCTCATCGTGAACGACGCCACGGTGAAGGCTGGCGCCTTCTTCCCCATGACCGCCAAAAAGGTCATCCGGTCCCAGAACATCGCCTTTGACAACCACATTCCCACCATCTACCTGGTGGACTCCGCCGGCGTCTTCCTGCCGCTGCAGGAGGACGTCTTCCCCGATACCGACGACTTCGGCCGCGTATTTCGCAATAACGCGGTCATGTCGGCCATGGGCATTCCGCAAATCGCCGCCATCATGGGCATGTGCGTGGCCGGCGGCGGCTATTTGCCGGTGATGTGCGACAACGTGCTCATGACCGAAGGCAGCGGGCTTTTTTTGGCGGGGCCCGCACTGGTACAGGCCGCCATTGGGCAGCAGGTTTCGGCCGAGGAACTGGGCGGCGCCAAAATGCACGCCGCCATCAGCGGCACGGTGGATTACCGCGAGCCCAACGACGAAGCCTGCATCGCGCGAATTCGCTCGCTGGTGGAAAAGATGGGCCACCGCACCCGCTCGCCCTTCGACCGCAAGAAGGCGGAGCCGCCGCGCTACCCGCCGGAGGAGCTCTACGGCATCTACGAAGCCAATCCTGCGCGCCCTTATGACATGAAAGAAGTGATCGCCCGCCTGGTGGACGCCAGCCGCTTCGACGAATACAAGGCCGAATACGGCAAAACCGTAACCTGCGGCTACGCCCGCATTGGCGGCTTCGCTGTGGGCATTGTGGCTAACCAGCCGCAGCACCAGCAGCAGGTGGATGAGCAGGGTCACAAGCGGGTGGAGTTTGGCCGCGTGGTGTACACCGAGTCGGCGGAGAAGGCGGCGCGCTTCATCATGGACTGCAACCAGAACCTGGTGCCACTCATTTTCCTGCACGACGTGAACGGCTTCATGGTGGGTCGCGACGCCGAATGGAGCGGCATCATCAAGGCGGGCGCCAAGATGGTGAACGCGGTGTCCAACTCCGTGGTGCCCAAGATTACCGTCATCATCGGCGGCTCCTTTGGCGCCGGCCACTACGCCATGTGCGGCAAGGCATACGACCCGCGCCTGCTCTTCGCCTGGCCCAGTGCCCGTTATGCGGTGATGAGCGGCGAATCGGCTGCGGGCACGCTGGTCGAAATCAAAATCAAGCAACTGGAGCGCGGCGGCAAGAAGCTGAGCGATGAGGAAAAACGCGCGCTGTTCGAATCGGTGAAGAAGACTTACGACGAGCAGCAGGACCCGCGCTACGGCGCCGCTCGGCTGTGGATTGACAAGATCATTGACCCGGTGGAAACGCGCGACGCGCTGATCGAGGCCCTGGAAGCGGCATCGCTGAATCCGGACGTGCCCGAATTTAAGGTGGGGGTGCTGCAAACGTAGCAGTCAGCACTCA
>DASYWT010000448.1:0-4192 GCA_035935775.1 Terriglobales bacterium
AGACTGGAAGCCGCTTTAATCCTGTGGGCCGCTGGAAGAACAGCCTCCCGCCGGAGCAACTGGAACGGCTGGAACGTGTGATCGCGCCATGCCTAACGGAGCTGGGCTACTCCCTCAGCCAACCCGAGGATGCGCTAGCCAGCAGCACGCGCTTGTGCCTGCTGCGGGCGCAATACCTGGCTTATTTTTCCTTCCGGCTGTGGCTGAAATCTCGCTTGCCATTCGCCAGACTTCTGGTGGACGTCCAGTGGTTGCGGGAGCACTCAGCCGCGTTGTAACCCCTGCAGCTCTTGAAGTGTGTACTCCAGCGAAAGCAAGCGTTGCCATTCTCCATCTCGGGAGAAACCAGGCTGCTGAGACTCCTGAAGAAAATTCTGCAGACCGTGTTCGTCCAGCCACTCCGAAGTCCTCATCGCGGAAGGCTGCAGCAACTCCCGCACTTCGCTCTCTTGCCATAGCATCATGCGCGGCGCCGTCACTTCGCCTTGCGCCTGGCGCTTCAAACCCGCTCGCTGCAGCACCTTGCCGCCGTAGTAACCGAAAAGCGGCCAGAAGCGATAAAAGTTGGTCCAATTGGCCGGGAGCGCGGGATACCCGTGTTCCAGCGGGAACGCCGCCAGAGCCGGCTGAAAACGAGCCAGCATCCTGCGCACCATGAGGCTGCGCTGGCGCAGACTGCTGCGCGCTTGAAGCATTACTTCCAGAATTGGCCGGAAGATAAAGATTGATAAGCAGGGCCAAAGTTGGTCGGTGCCGCTCGCGATCCTTCCTTGCCAGCGCTGCATGCGCATGCGCAGATAGGCGTGGTCCATCTGAAAGGTATTGGGTGTTGACCCCAGGCCGGCGTTGGTTTCTTCAACTACTCTCGTCAAGTGCGGCACCAGTTCCAGCCTGATCTCCGGTCTGAAAAGCGTGGTCGTGGGGTTTCCAGGGGCGTAGCGCAGGCGTGCCAGCTTGGCGGAATCGAGCTTGCGCCGCGCGCCTACCCGCGGCACCAGCAATTCCCACCAATACCCACGGGCAATCTCGCCGAACGAGCCGTTGATACTGATGTCGAATTTTTGCGACAACGTGCTGTGCACGCCCAGAATCGCCGCATAATCCACCAGGTCGTACTCACCATCGGTGAACCACAGCGCTTGCTTTACGGCTGCAAATGACGATTGCCGGCTCTCGTGGTGCAGATGCGGCAGACCCAAGACCTTTGCCAGACATTGAGAAACAGTAACATCCGGGCTCCGGGCAGGTCCGGAGACCGTGGTGGAAAACTTTTCACCCAGCGACAGGAATGCCGCCACCGCTGCCCGTGAGTCGTACCCTCCCGTCAGATCGCAAACCAGCCTGGGGAAGCCACGCGTTATTTGCTGCGCCGCCTGAGTCAGCGATTCCCATAGCCGGTTGACCGCGGTGTCGTCGTCCAGAGACTCTGGTTCCAGCTGGCTGCAGCTCCAATAGGCCTCTTGCTTCTTCAGCCGCCCATCAGCGAACCACAACACGCTTGCCGGCGGCAGCTTGCGCACCTCCTTATATATAGTGCGGTCCTGGTAAACGATGCCGGTGTGGATAAATTCCTGGCAGGCGGTTGCGTCCAGGTTGCGTTCCGCCAGAGCCGCAAGCAGCAGGGAAGAGCCGGAAAGCGCGATGGCGTTGGGCAGCGGTCGAAGGAAGGCGTGCCGGCTGCCGGCCACGTCAGTAATGGCAATGACCTCTTTGCTTCGCGCGTCGCCTATGACAATACAAAAGAAGCCTGCCAGTTCCTTTGCCAACCGCAGTGCGCCCACCTGCAGGTAGCGCTCCAGAAGTCGGGCTTCGTCTCCCGGCGCCAGCCCATCTCCGTGAAACCAGGTGCCGATCGCCCCCAGCCAGCAGCCGGTGTTCGCATCTTGCACGAGCGGACCTCCGGAACCATTCTGTCGAGGAAAGAAAGCGGCGTGCGACCACCCCAGCTCGGCGGTCCGGCTGGGCATCTGGTGCTTTAGCGTGCGGGCGGTCTCCACTCCACGCCGAAACAATTGCCCAGCTTGCTGCTCTGAACCTTCCGCAGCAACGATGCCGAGAAAATTTCCCATTTGTCGGAGACGGAGGGAGCCCGGAAGCACTCAGGCGTGAAATACCTGCTGCCATTTACGAAACATCAACACGCTCCACAGGTAGGCGGAGCGGTCGAACTGCCTCTTCTGATGCTGGTTCCAGATCTTCTGCAGATACGCCTTGTCCAGGATGCCGTCGTCGGTTGAGAACATGGCATCGTGCGCCAAGTCTCGCAGTTCCCGCCGGAACCAGTGGTCGAGGGGAATGGAAAAACCCTGCTTCTTGCGGTACAGAATCTCCCGCGGCAGCACTGGTTCCAGGGCCTTCTTGAAGATGTATTTGCCGTTGGTGTTGCGCAGTTTAAGGGAAGAGGGAATAGCGGCCACCACGCCCATCAATTCATGGTCCAGCAGCGGCGCTCGCACTTCCAGCGACACCGCCATACTGGCGCGATCTACTTTGGTCAGAATGTCATCCGTCAGGTATGTCTTTATATCCACGTACTGCACGCGGGAAAGCGGGTCGGTTGTGTCTGCCCGATCATAATATTCGCGCAGGACATCGAGCGTATCGTAGCCCTGCAGGCCGCGGCGGAACTCCGCGGTGAGCAACCGCGGCTTCTCGTCAGTCCGAAAAATCGAGATGGTATTGAAATAGCCTTCCAGGGGCGACTGGGAGAGGGCCTGGAAAGTAGCCTTGCCGCGAAAAATCCGAGGCGCCCAGGCCAGCCCGGGATAATATTTGCCCAGAGGGCCAAAGACTCCACGCCGTACCGCCCCCGGCACATAGCCGCGCAGCCGGTTTTCGTAATAATCAAAATAGTAGCGGCGGTAGCCGGCAAAATTCTCATCGCCGCCGTCTCCGCCCAGGGCCACCGTCACGTGCTGGCGAGCGATGGCCGAAACGTAATAAGTTGGAATCGCCGAGGAGTCGGCGAAAGGCTCGTCGAAGTGCCAGGCTAGCTTGTCCAGGATTTCGACGGCGCTGGGCTGCACCAGATGCTCGTGATGATCGGTGTGAAACTGCTCGGCAACCTGTTTGGCAAACTCCGACTCGTCGTATTCCTTTTGGTCGAAGGCGATGGAACAGGTGGTGACCGGCCGGTTCATGATGCGGCTCATAGTGGCCACTACCGCGGAGGAATCCACCCCGCCGCTGAGGAACGCGCCCAGCGGAACCTCGCTCATCAGGCGGACTCGAGTGGCCTCGCACAGCTTATGCCGCAGCAGTTCACACCACTGCTCTTCCGTCCTGTCCTCAACCTGGCCGAAGGAAATATCCCAGTAGCGCACGCTGCGAACCTGGTTGGCTGTGGCAACCAGGTAATGCCCGGGCAGCACCTTGCGTACTTCGCGATAGATCGTCTTGGGGGCGGGAATGTAACCCAGCGAAAAATAATCGCTCACCGCCTGGTGGTCAACCGACCGTGGCACGTTTCCTGCTGCCAGCAGCGACTTCAACTCGGAACCGAACAGGATTTGCTTGCCATCGCTGAAATAGAACAAGGGCTTTTTCCCCACCCGGTCGCGCGCCAGCAGCAGCTTGCGTTGGCGGGAATCCCATAGCGCGATAGAAAACATTCCGCGCAGCTCGGCAAAACATTCCTCGCCCTTGTCTTCATACAAATGGACAATGGCTTCCGTGTCGGATTGAGTAGAAAAGCGGTGACCGCGCTTCAGCAGACGCTGCCGAAGTTCGGGGTAATTGTAGATTTCGCCATTCAGCAGCACCCATACGCTGCCGTCTTCGTTGGAAATTGGTTGATGCCCGCCGGCCACATCAATGATGCTCAGCCGCCGGTGGCCGAGGCCGACTCCCGGCCCCACGTACACCCCCGCATCGTCGGGACCACGATGTGAGAGCGTGTCATTCATACGCCCGACGAGTTCCCTGGAAACGATGTCCGGGCGCTCAAAATTGGCGATACCGCAAATTCCGCACATATGAATTCGTTATTTGACCCCTGCGGCCAGGAAGGATCTCTGCAGCCATTCCGCTTCCCGCTCCAGGCCTTGCTGCAGCGAGACTTGCGGTTCATATCCCAGCATGCGCTTGGCTTTGGACGTATCCGCGCTCGTATGCCGCACATCCCCCTTCTGCTCCGCGATGTACTTAAGCCGGGCCTTGCGCTGCATAATGGATTCCAGGCTGCGAATCACCT
>DASYWT010000449.1:0-4899 GCA_035935775.1 Terriglobales bacterium
AACTCCGGCAGCAACTGCTCAACGGATTGCGCCCCGCTCTAGCCCGCAAGGATCAGGACGCCCTGCTCAACGCGCTGATCCGTGCCGGCGAACTGGAATGCGCTCTTGCCGACCTGGGCAATTCCGACCTTCCACGCGCCCTACAAGCCATGGACGCGCTGGCGGCCATAACCGTGGAACCCGAGTGCAGCGTGCCAGCCCAGGATATCCTGAGCGCTTTCGCCAGCCTCCGCTTGCCGCCAACCCTTGCCTTGTCTCATCCGGAAGGATTTTCTTATTACGGCCTCCATCCTCTGGATTTCTGGGACCTGACGCGGCAGACGAGCCGGGAAAGACCTTCCGCGGCTGTGATTGGCGTTCGCAGCATCGGGACCACCCTCAGCAGCATTGTCTGCCGGGCTCTCAATTCTCGGGGCCAACACGCCGAGCGAATCACGGTGCGCCCCGCCGGGCCGCCGTACCACCGAAGCCTGGAGTTCACAGCGGAGCAGAGCCGCTGGGTGCGCGAGCACCTGGGGCGCGACTCCGAGTTCATCGTGGTAGACGAGGGACCGGGCTTCAGCGGCTCCAGCTTTGCCGCGGTGGGCCGCGCGCTGCGCCATGCGGGAGTGCCCAACCCGCAGATTCTGTTCCTGGGCAGCCGCAGCCCGGAATCCGCGGAGCTCCAGTCTCGCTTCGATCCGGAATGGAGCGATTTCCGTTTCTGCTCAGTGGTTCAGGGCAGGCACATCCCAGCGGCAGCCAAGGTTTACTGCGCCAGCGGCTACTGGCGGAACGGCCGGATTCCCCGCTCCCAGGATTGGCCGGCGTGCTGGACGCAACTGGAGCGCAACAAGTATCTTTCGGCGGACGGCCGCAGCCTGTTCAAGTTTGAAGGCTTCGGGCGCTACGGAACAGCCGTCTGCCGCCGGGCGGAAGAACTCTCGCGCGCCGGCTTCGCTCCGTCTCTACTCAGCTACGAAAGTGGTTTTGTTGAGTATGAAACCATCCCTGGACGCCCTTTATCCGCCGGTGATTGCAGTGCAGCCGTGCTCAAGCGCCTGGCCGAATACTGCGCTTTCCGCGCGGCCACGCAAACGGCTTCGGCGCGCGGACCGATCAGCCTGGAAGCCATGCTCCAGCACAACCTGAGGGTAGAGTTTGGAGTGCAAAATTTCGAACTCGAACTGCCACTGGAACGCCTGATGGTCACCGACAGCCACATGATGCCGCACGAGTGGATTGCCGCAGACGGGCAAATCCTTAAGACCGACGGCGCCAGCCACGGCGACGATCACCTTTTCCCCGGACCTACCGACATTGCCTGGGACCTGGCCGGCGTGATTGCAGAGTGGGACCTGGGGCGCGGCCAGCAGGAATTTTTCCTGGGCGAATACCGCCGGCGCTCGGGCGACAATCCAGTTCGGCGCCTCCCTTCTTACCTGTTGGCCCATTCGGTATTTCGCATGGCTTGCTGCCGCATGGGCGCGGCTGCCATCGCCGACGGGGACGAATCGTACCGCCTGAGGCGCGAATACTTCCGGCACCGCGAGCGGGTTGTGTCGCTACTTGGACTGGGCGAGGACGGGCGGCGCGACACTGGCCTGCTTGTTGCCCTGCCCGCCGAGCAGGCGGCTTAAGGCCGCGCTGAGCAATTCCGGCTTGAAGCCGAAGGGGCCGGGTTTGCTCTTGAAGACGATCCTGCCGGCGTTGTCAATCAGGTAAATGCGGTCGGGCCAGCCGGTGTAGGCCTTCTCTGTTGCGTTATCGAAACCGTCCACAACCGCCGGGAACTTGATGCCCAGCTTGCGCACACAGGCGCCGGCGATCTCATCCCGCTCCTGTTCGTTGCGCGGGCTGCGGAAGACTACTCCCTGCTTGATGTTGCTCTCCATCTGCCAGACGTCGCTGGGATGGGCCTCCAGGATGTACACCGCCAGAAATTGCACTCGGTCCTTATATTGGTCGTAGAGCTTGTTAAGGGCAGGAACCTCCCGCCGAAATGGCGGTCAAGTGTAACTGCCGAAAACCAGCACCACTGGCTCTTTTCCCCGGAAAGACGAGAGTTGCATCGTTGCGCTCTTGTCCAGCAGGCCAAGGGAAAAGTCGGGCGCTGGCTGACCCGGCTGGAGGGTTCCCGCGCGGGCCCTGGTCCACAAGGTCTCAAAAGGGATAACGAAGTAGGCTGCCACAGGCATTCTGGCCATCACCCGCCCGAAACGCTCCGGAGGCTGGTGCATGGCCCAGGCAATGAATCCGACGAATATTACCCACAGTACCGCCAGCACGATGGCGGCCCGAAACAGAATGCTGCGCATGAGCGAAGATTTTAGCGCACTCCGCCATGTGGTTAGTAGGTGGTAGTTGGAAGTTGGTAATTTTCCACCAGCTTCTCACTACCAGCTACCAACTACCTGATTTAGGAAAACTTTCCCGAACCCTCCCATCCCGTCTATCATCTTTACTTTGAGCAAGGAGGCCACGATGAAGAAGCGCAAGCGCGACACCGTAGCCGTGCACGGGGGATCGGAGCCAGAGCACAAGAGCGGCCCTCTGGCCACTCCCATATTTCAGACCTCCACCTTCGCCGTCGAGGACAACGACGAACAGCTCCGCGTCACGCACAGCGACAGGTTTTACACCCGTTATGGCAATCCCACGCATACCGCGGCCGAGAAAACAGTCGCCGAACTGGAAGGCGCGGAAGCGGCGCTGCTGTTTGCCTCCGGCATGGCCGCCATCACCACCTCGGTGCTGGCCCTGGTGCGCTCGGGCGACCACGTCGTGGCCCAGGCCGATCTCTACGGCGGCGCGCTGAAATTTTTCTCCCAGTGGCTGCCCAAGTTCGGCGTCGAAACCTCCTTCGTCGAAACCACGCGGGCTGATGACTTCGCACGCGTCATTCGCCCCAACACCCGCCTGATGTACCTGGAGTCGCCCACCAATCCCACGCTGAAGCTGGTGGACGTGCAGCGAGCCGTGGCCATCGCCAGGCAGCACGGCCTGACCACGCTCATGGATAACACCTTCGCCACGCCGATTAATCAGCGCCCCATCGAATTCGGCGTGGACATCGTTCTGCATTCGGGTACCAAGTACATGGGAGGCCACTCTGATCTGATCGCGGGGGTGACCGCCGGGCCGGAGAAGCTTATGCAACAGATCTGGGAGACACGCACGACGCTGGGCGGCACCATGGACCCGCACGCCTCCTTCCTGTTGCTGCGCGGCCTGAAGACCCTGGTGGTTCGCGTCGAGCGCCACAACCAGAACGCTCTACGCATCGCACAATTCCTGGAGAAGCATTCGCGCGTGAAGCGCGTCAATTACCCCTTCCTGCCCAGCCATCCGCAGCACGCGCTGGCCACCAAGCAGATGAGCGGTGGCGGCGGATTGCTGAGCTTTGAGGTGGAGGGCACCGCCGAGGAGACGCGACGCTTCACCGAGTCGCTGCGCATGTTTGCGCTCGCCCCCAGCCTGGGCGGCGTGGATTCGCTGGTCACTTTGCCGGTGGTGACCTCGCACGCCATGGTGAGCGCGGAAGAGCGCAAGCGCATGGGCATTACCGACCAACTGGTGCGCCTGGCCATAGGTATCGAGAATGTTGAAGACCTCATCGCCGATCTGGAGCAGGCGCTCACCGTCGTTTCGGCGGCCAAGGAGCACGCCCATGCCGATTAGCGAACTGACCCACGGTGCGCCGGCTAAGGCGGCGAAGATTGCCACCTTCACCAAGCTCTTCGATCATTCCGTAATTCGGCCCGATGTAACCCGGGAGGAGATTGCCGCCGGCGCAGAAGCCGCCGCGCGGCTACGCACTGCTACTCTCACCGTGCAGCCTCACTACATCCGCTTCGCCCTGCCTTTCCTCAAGGGCACGGGTGTGCTTCTGGGAACCGTGGTCGGTTTTCCCCACGGCAACGAGACTCCCGCCATGAAGGAATACCAGGCCAAGACTGTGCTTGACCTCGGCGCCGAAGAAATAGACATGGTCATGAATATTCCGGCGCTCAAGAACGGCGAGAAGGATGTGTTCCTGGCCGACATTCAGGGCGTGGTGGGGGCCGCCGATGGCCGCATCGTGAAGGTGATTCTCGAAAACTGCTACCTCTCACAAGAAGAGAAACGCCGCGCCTGCCAGTGGATTGTGGAAGCCGGCGCCCATTTTGTGAAGACGGCCACGGCCTATGCCGCCGGTGGCGCCACACTCGAAGATGTCCGTCTCATGTGCGAAGCGGTGGCCGGCCGCTGCCAGGTGAAGGCGGCAGGCGGCGTTCGGCAGATCGGCGAAGTATTGGAGTACCTGCGGGCCGGGGCTCGCCGTTTCGGTTCCACGCGCACGGAGCAGTTTGTGCAGGCGTTTCGGGCTCTGACGCAACAGGAACGTGAGCAGTTTGGCGAGTTCGTGGCTGATCTGGCAGCGTAGGGCCGCCGTCTCGGCGGCTGTCAGTGCGGGCGTCCCGCCCGCACCACGAGGGCGAGACGCCCTCGTGACAGCCGGCAAGATGCCGGCGCTACATTCTTTGCTCGTGCTCTTTTGTGGGGAGCAGTTTTTCTCTGTGTACTCTGTGCCTCCGCGGTGAAAAAGTAATGGACTTCCGTGCACTCCCCAAGCTCGAATTACACTGCCACCTCGACGGCTGCCTGCGTGTGGAAACGGCCCGGGAAATAGAGCTCGCAACCGGCGTCTCGCTTCCCGCTTCGTTGCGTCAGGCGCTGGTCGCACCCGACATGTGTTTTGACCTCGCCGACTACATTCGCCGCATTGATTTCGCTTTGGAGTTGATGCAACGGCCGGAAGACCTTTTTCGAGTGGCCGAGGAGTTGGTGGAGGCCTGGGCCGCCGAAAACGTGATTTACGGCGAGGCGCGCTTTGCCCCGCAGTTCCACACTCGCCGTGGCCTCACCATGCAGCAGGCG
>DASYWT010000450.1:0-6070 GCA_035935775.1 Terriglobales bacterium
CTCCTCGCAGTTCGGCAGCATCATCCGCACCGTCAGTGTTCCTACCAGCATTGTGGGATCGTTCCTGGGCGGCGATGCTTCCCCGCGTATGATCCAGTTGACGGCTCGTCTTACGTTCTAACTGTAACCGGCGCGTGGCGCGGCCTCCCCTGGGGCCGCGCCCCAGCCATTTTTCAATCAGCAAGAATCTTTTTTTGTCATCCTGACCTTTTTTTTGTCATCCTGATCTTTTTTTGTCATCCTGATCTTTTTTTGTCATCCTGAGCGAAGCCAACTGGTTCGCTTGCGAACCAGTCGGCGGAGTCGAAGGACCCCGCGTTCACTCGCACTGCCGATAACGTCCGGGGGAGTCCGGCCAGCATCCCTGACTTTCGCAGGAAGGCGCTCTGCTGAACCGCTTCAGCTGAAACATCCGGCGACCACCAACAATTTTCGTAATCAACAATTTCGTAATCAACGATTTGTGTCCCTCATAGGCACCATTCTTGCGCCTGTCATCCTGAGCGAAGCCAACTGGTTCGCTTGCGAACCAGTCGGCGGAGTCGAACGACCCCGCGTTCGCTTCCACTGCCGATAACGTACGAGGGAGTTCGGCCAACATCCCTGACTTCCCCAGGAAGGCGTCATACCGAACCGCTTCAGCGGTGCAACATCGGGCACCAGTAGAGACGTAACTTGTTACGTCTCTGGAATCTGCCCCGCAAATTATTCTGAGCGAGTTCGAAGGGACTTTAGTCGTGAGAATAGCTCTTGCAAATATGGCGGGTTTTAGCTTCGGTGACGAGGCCGGCTGTTAGCGGAAGCTTTCCTCGCTATTCGTCTGCGAGGTCTTGCCTTGCTCTTTCTGCAACACGGTAAGGTTCTTCAGCGCCTCGGTCAACCCCTGGGCGGCAGCTTTTCGATACCAGAACAGCGACATCGCCCGGTCACGCAACACTCCCAGGCCGTGCTCATAGGCGAATCCCAGATTGTTTTGCGCTGTGGCGGAACCCCGCTCCGCCGCCCGCCGCAGCCAGCGCGCCGCCGCTGCCGGGTCTCGTGGCACTCCTTTTCCCGCCGCATACATGTCGGCCACGTTTTCCTCTGCCGGCACGTAGCCCTGCTCCGCCGCCCGCCGATACAGTTCCGCTGCCCGTGCCGGGTCCTGCGGCACTCCCCGCCCTGTCCGGTACAAGTGTGCCAGGTTTTCTTCCGCGATCGGAAAATTCTGCGCCGCTGCCTTGCTGTACCAGCGCACCGCTTCCGCCACATCAACGTTGGTGCCCTGGCCTGTCGAATACATATAAGCAAGGTTATTTTGTGCCGGCGCCAGGCCGGTAACCGCCGCCCGCAGGTACCAGCGGACCGCTCCCGAGTCATCTTTTGCTCCTCCCAGGCCTTTGGCCAGCAGCGCTCCCAGGTTGTTCTGCGCCGCCGGATCGCCTGCCTGCGCCGCCTTTTCATACCATTCGCGAGCCAGCACGTAATTTTGCCCCACCCCCTCGCCCCG
Organism: Terriglobales bacterium; assembly: GCA_035935775.1. Lineage (GTDB taxonomy): Bacteria > Acidobacteriota > Terriglobia > Terriglobales > Acidobacteriaceae > JAICWP01. The sequence continues at coordinate 1,490 of DASYWT010000450.1, forward strand.
CTCCAGCGCCAACCCCACACGGAATTCGGCCCTTACGTCGCCCCGGCGTGCCTGCTTCAAAAGCCGTTTTGCCTGGCCGCTGCAGTTCTCTGGTTGTGGGGAATTGGATCCTGGGGAATTGGATCCTGCGGGGGGTGTCTCCGCTGCTAAGAGCCCCATAACCGCCGCCAGCAGCAACGACATCACTACTATCCGGGAAGGCACGTCTCACCTCCGCTTGTGGCCCGTTTAAGCCCTGCGGTTTTAGCTGCGGAAGGTCGAGCGCGCGAAACATAACCTCGTTTTTTTCCTATGTCAAGACTCGCGGGAGGAATTATCTCTAGACACCGCACGGCTCTGGAGGCGTTCGGGTTCGCCGTGCTAAGACCATGGCCGGTGGCTAACTCAAGCCCTGTGTTGGCTTGAGATGGGCAGTTCACTTTACAAATCTCGTTGCCCCTTTGCGCTGCCCTCTTTAGTATGTCCTCCAGATCACCTGCGCATGACCTACAAAGAACGAGTCTTCTGGTGGGATACCGTCGCCATGCCCGAGGGCGAGTCTGCGCCTCTGCCGGAAAAAGTGGACGTCGCGGTCATCGGTTCGGGCTTCTCCGGCCTCTCCGCCGCCCGCACACTGGCCCGACGCGGCGCTAAGGTCGCGGTCCTCGAAGCTGAATCCCTTTGCTGGGGCGCCAGCTCGCGCAATGGCGGCATGGTGCTCACCGGCATGAAGCTGGGTGTGGCGAAGCTGGTCGCGCGTTACGGCCTGGAAACCACCCGGCATATCTACGCCGCTTCGCTCGCTTCCATTGATTGCGTGGAACAGATCGTCAAAGAAGAACAGATCGCCTGCGACTTTGCCCGCTGCGGCCACCTGCACGTGGCCTGCAAAGCGGCGCATTTCGCCGGCTTCTGCCGCTCCGCCGAAGTCATCGCCCGGGATTTCAACCATCACCTGCGCGTGGTCCCGCGCAGCGAACTGCACGGCGAGATCGGCTCCAACATCTATCACGGCGCCCTGGTAGATGAACTCAGCGCCGGACTCAACCCGGCGCGCTACGTGGCCGGCCTGGCCCACGCCGCGAAGCGGGCGGGCGCGCAGCTCTTCGACCATGCGCGCGTCACCAGCATCGAGCCCGCCTCCCGCAATGGCAGCGGCGGTTTCCAGCTAACAACCGCCCGCGGCCGCATGTGGGCGCGCGACGTCTTTGTCGGAACCAGCGGCTATACCGGCGCCGCCACCCCAGGCCTGCACAGGCGGATCATTCCCATCGGCTCCTTCATTGTTGCCACCCAGCCGCTGCCCGACGCTCTGGCCCGCGAGTTAAGCCCTCAGGGCCGAATGATCTTCGATTCCAAAAACTACCTCTACTATTTCCGGCTGACGCCCGATAACCGCATGCTGTTTGGCGGACGCGCCGCCTTCTTCCCTGAAACCGGCAACACCATTCGCCGCAGCGCTGACATTCTGCGTCGCGGCATGATCAGCGTTTATCCCCAGTTACGCGATGCCCAGGTGGACTATGCCTGGGGTGGAACGCTGGATTTTGCCTTCGACATCATGCCCCACGCCGGCAGGATGGATGGCATGTACTATGCCGTCGGATATGCCGGACATGGCGTGGCCATGGCCACTTACCTGGGCGCCAAAGTGGCGGAAATGATCTGCGGAGCGAAAGATCAGAACCCCTTTGCTAACATAGGCTTCCCCGGTGCGCCCCTGGGTCTCTATAACGGCAGGCCCTGGTTTTTGCCGTTCGCCGGAGCCTGGTACAAGTTTTTGGACCTGGTGAGCTGATTGGCAATTTGCCAAGAACACCCGATTTTCGACTCCAAATTCGGGGCGAAGCGGGGGCGAAAGTCGGGCTAAAAATGCCCAAATTGCAAATTTGCTCGCGAGCAGAGCGAACGGAGATAATGTTCAAGTCCACCGACATGACAAACGGGCATATTTGCTCATTCAGGGCCAAAAAACTGGGCTTTCTCCTCATCCTGGGGATCGCCATGCCAGCACTGCTCCACGCTGCGAGCGGCCCGCAACTGATTCAACCGGCTGAGCTAGCCAAGCTCTTACAAGGACCCGAGAGCCATAGGCCGCTCATTATTCAGGTAGGTTTTCGGAGTCTTTACGAACAGGCGCACATCCCGAATTCGGAATACGTGGGCGCGACCTCGCAGGCAGATGGGTTAAAGGAGTTGCATAAGCGGGTTCAGGCTCTACCGCGGGAGCGGTTCATCGTGCTTTACTGCGGATGTTGCCCGTGGAGCCACTGTCCTAATGTCCAGCCTGCGTACCGCGAACTTCAGGCAATGGGCTTTCGGAACGTACGAGTGCTCTACATTGCAAACAATTTTGGGGCAGACTGGGTAGACAAGGGATATCCCGTCAGCAAGGGAAACTAGGGCGTTCAGATATTCGAAGCGGACCAGGCGGTACTTTGAACAGCAAGATTCCTCTCGTCATCGGCGCGGCGTTGGTAGTGGCGGCCAGCTTGTACTTTGGAACTCGGAACATCGCCGATCTCCCCAGTTTCGGCCTTAACTCCGGGCAACATCTTCCGGCTCCGCAGGTGACAGTCACCGATCTGAATGGCCAGCCACTGAGCATGGCCAGCTACCGGGGAGACGTGGTTCTGGTGGACTTCTGGGCCACATGGTGCGATCCCTGCCGGCAGGAGATCCCGCACTTTGTCGAACTGCAGAACAAATACCGCGGCCAGGGCTTTCACGTGCTCGGAATTTCCATGGATGACGGCCCCAGGCCGGTGCGCGAGTTCTATGAAACCTACAAGATGAATTACCCCGTGGCGATGGGAGATGCCAAGCTGGCAGAGCGGTTTGGGGGCGTGCTGGGGCTGCCGGTGAGTTTCCTTATCGGGCGCGATGGACGCATCTATGCCCGGCACGTGGGCGAGACCGACGCGTCCGTATTTGAAAAAGAGGTTCAGCAGTTGCTGGCACGTCCGCCTGCCTCGGGATTGTAGTAAGCTCCGCATCCGCCTGCAGTCCTCCGCGTTCAGCACTCAGCCAGTTAAAAATTTTGATGGGTGAAAGCAGCTCCCGCATAGGCCCCGTGCGAGCTGCGCCTTGCAGCGAGGGTTCCGCTGAAGCGGCTGTGCAAACCCCGGAATAGGCGGGGAACCCGTGGCCTTCAGACTGCGTCTATGTTTCTAGGAAGTGAATACGCCGTGAGAGAAGCACGGCGCAATCGGCCGAAGGAGGGTGTTGCAATGGCGATGACCACGGGCTCGCAGTCAGGCAGAGCGGCAGACATGAATGTAACCCCCCTCATAGATGTGCTGCTGACCCTGCTGGTCATTTTTATGATTATTACTCCGATTACACCCAAGGGAGAGAAGGCGCTGATCCCGCAGCCGCCGCCCAAGACGGCCAAGCCGCAGCCCAACAACCGTTCCGTGGTGCTGCAGGTGCTGCCGGGTGCGAAGGGACAGCCGCCACAGTTGGAAATCAACCAGCAGAACGTAAGCTGGCAGGACCTTCCGACCCGGCTGACTGACATCTTCAAGACGCGCGCCGAAAAGGTAATCTTCGTGAAAGCGGGGGGCAACATCCCCTGGCAGGATGTGGCCACGGTAATTGACGAGGCCCACAATGCCGGGGTGGATAAGGTGGGGCTGATCACCGGCAACATCGGGAGCAGCGGGTAGCTCGCAAACGTGCAGATTCGGGCAGGCGCCCACCCGCACGGGGAAGAGCGGTTTTGAAAGTTGTGGCGCGGGCGCCGTCGCCCGCGGAACCTTCTACCAGTAGTTCTGTCATGCCGCCCGCCCGAGCACTTGAGAACCTGCCCTGAGCTACCAAGGGGACCTTGCGTTTGTGCGGCCGAACTCCCTGGAACGATGTCGGCAGCCCCGTCAAACGTGAGGTCTTTCGACTCGGCGCGGGATTGTTCGCCCGCGCCTCGCTCAAGATGACATTAGCAAAAGAAATGCTTTTGACTCGAGCGCGGATTGGTTTGCCTGCGGCCTCGCTCAAAATGACATTCGCTGGAAGGACGATTCCGTTTACACCCACCAAGGGATGTGCGGTCGAACTCCCTGGAGTGATGTCGGCAGCCCCGTCAAACGCGGGGTCTTTCGACTCGGGCTGCACGAGGATTTTGAAAGTTGTGGCGCGGGCGCCCTCGCCCGCGGAACCCCTACCAGTAGTTCTGTCATGCCGCCCGCCCGAGCACTTGAGAACCTGCCCTGAGCTACCAAGGGGACCTTGCGTTTGTGGGGTAGAACTCCCTGGAGTGATGTCCGCAGCCCCGTCAAGCGCGGGGTCTTTCGACTCGGCGCAGGATTGTTTCGCCCGCGCCTCGCTCAAGATGACATTAGCAAGAGAAATGCTTTCGACTAGGGCGCGGATTGGTGTGCGCCCTCGCTCAAGATGACATTCCCTGGGGAGAGAGAGCGGCGTCCTGTTTCACGAAAGAGCCCTAAGTAGAGCGGGCTTGACGCCTCGTATATTGTATCCATAGAATGTGCCAGCAAAAAGCTTATGAGCAAGAAACTTCCCTCGCCTCCCGCGGGTGTGACGCGGCGGCAATTCGGCAAGCAGGCTGCCTGGGCAGGCCTAAGCGCCGCGCTGGCGGTGACC
>DASYWT010000451.1:0-8583 GCA_035935775.1 Terriglobales bacterium
ATTCATTTCCATTCCTGAAATTGTGCTGGCGGTTGGGCTGCTGGCGTTTACGGTGCGCTCTCACGCACTGCCGGTGGGCGGCATGACTTCGGTGGGATTTGATGAGTTGGCTGCCTGGGGGAAGGCCGCAGACATCGGCCGCCATATGCTGACACCAGTGGCCATCCTTGTGCTGGTGGGCACCCCGGTGATCGTGCGCCACCTGCGGGCCAGCATTCTCGAGGTGTTGCATGCTCCTTTTGTGGAAGCGGCGCGCGGGTGCGGCATCGGGGGCGCCCGGCTCCTGTTGCGACACGTTCTTCCGGCGGCGGCGAACCCGGCCATTTCCTTGTTCGGATTGTCGCTGGCGGCACTGCTGAGCGGGTCCCTTCTGGTGGAAGTGGTCACGGGATGGCCGGGGCTGGGGCCGCTGATCCTGGATGCGACGCTGGCGCGTGACCTGGATGTGGTGGTGGCCGCGGCCATGCTGGCTGCCGCCATGATGATTGTGGGAAATTTTGTCGCGGATTTGCTCCTGCTGGCCGCCGATCCGCGCATACGAACCGGGGGGCTGGATGCGGCCTAGGAGCGCAATCCTGCTGCCGGCTGCACTGCTGGCGCTATGGCACCTGGCATTTTTCTGTGCCGGTTTCCTTTCACCCTACGACCCTGCGGAACAGGCGCGGGAACTGCCTTACAGCGCACCAGCGCGTTGGCAATTCCGCGGGCCAGAGGGCTTCCACTTGCGGCCTTATTCATGTGCGGTGTCTGCAGCGACGGAACAGCCAGTTCCCTGTTATCCGCTTCACTTCTTTGTTCACGGTTGGCAGTACCGCTTCCTCGGCCTGAAGTGGAACCTGCATCTGTTTGGGGTGCCGTCGCCTGGGCGCATAGCAGTGCTGGGCACCGACGCTTACGGCCGCGACCTGTGGTCGCGCCTGCTGTTCGGCGGGCGCATTTCACTGGCTATCGGCCTGTTGGCGACGCTGGCTTCGCTGGTTCTCGCCACGCTGATCGGCACTGTCTCCGGCTACTACGGGAAATGGACCGACGAACTGCTCATGGGCGGCGCCGAATTGTTCCTGGTGGTCCCCTGGCTTTACTTTCTGCTTGCCCTGCGCGCCATGCTGCCGCTGCATCTGAGTGCGTCCGCCACTTTCCTGCTGGTGGTAGGCGTGATCGGTTCACTGGGCTGGGCTCGCCCCATGCGCCTGATTCGTGGAGTGGTGCTGAGCGCGCGTGAGCGGAATTATGTACTGGCAGCGCGCGGTTTTGGCGCCTCCGACACCTACTTGCTGCGCCGCCATATCGCTCCCTCGACGGCCGGCGTGCTGCTGACTCAGGCCGCGCTTCTGGTTCCGCAATTTGTAGCCGCGGAGGCAGCGCTTTCGTTCTTCGGCCTCGGCATCAGCGAGCCGGTTCCGAGCTGGGGCAACATGCTGGCGGCGCTGCAGCAATATAGCGTGCTGGTCTCTTACTGGTGGATGCTGGCTCCGGCGATTGCCTTGGTGGTTACTTCCGTAATGTATTGCTGGCTAGCCGAAGCCCTCCAGCGCTCGCTAAAATCTTCTTCAATCTAGTCTGGCTGTTCTGTGGGGAAAGGCACAACTTTGCGACGCTTGGCTCGCCTTTGCCTGCTGGTGCAGCTTCTTGCCGTTTTTTGCCTGGCCGCGCCCAGCCCGGATCCCCTGCAACCCAAGGAAGAAGTACAACTGTGCAAGGAGAACGCCGGGCAATACGGCGGCAGGCTGGTAGTCGGCTTGCGCGCCGAGCCTAAGACCCTGAATCCGGTCACCGCCGAAGACGCAGTTTCGCGCGAGGTGATTGGCGGGCTGATGGCCGACCTGGTGCACATCAACCGCTCCACCCAGCAGAGCGAGCCGGCGCTTGCGAAATCGTGGAAGGTTTCGCCCGACGGGCTCAACTACACGCTGAAGCTCCGGCGCGGCATCCGCTTTTCCGACGGCCAGCCCTTCGACGCCGACGATGTGGTCTTTTCCTTCGCCGTCTACACCGACGAAAAAATCGACTCGCCACAGCGCGACTTGTTGATCCTGGATGGCAAGCCGATCCAGGTCAGCAAACTCAACCAGTACACGGTTCGCTTCACCCTGTCGCGGCCGTACGCCGCCGCCGAGCGCATCTTCGACAGCCTGGCAATTCTGCCGCGGCACATCCTTGAGAAGCCCTATCATGACGGACAATTCCTGCAACAGTGGTCGCTGAATGCCCCGGCTTCACAGATTGTGGGGCTGGGCCCATTCCGCCTGAAGCAGTACTTGCCCGGCCAGCGCGTGGTGCTGGAGCGCAACCCTTATTACTGGAAGGCTGACTCGGCTAAGCATCGCCTGCCCTACCTGGATGAGCTGGTTTTTGTGTTCGCCGGCAATGAGGATGCCCGCCTGATGCAGTTCGAGGCCGGCGAAACCGACGTGGTCAATCGGCTCAGCGCGCAGAATTATTCGCTGCTTTCACGGCAAGGCGGGCCTTCAGCCTTTCAGCTTGAAGACCTGGGCCCCAGCACCGAATACAACTTCTTGCTCTTCAACCTGAATGATCTTGGCTCGAGCCACCTGCCTGAGGTCGAACGCAAGCAGGTGTGGTTCCGGGATTTGCAGTTTCGGCAGGCGGTTTCGGCCGCCATTGATCGCGACGCCATTGTGCGCCTGGCCTATGGCGGACGCGGAGCGCCATTGTGGGGCAACGTCAGCCCCGGAAACAAGTTGTGGGTGGACGCCAACATTCCTCATTCCCAACATTCGCTGGATGCCGCGCGGCAGTTGCTGAAATCTGCCGGCTTTTCCTGGAATGGGAACGGCGCCTTAGTTGACCCAAACTGGCAACTGGTGGAGTTTTCCATCATCGTTGCCTCTTCGAATTCGCAGCGAATGCAGATGGCCACCCTGGTCCAGGATGACCTCTCCAAGCTGGGCATGCAGGTAAGTGTGGTCCCAATGGAATTTCGCGCCCTGCTGGAGCGGGTGTTTCAGAACCACAACTATGAGGCCAGCATACTGGGCCTGGGCGGCGGCGACGCCGACCCCAATGCGGAGATGAACGTCTGGGTTTCCAACGGCAGCACTCACCTGTGGCACCTGGGCCAGGCGCATCCCACCACCTCCTGGGAAGCCGAGATTGACCGCCTGATGAACCAGCAGATGCTCACGCTGAACTACAAGCGCCGCAAACGCCTCTTCGACCAGGTGCAACAGATCATTTCCGCCAATCTGCCGCTGGTGTTTTTGGCCACACCCGATGTGCTGGTGGCCGCCAAACCGGCGGTGGGGAATTTTCACCCGGCAGTATTGGAACCGACCACGCTGTGGAATGTTGATCAGCTCTATCTCAGGCGGGGAGCGGAAATGGCGCGGTCCCGCTGAATGCCGGTGCTAACGGCCCAGCCCGCGCGGCCACTGCCGTGGGACGATAAGCGCCTGCTCGGCGAGTGCCGCAAGGGCAACCAGGAGGCGTGGGCCGCGCTGGTTGAGAAGTACAAGAACCTGGTTTACTCCATTCCCATCAAGATGGGGTTGTACGACGACGCCGCGGACATCTTTCAGGCGGTCTTCCTCGATCTGCTGGCAGACCTGCCAAAAATCCGCGAGCCGCAAGCCCTGGCCAAGTGGCTGATCCAGGTGTGCTACCACAAATGCCTGCGCTGCCGGGCACAGGGCCAGCGGCAACTCCCGCTGGAAAGCGAACAAATCGAAGCGCAGGTTGATGCGGGTTCGCCCACCCTGGAAGAACTCATTATTCATGGCCAGCGCGAACAGGTGGTGCGCGATTCGCTGCGGCTTCTCTCGCCGCGATGCGAGCGCCTGGTGCGCATGTTGTTTTATGAAACGCCGGCCCGGCCTTATCAGGAGATCGCGCGAACCCTGGATCTGGCCGCCGGCTCTATTGGTTTCATTCGCGGCCGCTGTCTCACCCACCTGCGCAAGCAACTGGAAAGGCTGGGATTTAAGTGAGCGCCGGCGCGTCCCCAGGGCTTGACGCCGAGGCAATAATCGCCCGCCTCTCCTCACTCGCCGACGAGAGCGTCCGCAGCCGCTTCATTGCCGACAATCGCGCCCTCTGGAACCCGGCTCTCGTCCAGGAGCTTTCCAATCGCGTGCGCGAGTTGGTCCGCGTGGATACAGTCAATGCCCTCCGTCTGGCCGATGCCGCGGTAGCCATCTCGGAGCTTTTGGGCGACAAGCTGGCTCTAGCCCAAAGCCTGCGTTCCAAGGCGAATGCGCTATATGCCGTTGACCAGCACGCCCCGGCCGCAGAATTCCACGAGCGTGCCATCGCGCTCTTCCAGGAGCTCGATAACCGCGTCGAACTGGGGCGCACTCTGAGCGGCTCTATCCAGCCGTTTCTCCTGCTCGGACAGTACGATCGTGCTCTGGCGGCGGCCGAGCGCGCACGCGCCATTTTCGCCGGGCAGGGCGACGTCCTCCGCCTGGCTCGTCTCGACATCAATACCGGCAACATCTACCACCGCCAGGACCGCTTCGCCGAAGCCCGCGACTGCTACGAGCGCGCTTATCGCGAACTGTTGAAGCATGACGATGCCGAAGGTCTGGCGGCGGTGCTCAGCAATCTTTCCACCTGCTACATCAGCATGAACGAGTTCGCTAAGGCTTTGGAAGCCCACCGCCTGGCGCGCGCCCACTGCCAGCAAAAAAACATGCCCATCCTGGTGGCACAGGCGGACTACAACATCGCATACCTGTATTTTCTGCGCGGCGAATACGGCCGCGCCATCCAGATGCTGCACGAAGCCATAGCCAGCGGCAAGAAGGCCGGCGACAAGTATCAGCTGGCACTCTGCAACCTGGACTTGGCGGAGATTTATCTGGAGCTGAACCTGAATAACGAAGCGGCGAACCTGGCACATGCCTCGCACCAGCAGTTCGTGCAACTGGGCATGAGCTATGAAGCGGCTAAGACGCTGGTGTTCGCAGCCATTGCAGCAGGCCGCCAGGGTCAGCCCTTCGAGGCGCTAGAGCTCTTTGCCCAGGCGAAGCAACTGTTTATTCACGAAAAGAACCAGGTTTGGCCCTCGCTGCTCGACCTCTACCAGGCGCTGGTCCTGTTGCAGGAAGGAAGACTATTCGAAGCGCGCCAATTGGCCGCGGGCGCGCGCGAGTTCTTTGCTCCCTCCAATGTGCGCGGCAAAGCGGTGATGGCTGAGCTTCTGCTCGCCCGTATCGCGCTGCGCATGCAGGAAATTCGGGTGGCTCATCAGCATTGCCTGGTGGGGATGGAACGTCTGAATGGCCAGGAATCCCCGCTGCTGGCCTACCAGGCCGGATTCCTCCTGGGTGAAATTGAGCGTGCCCGCGGCGATGATGCTGCTGCGTTTGCCGCCTATGAAGGCGCGCGTCAGGCGCTCGACAAGATTCGCGGCCAACTTCGCGGCGAAGAGCTCAAAATGGCGTTTTTCAGCAACAAAGCTGAAGTCTACGAGTACCTGGTTGATATCTGCCTGCGCACCCGCGGCCAATTCGACGAGATCTTCGGCTACATCGAACAGGCCAAGTCGCGCAACCTCCTCGATCTTATGGTCCAACCGGCCCGCCTCTCAACCGGCGACGACTCCGGGCAGAGCGAACTGGTGCGCTCCATTCGCAGCCTGCGCGAGGAGCTCAACTGGTATTACAACCTGATTGAGCGCGAGCAGTTGCAGCCTGAGGGAAACTCCCGCGAGCGCATCGAAAAATTGGAACGCCAGGCGCAGGGCCGCGAGGCCGACCTGATGCGCGCCTTGCAGGAGGCCACCGTTGCCGAGGCCAACCAGGCCGGCTTCGCCATTCCCGCAGTGGCCACCGTGGAGGAGATACGGGCGAGCCTGGACGAAGGTACGGTGCTGGTCGAGTACTTTTTTGTTCAGGACCGCGTGCTGGCTTGCGTGCTCACCCGCGACACCTCGGATTTTGCCGCTCTCACCCTGCAGCCCCGAGTCCGCAAGTTGCTGCAGTTGCTCCGTTTTCAGCTTTCCAAGTTTCGCCTGGACCCCCAGTACGTGGAAAAGTTCAAGGGTGCGATGTTCGAGTCCATTCAGGCACACCTGCACGGTCTCTACCAGGAACTGGTGGCGCCGCTTCGACCCTTGCTGCGGCGCCAACACCTGGTGTTTGTGCCTCATGGCCAGCTGCATCACGTCCCCTTCCACGCCCTCTACGACGGTGAGAAGTACCTGATTGACCGGTTCTCAGTTTCGTACGCACCCAGCGCGAGCGTGTACGCGGTCTGCAGAAGCAAAGAAGCAAATCGGGAGGGATGCGCACTGGTGATGGGGATCGGGGACGAAGTGGCGCCTTCGATCGAAGATGAAGCCAAGGCGGTGAGTGCGCTATTACCGAACGCGCACCTCCTCCTGGGAACGGAGGCAACCGAGGATGCTCTACGGAATATTGGGCCGCGCTGCCGCAGTGTCCACATCGCAACCCATGGCTACTTCCGCCAGGACAACCCCATGTTCTCCGCCGTTCGCCTGGGCACGTCCTACCTGAGCGTTTACGACATTTACCAGCTCACGCTTCCGGCTGAGCTGGTAGTGCTCAGCGGCTGCGCCACCGGATTGAACGTGGTGAGTCCTGGCGACGAACTGATTGGCCTGGCGCGCGGCTTCCTCCAGGCTGGCGCACAGTCGCTGGTGCTCAGCCTTTGGGATGTGCAGGACGCCAGCACCCGCGAGTTCATGGTGGCGTTCTACCGCGGCCTGCAGTCTGGGAATTCGAGGGCCGTTGCCCTGCAGCAGGCAATGAAAGAACTCAGAAGGACGTACCCCCATCCCTTCTACTGGGCCCCTTTCGTGTTGATGGGCAAGGATTAAGACTTTTTTAGTTCCCCCCTATATTTTTTCGCAGCCTGCCTCCCCTTATTGAATGAAAGCCGGAAAAGGCTTGGTCCGGAGTTCACAAATCCCCATTTTGGAGAAGAGAGTGGAACATATTGCAGAACCCGCCTGGGCTGACTTCGTGCGCGGCCAGAGCACACCGGAAATGAAGTTGGCCATCGAGTCACACTTGGCGAGCGGATGCGCAGCCTGCTCCCGCGCGGCCGTCCTCTGGAAATCATTCATGGAAGTTGCGGCAAAAGAACAGACGTATACGCCTTCGCCTCAGGCTGTCCATCTGGCGGAGGCTCAATTCGCCGCCGCCAAAATTGCGGCTCCCGCTGGCCGCTCGCTTCTCAGCCTGGTTTTCGACAGCTTTACGCAGCCATTACCGGCGGGCATACGCTCTGGCAGCCCCATGGCCCGGCAATTGGTGTACGAAGCGGACGGGCTGACCATTGACTTACGCATTGATAAGCACGCGAATTCCAAGGCCTTATCCATTGTCGGCCAGGTGCTGGATGCGAGAACCCTGCGCTTGGCTCCAGAAGCTGTGCCGGTAGCCCTGCTGAATCGGCAAGGCGAAGCGCTGCAGCGCACCTCAACCTCGAATTTTGGTGAATTTCACCTTGAGGTTACGGCCGAAGCGGAAATGCAGTTGGCCATCGAGGTAGATGCCGGGCGATTGATTCGTATTCCTCTGCCGTATTCAGGTTGTGACCGGGCAGGTGACTTTGGTGAGCAAAACAGATTACGAGGGCGCAGGGGGAACGATTACACCGGTAAGTAGCTGAAAATCACAACAGTTCCTAAAATCGTCCGTGCTAGAGGAGAGGGGAACATGGAAGTTCAGGATCGAAACACCCAAGGAAAGCGCAGTTGGAAAGGCGGCATTCTGATGTGCGCGGCGCTGTGCTTGCTGACGCTCCTCCCCTCGCCAGCAGCGGCGCAGACGCGCCTGGTCGTCCGCGATTCGCTCGGACTTCCGGGACTCAACCTGACCTGCTTGTTGCTGGGCTGCCATGTGGTGGATGCCGTCGGCGATCCCCAGGGCCAGTTGTTCGTGGTCAGCTTTCCTCCCCTGCTCAACCCGATCACGTGCTTGCTGCAGCTCAAGCTTCAGCTCGGGATTGTGGACGTGGAAATTGACCAGACCGTGAAAACGCTCGATGCCACGGCAGGACCGGCGCCTTCCTACTTGACCGATGAGGCGCCAACTTCCTACTACGGCTCGACCGTCTGGCACGGTTACGTTAATCAGCCGGCTACGCAGCTGATTCGGCTGGCGCAGGCGCAGTCCACCTTTCACACCACAGGCTCCGGGGTGATCGTCGCCGTCATTGACACCGGCGTGGACCCCACCAACCCGGTGCTGCACGGCGTCCTGGTGAACGGCTACGACTTCACCCGCAACATGACAGGCGGGTCGGAGGATTCTGACGTCAGCGCCTCGCCGGATTTGAGCCAGGCTGGAGCGGCGCAGGTGAATCAGCGCACCGTGGCTGTGCTTGACCAGCGTACCGTGGCCGTGCTAGACGGCTCGCAATACTCGGCTTTCGGACATGGCACGATGACCGCGGGCATTGTGCACCTGGTGGCGCCTCAGGCCAGGATTATGCCGCTGAAATCGTTCACCGCGACCGGCACCGGTTATGACTCAGACGTTTTGCGGGCCATCTACTATGCCGTGAAAAACGGCGCGCGAGTTCTGAGCATGAGCTTCGATTACACTTCTTATTCGCCGGAGCTGGCCAACGCCATCAAGTACGCCAACAACA
>DASYWT010000452.1:0-1569 GCA_035935775.1 Terriglobales bacterium
TCCGACGAAGTGGAACAGCGGCTGGAAACGGTCGGCCTGCATCCCGCCCACGTTGAAGGCTACAAGCAGGCGGAGTGGGTGCTGCTTGATTACGTGGACTTCGTGGTGCACATCTTTTCCCAGAAGGCGCGCAAGTATTACGACCTGGAGCGGCTGTGGAAGGCGGCCCGGCGACTGGAGCCCTCCGAGCTGACCGCCCGGCACACTCGCGTGCGTACCGAGCCGGTTGGGGAAGCTCCTCGCCCGCGGCGCAGGAAGGCCTGAACGGCCATGGCGCCTGCTGAGAGGGAGACAAAGCAATCCGCTGAAGCAGGCTCGGCTGCCGCCGCGCCTGCCGCTTCGCCCGCTGAACCCATCCTCTCCTCCTGGGTTGCCGCCGATCCTGTCTCTCTCGAACTGCTGGAAAAAGCCCGCCGTGTGGCTGCCAGCCCCTCTACTGTGCTCATCCACGGCGAGAGCGGAACGGGCAAGGAGCTGCTGGCCTCCGTAATTCATTATTTGGGAGCCGGGCGCGACGAGCCTCTGGTCAAAATTGATTGCGCCAGCCTGCCTCGCGAACTGATGGAGAGCGAGCTTTTCGGTTACGAACGCGGCGCCTTCACCGGCGCTGTCCAGACCAAGCGCGGCCGCCTGGAGCTGGCGGGGGCCGGTACTCTTGTGCTGGATGAAATCGCCGCTCTCACTCCGGCCATGCAGGCCAAGCTGCTCCGTGTTTTGGAAGAGAAACGATTCGAGCGCCTGGGCGGCGCCCGTCCCCTATCCCTGGCGGCGCGGGTCATCGCCCTCACCAACGCCGACCTGGAGAAAGCCGTGGCTGAGGGGGCCTTCCGCCAGGATTTGTTTTACCGGCTCAACGTGATCCCGCTGCTGGTGCCGCCGCTCCGCGAGCGCCGCGCCGATATCCGGCCGCTCAGTCAACATTTCCTGAGCCACTTTGCCGAGCTCCACCGCCGTCCGAGTCTGAAGATTTCCTCCGCCGCGCAATCGCTGCTCGAAGGCTACGATTTTCCCGGCAACGTACGGGAGCTTCGCAACCTGCTGGAGCGCGCCCTGGTGCAGGCGCACGGAAACGAGATTTCGCCTGCCGACCTGCCTCAGCGCGTGGGCGAGAGCACTCCCAGGAAGTTGACCTTGGAAGAACTGGAGCGCGCCTACATCGCCGAAGTACTCGACGCCACCCGCGGAAAAAAGGGCCGCGCCGCCGAAATCCTGGGCATCAGCCGCAAGACCCTGCTGGAAAAGCGCAGACGCTACGGGCTGGACTGAACCCTGCGACTGCCACTGCCACGTCCTCGTGGGGACAGCCGCGGTTTACGTAGGGACAGCCGCCCTCGCGCCGGGGTCCCGGGAATGCGCCGCTTTTGCGCGTTCTGGGGTGGTCGGCTGTCCGGGCGAGCGTTGCTCGCCTCTGCCGGCGCCTAAACCCGGCATGTCTGATACCCTGTAACGTTTCTTTTGCCATCTGACTCCAAGCACCAGGAGACCACTTGAAATCTCGGACCGGTAGACCCGACTCCAGTCGCAGGCAGTTTCTCCAATCCACGATGATGGGCGGCATGGCTGCAGCTC
>DASYWT010000453.1:0-16487 GCA_035935775.1 Terriglobales bacterium
GGTCGAACTCCTTGGAGTGATGTCGGCAGCCCCGTCAAACGCGGGGTCTTTCGACTCGGCGCGGGATTGTTCGCCCGCGCCTCGCTCAAGATGACATTAGCAAAAGAAATGCTTTTGACTCGAGCGCGGATTGGTTTGCCTGCGGCCTCGCTCAAAATGACATTCGCTGGAGAGCGCGCTTGACGCGCCGTATATTGTATCCATAGAATGTGCCAGCAAAAAGCTTATGAGCAGGAAACTTCCCTCTCCTCGCGCGGGTGTGACGCGGCGGCAATTCGGCAAGCAGGCTGCCTGGGCAGGCCTAAGCGCCGCGCTGGCGGTGACCCCGGCAGCCGGCCAATCCGACGCCAGCGGCAATTCTGAAAAGGAAACGGCGGCCGCAGGCGACAGCGAGGCTCGCCACCAGCAAATCGTCCGCCGCTATGGCGACCGTCTGTCGGAAGAACAACGAAAGCGCGTGCGGAAAATTCTTGCCTACAACGAAAAACTGCTCGCTCCTATTCGCAGTTTTCCCCTGGACAATGGCCAGCCCGCGGCAACGGTATTGAAGTTTTACGAAGACATAAATGTCACACCTCGGGCCAGCGCAGGCCGGGAAAGGCACACCTCAAACCGAGAAGGGAAAGAATAAGACTTGCTGAGCGACGACATTCTCTATCTCCCGGTGCGCCAGCTAGGCGAGCGCATCCGCCGGCGGCAGCTTTCTGCGGTGGAGCTGGCGGAGAGCTACCTGGAACGCAGCCGGCGTTTGGGCCCGCAATACAACGCCTACGTCACCCTTACGGCCGAGCTGGCGCTGGAACAGGCGCGAGCCGCGGAGCGGGAAATAGCCGCCGGCCACTATCGCGGGCCGTTGCATGGAGTGCCTTACGCGGTGAAGGACCTGGTGGCGGTGAAGGGTTATCCCACCACCTGGGGCGCGCGTCCTTACGCCAAGCAGGTGTTCGACTACAACGCCACCATTATCGAGAAGCTGAACCAGGCGGGTGCGGTGCTGATCGGGAAAGCCGCCATGATCGAACTGGCAGGCGGATTGGGATATGAATCCGCCAACGCGGCGCTCACCGGGCCGTGCAAGAATCCCTGGAACCGGGAGTATTGGACCTGCGGTTCCTCTGCCGGGTCGGGAGCGGTGGTAGCGGCGGCCCTGGCGCCGTGGGCGCTGGGCTCGGACACGCGCGGGTCCATCATCTGCCCTTCTGCGTGGTGCGGCATCGCCGGCATGCGGCCGAGTTTCGGGCGGGTGAGCCGGCGCGGAGCCATGGCCATCGCCTACACCATGGACAAACTCGGGCCCATGGCGCGGACCGCCGACGATTGCGGGCTGATTCTTTCCGTGATTGCCGGGCACGATGCCGAAGATCACGATTCCCTGCCCGCGCGGCTGGCGGCATTCCCTTACGGCGCGGCGCCGGCGGCTTCCGGCCCCCTGCGAGTGGGACGGTTGACCAACGTGTGGAACAAGATGGATCCGGGCCTGGAGCAGGCCGTGGATGACGCCCTCAAGGTGACGGAGCGCACGGGCGCCAAAGTGAACGACGTAGAAGTGCCGGACGGGCCGTACGAGGAGGCGGCGGAGCTGACCATCCTGATGGAGGCGGCGTCGTCTTTCCAGGACTTGATTCACTCCGGGCGCTGCGCCGAACTGGATGATCCACTGGGCCGCATCAATGGCTACGTGAGCGAGCAGTTCACGGCTCCCGAGTACCTGCAGGTGCAGCGTGTGCGCCTGCAACTGCAGCGGCAGATTGATAAGCTGTTTGATGATTTCGACGTGCTGACCACGGCAGGGCAGTCCAGCGCGGCGTCGCCGCTGAAGGCGCCTCCCGACGACGGTACCGAGGAACCGCTGGAACGGCGCGCGCCGGACGGCATCTCAAGCCTATGCGGGTTGCCGGCCCTGACCGTGCCCTGCGGTTTCAGCAAGGAGAAGCTGCCCTTTGGAATCCAGTTCATTGGGCGAGCGTTGAACGACCAGGCGGTGATTGCAGCCGCACATCGTTTTCAGATACACACGGATTGGCACCTGAAGCGGCCTCCGGCGCCGGCGTAAGCGGCTGAGAGCCACACACAACTGCAAGCGAGGGATGGAGTTGAGGAAAATACGCGTCATCGATTCCCACACGGGCGGAGAGCCGACACGCCTGGTGATCAGCGGCGGGCCGGACCTGGGCCAGGGGCCTTTGCCGGAGCGACTGCAACGGTTTCGCTCGCAGCACGACACGTTTCGTTCGGCCGTAGTCAACGAACCGCGCGGCTCGGAGGTGGTGGTAGGCGCGCTCTTGTGTGAACCGGTGGACCCATCCTGCGCGGCGGGAGTGATCTTCTTCAATAACGTCGGCTATTTGGGAATGTGCGGCCACGGCACCATTGGGCTGGTCGTAACCCTGGCGTACCTGGGAAAAATCAAGCCCGGGCAACACCGGATCGAAACCCCCGTAGGGACGGTAACGGCTGAACTGCACAAGGACGGGCAGGTCACGGTGAACAACGTCGCCAGCTATCGCCTGGCGGCCAATGTAGTGGTTGAGGTTCCAGGATACGGCCGGGTGCAGGGCGATGTGGCCTGGGGAGGCAACTGGTTCTTTCTGGTGCGCGAGCACCACCTGGAGTTAACGCTGAAGAATGTGGGGGCGCTGACCAACTTTACCTGGGCGATTCGCCATGCCCTGGGGGCGCGGGGAATCACGGGAAAGGGTGGAGCCGAAATTGACCATGTCGAACTGTATGCGCCATCGCATTTGCCTGAGGTGAACAGCAAGAACTTCGTGCTCTGTCCGGGCAAAGCCTACGACCGTTCTCCCTGTGGCACAGGCACCAGCGCCAAACTGGCCTGCTTGTTCGCCGACGGAAAACTGCTCGAAGGCGAAGTATGGAAGCAGGAGAGCATCGTGGGCAGCGTGTTTGAGGGGACAATCAAAGCTCGGGACGGGCAGGTCTACCCCAGCATCAAGGGTTCAGCCTTCGTGAACGCCGAGGCCGAGCTGATTCTGGATGAGCGTGATCCCTTCTGCATGGGAATTCGGGCTTAATGGCCAAGGGGAAGCGCAACTTGTTTCGCATTCCGTGCAAATGGCCGTCCCGGGCGCAGTTCGGCGGATACAATATGCCGTTGCCCGTGGTATATTCAGCGTTCGCTAAGTAGTTGCCGGAAATCATGGCTACGGAACTGAGCTCCAGCCTCGCAATTCCCCGCCAATCGCTCACTTGTGCTGTGGCGGAAAAGCTGCGCGAACAGATCATTCGGGGAGAAATTCCGGAGGGCGCGCAGCTGCGCCAGGATGCCATTGCCAACCAGTTCCAGGTAAGCCGCATTCCGGTGCGGGAAGCCCTGCGGCAGCTCGACGCCGAGGGGCTCATCACCATTGTTCCCAATCGCGGGGCGGTGGTGCCGGCGCTCTCTCCCCAAGATGTCGAGGAACTTTTCACCATCCGCGCGCTGCTGGAACCGGAAGTGCTCAAGTTGTCCATCCCCGAGCTGACGGAGGAGGACTTTGAGAACGCGGAATCCATCCTGCGCAACTACGTGAATGAGTTGCGCCGGGAGCAACACGTTTCCGCGTGGGGCCGCTTGAACTGGGATTTTCATTCCATACTGTATTGCCGCGCCAATCGTCCCCACATGATGAGCATCATCCGCAACGTGAATGCCAAGGGCGAGCGCTACACGCGGCTGCAGCTCTATTTGACCCATGGCATGAAGCGAGCCAACCGTGAGCACCACGAGATTCTTGAGCTGTGCCGCAAACGAGAGGTGAGTGGCGCCTGCGAGCTGCTGCGCGAGCATATCCTCTACGCCGGGCAGTCGTTGAAAGAAGTGCTGCAGCAGCGCCGTACCACAGCCGCGGCGCCTCCGCGAAGCCGGAACCGCAACAACTCGGCCTCCGTCTGAGGCTGAGCTTTGCCATCCCTCACTAGAGCCTGCTCTCGCTCTGAATTACAATCGGAAGTTTGCCAGACGAGGCGTAGACGAGCATGAAGCTGGGAGAAATTGCCACCACTCTGGGCGTGCGCCTGGAGAATGGCTCGCCGGAAACGGAAATCACCGGGGTAGCCGGGATTGAAGAAGCGGGGCCGGGACAGCTTACGTTCGTAGCCAATCCCAGGTACGCCGCGGCGGCCAGGAGCACCAAGGCGGCGGCAGTGATCGTGTCGGACGACTTCCCTGCCGCCAACACCGCCCTGCTGCGCTCACGCAACCCCTACCTGGACTTTGCCCGCGCCATCGAGCTTTTCTTCCGGCCGCCCAAGTATCCGGTGGGTGTGCACTCCACGGCCGTGATTCATCCTTCGGCGAAGCTCGGAAAGAACGCGTCCATCGGCCCCTACGTGGTAGTGGACGAAGATGTGCACATCGGCAAGAACTGCGTGCTGCTGGCGCACGTGGTCATCTACCGGGGAGTGCGCATCGGGCACAACTTCCTGGCGCACGCGCATGCCGTGGTCCGAGAAAATTGCCGCCTGGGCGATAACGTAACCCTGCAGAACGGGGTGGTGATTGGCGGCGACGGCTTCGGCTTTGCCAAGGACAACGAGGGACGCTGGCGGAAAATCGCGCAATCGGGGCCGGCGGTGCTGGAAGACGACGTGGAAGTGCAAGCCAACGCTTGCGTGGACCGGGCCAGCATCGGGGAAACGCGCGTGGGCCGCGGCACGCGCATTGACAACCTGGTGCAGGTAGGGCATGGCTCGCACGTCGGCAACAATACCTTGCTGTGCGCGCAGGTGGGCCTGGCGGGCTCGACAGAAGTGGGCGATAACGTGATTCTGGCGGGGCAGGTGGGGGTGGCCGGGCACTGCAAAATAGGCGACGGGGTGATCGCCACGGCGCAAAGCGGCATTCCCAACGACGTGGCCGCGGGCAAGGTTGTAAGCGGGTATCCAGCCATTGATAACAAGCTATGGCTGCGCTGCGTGGCGGTCTTCAACCGACTGCCGGAGCTGATGAAGATGGTGCGGGGGAGAGCGGCGGGAGAGTAGGGAGGCCCGAAGCAACTTGCGTGCATCACTATGAGTGATTGCGGCCGAGGATGGATAGCGAGACTCCCCAGGGCAGGATCGGCCAGTCCGGAAGCACGGGGTCCTTCGACTCGGACGCGCATTTTTATGGCGCGTCCTCGCTCAGGATGACAGTCGTCAAATTTGTGCTCGCAGCTAAAAGCATCTAAGAAACAGAGAGATGAGTGACGGAACGGAAATCGCGGTCAAGCCGGAAGTAAAGCCCATCCGGGTGCTGCTGCTCGACGACCTGGAGGACAACCTGCTGGTGCGCTCCACCATTCTGCGGCAGAAGGGCTACCACGTGGTGACGTCAGCTTCGATTGAGGAGGCTGAGTCCAAGCTCAACGAGATTGACATCGCGGTGCTCGACTACCACCTGGGCGCGGGCAAGTTCGGGACCGACGTGGCGGAGACACTGCGGGAAAAGCGGCCGCAGGTGCCCATCATCATTTTGTCGGCCACGCTGGAGCGGCGCTTCGGCGGCATTGCCGACATGCACCTGCTCAAAGGCTACAGTTCGGTGGACGACCTGGTGGCGGCTTTGCGCAGCTTCGAGGCAAAACGCCGGGGCAAGCCGGTGGTGGTGGACGCCCGCGATTTCTACTACTCGCGCATCAGCATGAATATGGGCGACGACATGGTGGTGGAAATCCTCGACCGCGACGGCATCTGGCAGTACGTGAACGACTATTTCGCCGCCATGCAGGGGCGCAAGCGAGTGTGGTTTGTCGGGAAGAACATGTTCGAGCAATTTCCTGACATCGCCGACCACTGGACGCATACCATTCGCACCGTCGCTGATACGCGTGAAACCTACATTGACCGGGGCTCTCCCGGCCTGCCCCACCTGCCCCGCAAAAGCGCGCGCTGGACATGGAACATCCTGGTCTTCCCTGTTCGCCTGCACGACGACCGCAACGGCGCCCTGCTGGGGGCACGACTGATTGAGAAGAAGTAGAGCAGCAACCGAGTTTTCTTACCACTAGACCTTAACGGCGGCGACATTCCAGCCCATGCGCTCGCGCAGGGAGGTGATGTGGGCCACGTGGTGGCGGCCGTGCCAGGCGTAGAGCACAAGATTGGTGTCGAGGTGCAGGACGCCCAGTTCGGGATGGCGGAAGGTGCGCTGCCAGCCTTCCTCAGGGATGCTCTGGAGCAACAGCACCCAGCGCCGGTGGAGGCACTCGAGCAGGGTCAGCGATGTTTCGATGGGGGCTTGGCGGGTATCGGCCAACTCGGCCCACAACTGCTGCTCGTAGGGCTTGATGGTGGGCTCGGATTCGGTGAGCGCCAGCTTGAAGCGGATGTAGGCGTTCATGTGGCTGTCGGGCACGTGATGAACCACCTGACGCACCGTCCAGCCCTGAGGACGGTAAGGAGTGTCAAGCTGCTGGGGCGAGAGTCCTCCACGGCGGTGCGCAGGCGGGCGGGTGCTTCCGCAATTTGAGCGATCAGCCGGGCGCAGCCCTGGGCAGACACATTCTCTTCCGGGGTGAACTTTCCGATGGGATAGCTGAGGTCTGGCATGGGAGTAGTGTAGTACGAGAATGGGCGGGAGTAGCGGGTAGTTAGTAGTTGGTAGTCGGCAATGCCATGGCCTTGCTGACTCCTGACCCCTCATCCACATGTACGTGATCGCGTGGGAATTCATAATCCGGGCAGAATCCGCTGCCCAGTTTGAGGCAGCCTACGGGCCGGCAGGCGAATGGGTACGCCTTTTTTCCAACGCTGAAGGTTATCGGGAGACGCGGTTGTTGCGAGACATGACCGATCCCCTGCGTTATGTCACACTGGATTACTGGCGGTCGCGCGAAGCGTACGACCAATTTCGTCAAACGCACGTAGAGGAGTATAAGGCGCTGGACGAACGCTGCGAGCAGCTCACAGCGCGGGAAACGAAGCTGGGGGAGTTTGACAATCCCTAGTGGGAGCGCAGGTGAACGTTATCGTGCATAGTACAAATATATGATTGGCAAGGATTCCGGTGCCGCGCTACCTTCTGCGGAATCATTTTTCAGTACGTGAGGATGGAGCCTGAATGACCTGGATTCGCACCATATCCCCGGAAGACGACAAGTGTGTGCGCGAAGCGATGGAGAGCCAGCGCGCGCTTTATCCCACGGAATATGCCACGCCGGTACACCCCACGGACGATGGAGCCGCCCCCATTGTGGCCTCGCACAGCCTGATACCGCAGGCGCTGTACCACGCCTTCTCCACGTTCGGCACGCTCATGTCGCCGGATCTACCCCTCACCCGGCGGCAGCACGAGATGATCACCACCGTGGTATCGGTCACCAACCGGTGCAAGTATTGAATTGACTCGCACGCAGAGTTTCTGCGTAGAGTGACGCTGGACGCCGACTTCGTAAAGGCCCTGGAGGACGACTACACGCAGGCGCCCCTCACGCCGCAGGAGCGGGTGATGCTGGACTACGTAGTGAAGCTGACCAAGGATGCCATTCAGGTGCGGCGCTCCGACCACGAGCGGCTGCGCCAGGCCGGCTTCGACGACAAGGGAATCCTGCAGATTACGCTGATTGCCTCCTGGTTCAACTACATCAACCGGGTGGCGGATGCGCTGGGCGTGGGGCGGGAAGGATAAAACGTAGCGCCGGCGTCCCGCCGGCTGTCGTGAGGGAGTCTCGCCCTCACCTGTGACGCCTTGCTCAGACCGCGTGCAATGGGCATGTCTTGTGCAGCGCTGCGCTCGGGACTCTTCCAGCCTGAAGGCCGTCAGACAATTCCAGCCATGGGCTAGACAATTCCCGTCTCCGCCTGATACAAGATTCTTGGCGATGGAGTTCGCCATCAACCGCCCGGCCTATCCGCTCGGCTGATAACTCCTACCAAATCAAGCGAGGAGAACTCCATCGTGCAAGCCTTTCTCTGGATATCCCTGGGCGCCGTGGCCGGCGCCAACCTCCGCTACTGGCTGAGCAGCCTGCTGTCGCGCGTGACCGCAGAATTTCCGCTGGGCACCCTGGCCATCAACGTGACCGGCAGCTTTCTGCTGGGATTTTTCATGGCCTGGACCACGGAGCGGGTGCTGGCCGATCCGCGCTGGCGGCTGCTGATCGCGGTGGGCTTCTGCGGCGGTTACACCACCTTCTCCAGTTACGCTTTTGAAACAATGGCCTACTTCGAACAGGGCCAGTGGGCGCTGTTCGGGGCCAACATTCTGGGCAACAACCTGCTGTCGCTGGCGGCGGTGCTGGGCGGCATCGCTCTGGCGAGGGTACTGTAAAATGCCAACGCGCATGGCGGTGCAAGTTACCATCTACCTGAATGAGGCCGACCAGTGGCATCACCGGCCGCTGCACATGGAAATTCTCAACTTCCTGCGCCAGGAAAACGTGGCGGGAGCGACCGCGCTGCACGCGGTGGCGGGCTTCACCGGGCGGCAGCGGCTGCAGACCACGCACCTGGTGGATGCGGGGGGCAAGTTGCCGGTGGTGATCACTTTTATTGATACGGATGAGCACGTGAACCGCGTGCTGCCCCGGCTGCGGGAGATGGCGGCGCATCGCTTAATTGTGCGGGAGAATGTGGTGATCGAGCAGGGCAGCCTGGATTGACTCCGCGATGAACAACCCTCCCCTCGACATACTGGCCCTTGCCGCGCATCGCGATGATGTGGAGCAGACCTGCGGCGGTACGCTGCTCAAAATGGCGCAGCGCGGCCGGCGAACCGGCATCCTCGACCTGACGCGGGGCGAAATGGGCACGCGGGGCAGTGCTCAAGAACGCGCGGCGGAAGCGGCAGAGGCGGCGCGGATCCTGCAGGTTGCATGGCGGCAGGCGCTCGACATCCCCGACGGACGAGTGGAGAACACCTGGGAAAACCGCCTCAAAGTGGCGCGCGTCATTCGCGAGCAGCGCCCGCGCGTGGTCATACTTCCCTATTGGGAGGGCCGCCACCCTGATCACTACACTGCGTCGGTGCTGGGGTACGAGGCGTGTTTTCTGGCAGGACTGGCAAAACTGGGGAAAACAGCAATCAGCCATCAGCAATCAGCATTCAGCCGTGGACCGGAAGCACAGAGTCAGGAGTCGGGAGTCGCAAAGGAGGGAATCTGGAGTCAGGAGTCGGGAGTCAGCAGACTTCGTGCCAAGGGTGCAGACTTGTCCGCCAGGCGAGCATCCCGCGCGCAATCTCAGTTGTCCAGGATCCCGTCCGGAACAGTCGTGGAAGCCCACGGCTTCAGCCGTGGGAAACCCAGCGCCGCTGAGGAAGAAGCGGCTTTAGCCGCGGTTGCGGAATTTCCCCCGCATCGGCCCTTCAAAATCATTTACGCCACGCTCTACTACGATATCCGTCCCACGTTCGTGGTGGACATCACCGAGCAATTTGAAGCGCGCCTCCAATCCATCTACGCCTACAAATCGCAGTTCACCGACCAGGCCGCTGGGGCGGGAGACTTCCCTGCCCATGCCGAAATCCGCGAACGGGTGGCCACCATGGCCGGCTTCTATGGCCTGCTGGCGGGCGTGAAATATGCCGAACCGTTCCTGCAGAAGGAAGTGGGCCTGGTTGAAGATTTACTTCAGATTTCCGTGAAATCTATCTGAAAAAGGAGACGTAACAAGTTACGTCTCTACCTGCCTACGGAACCGGATAATGATGGCCGGATTTCAGCGCGTAGTTGCGGGCATCGCCAATGGCGGCGCCGGTGATGTGGCCGATGGAGATCAGCCGCTCCACTTTGTGATGGCCGGTGCGGTGCATGGCGTAGGACAGGCCGATGGAGAGGCCGGTAGCGGCGGCTTCGATCCCGATGAACAGCGGCTTGTTATCCACTACCCAGTTGGTAAGAAGAATTTCCTGGCGGCCGCGGTCGCGCATATTGCGGGTGGAGGTGTAATCCAGAACGCGGAAAACCGCTACCCCTGAGAACATCCAGGCGTTCTTGTGATCCCAAAAGGCGTGCGCCGGGGGCGCGGCCTTTTCCGTCACGGGGACAACCGGGACCGCGGCTGGCGTGTCAGGAAGCGGGTCGGCCTGCTGGGCCGCGGCCAGGGCGGCCAGCAGCACGATTGCCAACAACCCGGAAGCAGCGCGAACCGGGAAAGACATCGGGATATTCTAGCAATCACGGCGCCGGCGCCTAGAGGTCACGTTGGTGCATCCTTTCGGCAGGGCGCAGCCGATACCTCGTCACACCCCCTGGTGACGAGGATCATTTTTCCCCGGTTCCTGGGTTTCCTTATAATGGCTGGTTGTTCTTATCCTGGAGGATTGCGAGATGGCGGCTTCCTATAACGGGGTCGCGCTGCCCAGCGAGGGCGCGTCCATTACCTTTAAATACGGCAAATTTCAGATTCCCGACAGCCCCATAGTTCCCTTCATCGAGGGCGACGGCACCGGGCGCGACATCTGGAAGGCTTCGCGGCGCGTGTTCGATGCCGCGGTGGAGAAGGCCTACAACGGCAAGCGCCGGGTGGCCTGGTACGAGGTGTTTGCCGGGGAGAAGGCTTTTACCAGGTTCAAGACCTGGCTGCCCGACGATAGCGTGGCCGCCATCCGCGAGCTGCGAGTCGCCATTAAGGGGCCGCTGACCACGCCGGTGGGGGGAGGAATCCGCTCGCTGAATGTCGCGCTGCGGCAGATTCTCGACCTCTACGCCTGCGTGCGCCCGGTAAAGTACTACCAGGGCGTGCCTTCGCCGGTAAAGCACCCGGAACGCATGAACGTGATCATCTTCCGGGAAAACACGGAAGACGTGTATGCCGGCATCGAGTGGCAGCAGGGGACGGCGGATGCCAGGAAACTGATTGACTTCCTCAACAACGAAATGCTGAAGAACAGCACCAAGAAGATCCGCAGCGATTCTGGAGTGGGCATAAAGCCCATTTCGGTGACCGGTACCAAGCGCCTGGTGCGCATGGCCGTCCAGCACGCGCTCAAGAACAACCGCAAATCGGTGACCCTGGTGCACAAGGGCAACATTCAGAAGTTCACCGAGGGCGCGTTCCGGGAATGGGGCTACGAAATGGCCACGGCCGAGTTCCGCGACCAGGTGATTACCGAGCGCGAAAGCTGGATCGTGGACAACAAGGACAAAAACCCGAATCTGACCGTGGAGCAGAACGCGGCCATGGTGGAGCCCGGGCTCGAATTCGCCACCGAGGATTTCCGCAAGCAGGTATACGCCGAGGTCAAGCGGGTGCTGGACGCCATTTATGCGACCCACGGCAAGGCGGCGTGGAAGAAAAAGCTGATGATCAACGACCGCATAGCCGACTCCATCTTCCAGCAGGTGGTGACGCGGCCCGACGAGTACGCGGTCCTGGCTACGCCCAACCTGAACGGCGACTACATTTCTGATGCCTGCGCGGCGCAGATTGGCGGGCTGGGCATAGCGCCCGGCGCCAACATCGGCGACGAGCACGCTATCTTCGAAGCCACCCACGGCACAGCGCCCAAATACGCGGACAAGGACGTCATCAACCCCGGTTCGGTGATTCTTTCCGGCGTGATGATGTTCGACTTTCTGGGCTGGAGCGAGGCGGCGCGGCTGATTGAGAACGCCATGGAGGCAACCATTCAGCAGAAGAAGGTTACCTACGATTTTGAGCGTCTGATGGAAGGGGCCACCAAGGTCAAAACCAGCGAGTTTGGCGACTACATCATCAAGAACATGGACGCCAGGCTCTCCACGGCGGCGGATTAGAATCTCGCCCCAGAGGACACGAAGGAACACAAAGAAATTTGAAATAGTTTTCCTTCGTGAGCCTTCGTGTCCTTTGTGGTGGATGGTTATCGGAAAGGAAAATCATGCGCAATAAAGTGAGCATTGTAGGTTCGGGAAATGTGGGCGCCACCGCGGCGCACTGGATCGCCTCCAAGGAACTGGCCGACGTTGTCCTGATTGACATCATCGAAGGCGTGCCCCAGGGCAAGGGTCTGGACCTGCTGGAGGCCATGCCTATCGAGAAGAAAGACTCGTTTATCCTGGGCACCCAGGACTACAAGGACACAGCTAATTCCGACATCGTGGTCATCACCGCGGGAGTGCCGCGCAAACCGGGAATGAGCCGCGATGACCTGCTCAACATCAACCACAAGATCATGAAGGACGTGGTCGGACAGGTGGTGCAGTATTCGCCCAACTGCATTCTGATCATCGTCTCCAATCCGCTGGACGCCATGGCGCAGGCCGGATACAAGCTGTGCGGCTTCAGCCGCAACCGGGTGATTGGCATGGCGGGCGTGCTGGATTCAGCGCGCTTCCGCGCCTTCATCGCCATGGAGCTGAAGGTGAGCGTGGAAAACGTGACCGCATTCGTGCTGGGCGGACACGGCGACACCATGGTGCCGTTGCCGCGCTACTCGACGGTGGCCGGCATCCCCATCACCGAACTGATGGACAAAGCCATTATTGAGCGCCTGGTGCAGCGCACGCGCGATGGCGGCGCCGAGATCGTTAAATATCTGAAGACCGGCAGCGCCTACTACGCGCCTTCGGCCGCCGTGACCGAGATGGTAGAAGCCATTCTCAAGGACAAGAAGAAGATCCTGCCCTGCGCCGCCTACCTGGAAGGCGAGTACGGCCTGCGGGGCCTGTTTGTGGGCGTGCCCTGCAAACTGGGAACACGCGGCATCGAGCAGATCATCGAGATCAAGCTCACGCCGGAAGAGAAGGCTGCGCTGGAAAAAAGCGCCGGCGCGGTGAAGGAACTGGTGGGGGTGATCGGAGTCTAAGAACCAGTTGCCAGTTGCCAGAACCAGTTGTCAGTTGCCAGTGGTCAGTGGTCAGGGAACTCATGTAGTTCGTAGCTAGAAGCTATCTCATAAATGTTTTCGGAAGGGCACGGCTTCAGCCGTGCCGTCCAGAGCCGCTAAATATACGGGCTTTAGCCCCTGCGGGACGTAGTGTTCGCGGTTTGTCGATTTATGAGACGGCTTCTAGTAGCTGGTAGTTGGTCAGGGCGACAGTACCAACTACTAACTACCAGCTACCGATCACCCCTAGGTTCGGCCCGTCTCGAAGGAGACGGGCTTATTTTTCGGAAGGGAAACGGCTGCGCACACCAGGAGCGTGTAGCGGTCACGGAGCATCGTGAGGCGAATCACCGTGTGGCCGCGTCCCCGGGCTCTACATTAAAGAGTCGCAGGAAGCCGGGAAAAGCCGGGGATGCGACCGAGATACCAAGGAGAAATTATGCGCAAAACCGCACTTCTATTACTCACACTGCTGGGACTGAGCGTCATGTTGTGCGCGCAAAAGCCGACCGGGTTCAAGACAAACAGAACGGTCCTTTTGACGGAACAGGCCAAGGTGGGCGCGCACGTGCTGCCCGTGGGGGAATACAAGGTCACCCACATCATGGAAGGCTCCGAGCACATCATGGTATTCAAGAAGGGCAAACAGGAATATCGCGTGAAATGCAACATGGAGCCCTTGAATGCCAAGGCGGATCAGACCCAGTTCTGGTATGAGTCGGACCCCAGCGGCCAACGCGTGTTGCAGGTCATGGTGTTTCAGGGCGACACGGTGCGGCACGTGCTGGCGGAGTAGAGCAGTTCTCAGTTCTCGGTTTCTCAGTACCGAGGGCGTGCGTTCTTGCGGACTCCTGACTACTGATTACTGACTACCGGGCTTGGCCGCTTCAGCTTGACCGCGATGTCAATGAAAGCGAGGGCGGCGCGGCTGAGCGCCTTGTCTTTGCGGAAGACCAGGGCCAGGTCGCGGCGAAATTGCGCGTCGGCAAGGGCCAGTGCAACCAGCACCCCGGCGCGCACATCTTCCGCCACATTGGAGCGGGCGATAAACCCCAGCCCGACCTGGGCGGCTACGAAGCGCTTCATCACTTCGCTGGAATCGAGTTCCATCGAGACCTGCGGGCGCAGGCGGCGCTCGTGGAACACATTCTCGATGGCATCGCGGGTGCGGCCGAGCTTGGGCAAAAGCAGAGGATATTTGGCGATTTCCGCCACCGGCACAGCTTCCAGCTTGGCCAGGGGGTGGCCCGGCGGCGCAATCAGCACCAACTCATCGCGGTGAATGAGCACGATGGTAAGGCGCGTGTCGTTCACCGGCAGCGAGACCACCCCGAAGTCCACCGAATTATCAATCACCGACTCCAGGATTTTGTTGTGCTCGGAACGCTGCACGCTGACGGCCACCCGCGGATACTGTTTTTTGAACTCAGCAAAGACTTCGGGCAGGATGTGCAGGCAGGTGCCCTCATTGGCCGCCACCACGATTTCGCCGCGTGGCACGCGCTCCATTTCCTGCACCGTGGTCATGACCACGCGGCGGGCCTGCAGGGTTTCTTCGGCGTAACGCTGGAAAACCTTGCCGGCGGCGGTAAGCGCCACCTTGCCGCCGGAGCGGTCGAAAAGCTTGGCCCCAACCTCCTCTTCCAGGGCGCGGATCTGGGAGGAGATGGCGGGCTGGGTGCGGAAACGCTTCTCCGCCGCACGCGAAAAGCTGGCGTGGCGGGCCACCTCGAGGAACGTTTCCAGTTGGTCAAAATCCATAAGAGCAGTTGCCAGTGGTCAGTTGTCAGTTAAACCCGAGCCGACGGCTGACGGAACTTTAAGTAGCACTTAGCAATTAGCAGCTAGCACCTAGCCCGTGAACGGGTTCCTCTAACCCCAGGCGACTCGTGGCTGGCTAAATGCTAATCGCTAACTGCTAATTGCTTCCTTGATTTCCACCGCCTAAGTCACAGCAGAACAAGAACTTAACTCTCAATAAAAGGCTTTTATCCGGGCCATAAAAAGTATGAATTTCCTCTCTTGGGATGGCTGCACGTATGCTGAATCCATCCTGCTGCAGGAGGATTGTAGCAGCAGGCGCCTGCCCCAATTTCATGACAATTCTGCTGTTCGCCCACCGTGCGCATCCCGTATTTGCCGGAACAGGGCTATCCGCGCCTAAGGCGCAAAGGAGCTTTTTGCATGGCTGATCCGAAGACCATCATGGAGTTTGTAAAAAAGAACGACGTCAAGCTTTTGGATTTGCGCTTTACCGACCTCCCCGGTTTGTGGCACCACGTTTCCTATCCCATTGACCAACTCTCCGAGGACTCGTTTGAAGAGGGCTTCGGCATGGATGGTTCCTCCATCCGCGGCTGGGCGGCGATTCACGAGAGCGACATGCTGCTCATCCCCGATCCCGCCTGGTACATGCTGGATCCGTTCACCGAAGTAGCCACGCTGGTGATGGTGTGCGACGTGGTGGACCCGGTGACCAAGCAGCGCTATGACCGCGACCCGCGCTACATCGCCAAGAAGGCGGAAATGTACCTGGCCTCCACCGGCCTGGCCGACACCGCCTACTTCGGCGCTGAAGCCGAGTTCTTCATTTTCGACAACGTGCGCTTCGACCAGCGCGAGCAGCACGGCTTCTACTTTATTGACGCCGAAGAAGGCCGCTGGAACTCCGGACGCGCCGAGAACAACCTGGGCTACCGGCCGCGCTACAAGGAAGGCTACTTCCCGGTGCCGCCCACAGACCACTACCAGGACCTGCGCACCGAGATGGCGCTGACCATGCAGAACGCCGGCCTGAGCGTGGAGTGCCACCACCACGAAGTGGCTACCGGCGGGCAGACGGAAATTGACCTGAAGTTCGATTCTCTGGTGCGTTCCGCCGACAACATGATGCTCTACAAGTACATCGTGCGGAACGTGGCCAACCAGTACGGCAAGACCGTGACCTTCATGCCCAAGCCGCTGTTCCAGGACAACGGCAGCGGCATGCACACTCACCAGTCGCTGTGGAAGGGCGGCAAGCCGCTGTTCTCCGGCGATGGCTACGCCGGGCTTTCGCAGCTGGCGCTGTGGTACATCGGCGGGCTGATCAAGCACGGACCCGCGCTCTCCGCCCTGATCGCGCCCACCACCAACTCCTACAAGCGTTTGGTGCCGGGCTTTGAAGCGCCGGTGAACCTGGCGTACTCGCGGCGCAATCGCTCGGCCGCGTGCCGCATTCCCATGTACTCGGCCTCGCCCAAGGCCAAGCGCGTGGAGTTCCGCCCACCTGACCCGAGCTGTAACCCCTACATGGCCTTCGCCGCCATGATGATGGCCGGCCTGGATGGCGTGGAGAACAAGATTGATCCCGGCCAGCCGCTGGACAAGGACATTTACGATTTGGGCGCGGAGGAATTGGCCAAGGTTCCTTCCATGCCGGGCTCGCTCGAAGACGCTCTGGACGCGCTGGAGAAAGACCACCAGTTCCTGCTGAAGGGCGACGTCTTCACCGAAGGCTTGCTGGAAACTTACATCGAGTACAAGCGGGCAAAGGAAGTGGACGCGGTGCGGTTGCGGCCACATCCATATGAGTTTGCTCTGTACTACGACATCTAAAACCGTCGACGGCTGACGGTCGACGGCAAGGCTGACACTCGACGGACGACGGCAAGACGGTCGGTCGTCGGCTCTCGGCCTTCTGCAAAACAGGTTTGACCTGTCATCCTGAGCGGAGTCGGGTGATTCGCTTGCGAATCGCCCGACGCAGTCGAAGGACCTT
>DASYWT010000454.1:0-6358 GCA_035935775.1 Terriglobales bacterium
GTGGACGACGTCTGCACCACGGGAGCTTCCACCATCCAGGCGATCGAGGCAGCCCGTGAGTTCGGTTTTGAAATTGTCGGCGTCATGTGTCTGGTGGAGCGTGAGGAAGCCGGCGGCCGCGCAAACGTGGAGAAGGCGGCAGCCCCTGTGTCCTTTGTGGCGTTGTTTACCGCCAACGACGTCCGCCGCGAGCACGTGAAGCAAAAGGAAGCACTCAGCAGTCAGCACTCAGCCGTCAGCCGGCCCTGAATGTACCTTGTGGGCAGCTTTGCAATTCGGGCCTTCGCTGAGAGCTGACAGCTGATAGCCAACAACTGACCACTGGCAACTGGCCACTGGCTACTGACAACTGATGATCAAGACCCTGGAATGGACCGACGAAGGCGTGCGCTTCATTGATCAGCGCAAGCTGCCCATTGAAGAAACCTACGTTACCTGCGCCACCTACGAAGAGGTGGCCGACGCCATCCGCAACATGACAGTGCGCGGCGCGCCAGCTATCGGCGTGGCCGCCGCCATGGGCATTGCCCTGGGTACGCGCGACGCAGAGGCGGGCCACGTCTCCGAGTTGCGCCGCGCCTTCGAGCAGATTTGCGAAGTCATAGGCGAAACCCGGCCCACCGCCGTCAACCTGTTCTGGGCCATTCGCCGTATGCAGGAAAAATTCGAGGCCTGCGCCGAGCTGCCGGTGGACCAAATCCGCCAGGCGCTGATCACCGAGGCGCAGCGAATGTACGTGGAAGACATCGCCGCCAACGAAGCCATGGGGCGCCACGGCGCCACCCTCATGCCCTCCAGCGGCGGCGTGCTCACCCACTGCAACGCCGGCGCCCTGGCCACTTGCGGCTACGGCACTGCGCTCGGCGTTATCCGCGCGGCTGTTGAAGCCGGTAAGAAGATTCAGGTTTATGCCGATGAAACGCGGCCCTTTCTGCAAGGCTCGCGTCTCACAGCCTGGGAACTGATGAAGGACGGCATTCCCACCACCGTCATCTCCGACAACATGGCGGGCGCCATGATGAAGCAGGGCAAAATCGGCGCCGTGGTGGTGGGCGCCGACCGCATCGCTGCCAACGGCGATGTGGCCAACAAGATCGGGACCTACACTGTCGCCGTACTGGCGAAAGAGCACGGCATCCCCTTCTACGTGGCCGCGCCTTTCTCCACTGTGGACATGGAAACGCCCGATGGCAGCAAGATTCCCATCGAACAGCGCTCCACCCGCGAGGTCACCCACATTGCCGGAAAAGCCATTGCCCCCGAAGGCGTAAAGGTCGAGAACCCCGCATTTGACGTCACTCCCGCTAAGTACGTGAACGCCATCATCACCGAGCGTGGCGTTGCCCGCGCGCCTTACGAGCATTCCCTGCGTGAACTGGCTGACACGGTTGCCGCCGACTAATTCGGGGTGCCCACATTTGGTCCGCGTCGACCCCCCCGGCCTCTCCGCACGCCTCTGGCGGCCTAATGTGGGCAGGTGACACCTGGGAACCTTTCCCACCTAACTCACGTACAATCAAGCAGGAGCTATACTCCCATGCTCACCTTCCTGCTCTGGTGCCTGCTGTTCGTCCTGTGCTGGCCCCTGGCCCTGCTGGCGCTGGTTCTTTATCCCTTTGTCTGGCTGATTCTGTTGCCCTTCCGTATCGTGGGCATCGCGGTCGAGGGGGTGCTCGGCTTTCTGTGGGCGATCTTTACACTTCCCATGCGCCTGCTCAGCCCGCGTCGCGTTTAGGCGGTTCCGTTTTGGAACCAAAGTTGTGCTTCCTGCATCCAATCCCTTAGTCTTTCAAAAAAAAGAGGGCCTTTGGTGGAGGGTTGTTGTGTCTGTAAAGAACGCAAAACACAGTGGTAAGAGCTCCCGCCGGCATAAGAAGCAGGAGCAGCCGGAAGTGCAGTCGGTGGTTCAGGCACAGGCTGAGGTATCCGTTCCGGAAGCCAGCCGCGATTTCGAGCGCCAGTTGCAGGACCATTTTGCAGCGGAAGCCCGTAAGAAAGTCGAAGAGGCGGCCGAGAACATCTTCGGTTCGCTGCTGGCCCGCCACGGCTGGATTCGCAATGAGCGCGGCCAGGTCGAATATGTCGGCGGCGACGGCATTTGACGCCAAGCTAGAAACTTAAGTTTCAGGGAAATCTGCAGGTAAGCCCGGCAACCTCGCCGGGCTATTTGTTTGTTTCCTGGTGACGCAGGCCCGCCCTAGCGAGGTTCGACGTGACCATTCCCTAGCTAGTCCTTATGCCCGTGCCGGATCCGGTTTCTCGGCGTTCACTCCCAGTTCTGCGAACGCCTTCTCCGCACGCGCGGCGTCAAACTTTTTCTCGCGCGCCAGGGCTGCCAGTGCCGCCGCCGCGATGGATTCCGCGTTAACTTCAAAGTGCCGCCGCAGATGCGCGCGGTTGTCGCTGCGCCCAAATCCATCCGTTCCCAGCGAGACCAGCCGTCCACCTAGCCAGGGCGCCAGCTGGTCCGGCACGATCTTCATGTAGTCGGTGGCCGCCACGATCGGACCCTCGTTTCCATCCAAGGCGGTCAGGATGTATGGCCGCTTGGGCTGCTTTGTCGGATGCAGCCGGTTCCACCGTTCCACCGCCAGAGCTTCCCGCCGCAATTCGTTGTAGCTGGTGGCGCTCCACACGTTGGCGGCCACGCCGTACTTCTCCGCCAGAATGTTCTGCGCCCGCAGCGCCTCATTCAGAATCGGGCCGCTGCCGAAGAGTTGCACCACCGCGTTGCCCTTATCCGCCGCCTTGTAGCGGTAGATGCCCCGCAGGATGCCCTCGCGGCAGCCTTCGGGCATTTCCGGCATGGCGTAGTCTTCGTTGTAGACCGTGATGTAGTAAAAGCGGTCTTCGTGCTCCTGGTACATACGCCGCAGGCCATCCTGGATGATGACTGCGGTTTCGTAAGCGAAGCCGGGATCGTAGCTGGCGCAGGTTGGCACCGCACTCGCCAGCACATGGCTGTGGCCGTCCTGGTGCTGCAGGCCTTCGCCGGAAAGCGTGGTGCGCCCGGCCGTGCCGCCCATCAGGAAGCCCTTGCCCCGCGCATCGGCAAAAGCCCAGATCAGGTCGCCAATCCGCTGGAATCCGAACATGGAGTAGTAGGTAAAGAAGGGAACCATGGGCACTCCGTAGTTGGAATACGCGGTTCCTGCGGCGGTAAACGAGGCCATCGAGCCTGCCTCTGTGATGCCCTCTTCCAGGATCTGGCCGTCTTTCTCCTCGCGGTAGTAAAGCACCATGTCCTGGTCGTGCGGCTTGTAGAGCTGTCCCCGGCTGGCGTAAATGCCCACCTGGCGGATGATGGATTCCATGCCGAAGGTGCGGGCCTCATCCGGAATGATAGGCACCACCAGTTCGCCGATTTTGCGATGCTTCAGCAGGTGCCGCAGCAGGCTCACAAACGCCATGGTGGTGGAAACCGCGCGCCCTTTCGAGCCCTCCAGCCATTCCGAGAAGTACTCCAGCGGAGGAGCTTCAAACTCGAAGCTGGGCTTGGGATTGCGTGTCGGCATGTAGCCGCCCAGCGCCTGCCGCCGCTCCTTCAGGTATTGGATTTCTTCACTGTCTTCCGGCGGACGGTAAAGCGAACCCTCTTTCGCCGCGTTCTCCGGGATGGGAATCTCAAAGCGGGCGCGAAACGCCGCCAGCGCCTGATCGCTCATCTTTTTTTCCTGGTGCGTCGCGTTCCGTGCCTGCGCCGACCCCAGTCCATAGCCCTTTACCGTCTTGGCCAGAATCACCGTGGGCGCGCCTTCGTGCTGCACCGCCTGGTAGTAGGCGTTATAGACCTTCTGTGGGTCCAGCCCGCCGCGGTGCAGGTGGAAGACCTCGTCATCGGTCATGTCCGCTACTAGTTCCAGCGTCTCCGGGTACTTGCCGAAGAATTCCTTGCGCACATAGGCCCCGTCCTTGGCTTTGAACGTCTGATAGTCGCCATCCACGCATTCTTCCATGCGCTTCAGCAGAAGCCCGCTGCGGTCGCGCGCCAATAGGTCGTCCCAGCCCGCGCCCCACACCACCTTAATAACGTTCCAGCCTGCCCCTCGGAACGCCGCTTCCAGTTCATTGATGATCTTGCCGTTGCCGCGAACTGGCCCGTCCAGGCGCTGCAGGTTGCAGTTGATGACGAAAATCAGGTTGTCCAGGTGCTCGCGTGAGCCCAGAGTCAGCGAACCCATGGTTTCAGGCTCGTCGGTTTCGCCGTCGCCCACGAACGCCCATATCTTGCGCGGCGTTTTAGGAATAATGCCTCGGTTTTCCAGGTAGCGCATGAAGCGCGCCTGGTAAATCGCGTTAATCGGCCCAATACCCATGGAAACCGTGGGGAAGCGCCAGAAGTGCGGCATCAGCCAGGGATGCGGATAAGAAGAAAGCCCTGGAGTGTCGCGCAGTTCATGGCGGAAGTTCTCTACCTCCTGCTGGCTAAGTCGGCCTTCCAGAAAGGCTCGCGCGTATACCCCCGGTGAGGCGTGACCCTGGAAGTAAATCAGGTCGCCGGGCTGATCCCCGTAACTGGCATGGAAAAAGTGATTAAAACCCACTTCCAGCAGGGTGGCCAGCGAGGAATAGGTGGAAATGTGGCCGCCGATGCCCGCGTCTTTCTTGTTCTGGCGGTGCACCATGGCCATGGCGTTCCAGCGGATCAGGCTCTTAATCCGCCGTTCCAATGCCCGGTCGCCGGGGTAAGGCACCTCGTCCTCGGCCGGAATGGTATTTACATAGGGCGTATTCAATTGCACCGGCAGGTTCACGCCTGCCTGCTGCGCCCGCCGGGTCAGCGCGGCCAGCAACTGGGCCGCCTGGGATAGCCCCTCCTGGGCCAATAGCTGTTCAAATGCTTCAATCCATTCACTTACTTCCTGGGTATCCGCTTGCACAGAGACACTTCTCGGTTCGGCATAACTGGCAGTCATATTACTAGTATGCCAATTCTCGGCGCTTTCTGCCCAGTGCCCATGGTCATCCCTGGTACATGGACGTGCGGAAGGCGGGTCCCGCGCCTGGGTGACCTGCCGGGCGACAATCGCATGGTGGAAGAGGGCGACGAGGCCAAGCCTAACCGGGAGGCTGATAAGTTGTTAGCCCCAATGCCTTGGTTACAATCCCCGCGTCTACCTGTTGCCGTTTTGCTCCACGTGCACGTTCTCCAGGCGATGTGCTCCGCTCCGCCGCAGGGTGTGCAGAATCCCCCAGACGACGACGGCAGCCGCGCACATGGTCAGCACCATAAAGCCCAGAACGGATACCAACGACGGCCAGACCGCCAATCCGCCAGCAACGCTGGCGGCTTTCGCGATGGTGAGCACTGTACCGGCAAAGATCACCAGCATCAGGAACACGGTGGAGCGGGGAAAACGAAACTGGGGTTGCATATGGAACCTCCGAAATGGCATGGCAGGGCCGAACAGACAGTCAAAATGTGCGCGCAGGGCGCCCGACAAAAGTCCACAAAATTCCCGCCCATAGAAGCTGATCTTCGCAGCCGGCGCTGGCGGAAGAGCGTTGCGTGCCTCGCGGAAGACGGACGCCATCTCCCCGCCGAATTCACGGCGATAGCTCCCTGGATACAGGCATAACAACCAGCAATAAACCGTAAGTGCCACGATCACGCCTCCTTGCGGGCGGTGCGCAGGGCAGCCACTTTGGTCAGGTGGCGCATGCGCTCAATTTCCATTCGCAGATTGCGCCGCCCGCGCGCGGTCAGCCTGTAGGTACGCCGGTCGCGCGGGGTGTTGTCCTCTTCGACGCGTTCGATCCAGCCCTCAGCGAGCAGGCGCTGCAGGGCGCCGTACAAGGTGCCCGTGCTGAGCCGCACCCGGCCGCCACTCATGGATTCAACGTCTTTCAGGATGGAGTAGCCATGGCGCGGCTGTTCCGCCAGGCTCAACAGCAGCAGAAATACCGGTTCAGTTAAGGGGAACGTCTCCATAGCTCATTGACCGACATGTCGTCTGACGCCATAATGAGCTGGAGGGTTGCTTTTGTCAAGCGGGCATACCCGAGTCGAAGTTGAGGCGTTATGGCGGTGTATGCCGCCGGCCGAAATCCTGAGCGCAGCGAAGGAGCCCCTTCCTCCATCGCCTTACCACTGTCATCCCGAGCGAGGGCGCACGCCCGAGTCGAGAGACCTTGCGTTTTTTCGCTTGAAGCTGCAGCTTGAGGCGGGTGCTTCATTCAAGCCCGGTTTTGGCTTGAGTGGGACTGGTGGGTGGAACAGGCCTTCAGGCCTGCATTGAAGGAGGGTAGTAAAGCGGGCTTTGGCCACTGAGGTACCTCCAGAGATTCTGGAAAAGGTCTCCTCGCCTGTTGCACCGCATTCGCCTGTCATCCCGAGCGAGGGCGCACGCCCGAGTCG
>DASYWT010000455.1:0-27352 GCA_035935775.1 Terriglobales bacterium
ACTAATTTTTGAAAGATATCTGGAGGAAGGATGTTGCAGTTATTGGCACAGCGTTCAGGAGATAGGGTTGTCTTGCAGTGCCGAGGAAGAATTGTGGCCGGGGAAGGCCTCAAGGCTCTGCAGCGCACCGCAACCACGGAACGGACGGCCGGACTGATCATTGATCTTCAGGGAGTGGAAGCCCTGGATGCCGCCGGTTTGGGAGCGTTGCTGCGGGTGCGGCAGTGGTGTAATGCTCAGGGCACAGAGATGAAATTGATCAACCCCAAGAAGCACGTGCGCGAGGTCCTGGCCGTGACCGCATTGGACTCCGTGCTCGACCTTCAGCCGGCGGAAGGCGAAGAGAATTTTCAGGGCCTCCCGCGGGATTGGGCCTGCGCGGAAACATAAACTTTAAATCCATGGTTTTGACCGGGCGGCTTGCGGGCCGCCCTCTTTCTTTTGCCTTCCCGGGCTTGTGGGCTTCCTCCGACATCACTCTCGGTTGAGTTGCTTCGGTTCTTCGAGTCGCTGACCGTCGAGTTGCGCTCGCAAAGTGGCATTACTCTGGTTGGCGCGTTGTGGCGTTCAGGACAACGGGCGCGAGGGTGTATATTCTCCCTTCTCCCAACATGCACAAAAACTCGACCCCTCGCCATCGGTTAGCAACTCTTGCAATTTTAGGATTCCTTCTTCTGAGCCCGGCGGTGACTCGCGCTCAGGGCCTCGACCCCAGCCTCTATGCCGGGCTGCGTTGGCGTAACATCGGCCCGTTTCGTGGCGGCCGCGCCTTGGCGGCAGCCGGAGTTCCGGGCGAACCCGAGACCTTCTATTTTGGCGCCGTCGGCGGCGGAGTGTGGAAGACCACCGACAGCGGCCGCGTGTGGAAACCGATTTTCGATGCCGCACCCATCGCCTCCATCGGCGCGCTGGCGGTTGCGCCTTCTAATCCCAGCGTGATCTACGTCGGCACCGGCGAAGCCGACATGCGCTCTGACATCTCCTTCGGCGACGGCGTTTACAAATCCACTGATGCCGGCAAAAGCTGGCGCAACGTCGGCCTGCGTGAGACCCGCCACATTGGCCGCATCCTGATAGATGCCCACGATCCCAATATTGTGCTGGTGGCGGCGCTGGGCCGCGCCTACGGGCCTAACCCGGAGCGTGGCGTATTTCGTTCCACCGACGGCGGCCAAACCTGGCAGAAAGTGCTCTACAAAGACGAAAACACCGGCGCGATTGACCTGACCTTCGATCCCGATAACTCGCAGACCGTCTTTGCCAGCCTGTGGCGAACGCGTCGCCCGCCCTGGAGCACTTACGCACCGCTGGGCGGTC
This sequence comes from Terriglobales bacterium, assembly GCA_035935775.1. Lineage (GTDB taxonomy): Bacteria > Acidobacteriota > Terriglobia > Terriglobales > Acidobacteriaceae > JAICWP01. The sequence continues at coordinate 1,318 of DASYWT010000455.1, forward strand.
CCGGCAGCGGTCTTTACAAGTCCACCGACGAGGGCGCCACCTGGACGGAAATCTCCGGCCATGGCCTACCCTCCTCTGAAGTGGGCAGAATTGGTGTGGCGGTTTCCGCGGGCACGCACGGGCAGCGGATTTACGCGGTGGTAGATGCCCGCAGGAACGGCGGCCTCTACCGCTCCGACGATGGCGGCGCCGACTGGACGCTGGTGAGCACTGACCGCCGCATCCATCAGCGCGGCTGGTATTTCGGCACGGTCACAGCCGACCCGCTCGATCCCAACCGGGTTTACATTCCCAATGTTTCTCTCTATCGCTCCACCGATGGGGGCAAAACCTTCACCTCCATCAAAGGCGCGCCCGGCGGCGATGATTACCACCTCCTATGGGTGGACCCCGGCGACTCGCGGCGCATGATTGTGGCCAGCGACCAGGGCACCACGATCAGCCTCGATTACGGCGAGACCTGGAGCAGCTGGTACAACCAGCCCACGGCGCAGTTCTACCACGTCGCCACTGACAACCAGTTTCCCTACAAGGTGTACGGAGCGCAGCAGGACAGCGGCACTGTGGGTACGCTCAGCCGCAGCGATTATGGCCAGATTACCTTCCGCGACTGGCGTCCGGTGGGCGGCGACGAAGGCGGCTACATGGTCCCCGACCCCAGTGACCCCAATTTTGTTTTTGCCGGGGGCACGTTGGGCGAACTCCGCCGCTTCAACTGGCACACGGGCGAATCGCAGGACATCTCTCCCTGGCCCAGCGTCTCCTTCGGCACCGAGATCTCTGGCCGCAAATACCGCTTCACCTGGACCTCGCCCATCGTTTTTTCGCCGCAGGACCCGCATACGCTTTACATGGGCGCGCAGGTGCTGCTCCAAACCCGCGACCGGGGCATGAGTTGGCAGCCCATCAGCCCCGACCTGACGGGAGCAGAAGCGGGCGCGGCCGGTTCCCATGAACCGCTGGCGGTCAGCAATGCCATGCAGCGCGGCTACGGCGTGATATACACCATCGCGCCTTCCGCCATCAGCCCGGGACAGATTTGGGTGGGCACCGACACCGGCCTGATTCAGTTGACGCGCGACGGCGGCAAAACCTGGGAGAACGTTACCCCCAAGGGGCTGGCGCCCTGGAGCAAAATCAGCCTGATGGATGCTTCCCGCTTCGACGCGGGTACCGCCTATGCTGCCGTTGACCGGCACCGGGTGGACGACTTCCGTCCCTACATTTATCGCACGCACGACTACGGCAAGACCTGGACCCAGATTACCGAAGGCATTCCGGACACCGCCTACGTTCACGCCGTACGCGAGGACCCGGAGCTTAAGGGCCTTCTGTTTGCCGGCAGCGAAACCGGCGTCTACGTCTCCTTCGATGATGGCGGCCACTGGCAGTCCTTGCAACTCAATCTGCCCATCGCGCCCGTCCACGACCTGGTGATTCACGGCGACGACCTGGTGGTAGCCACGCACGGCCGTTCCTTCTGGATTCTGGACGACATCACGCCGCTGCGCCACCTTGATGCCGCCGTGGCCAACTCCGACGTGCAGCTCTTCCGCCCGGCGGTGGCGCTGCGGGTGCGCGGCAACCAAAATCGAGATACTCCCCTGCCCCCGGAAACTCCCGCCGGCCAGAATCCCCCCGAGGGCGCCATTTTTGACTATTACCTCAAAACCGCACCTGCTGGACCTGTGGTGCTGGAGATTGCCGATGCGCAGGGGAATGTGGTGCGCCGCTTCTCCAGCAGCGACGTGCCGGCGCCGGTTGATTTTTCCCAACTCGCCTTCCCCTCTTACTGGGTGGAGGTGCCGCACACACTTGGCAAGAGCGCGGGTGAAAACAGGTTTGTGTGGGATTTGCGCTACCCGACGCCGCAGTGGTTGTTTCATGAGTACAGCATGGCGGCGGTTGTGAGAGAAACCCCAGTGCAACCGAGCGGGCCGCTGGTCCTGCCCGGAAACTACGAAGTGCGCCTCACAGTAAACGGCGAGACCTACCGCCAGCCCCTGGAGATCAAGGAGGACCCGCGAGTTTCAACTTCGCTGGCCGACCTCGCTCGCCAGCTTCAGCTCGAACTGCACATCACAGACACCGTGGCCAAGGACATGTCGGCATACAACGACATTTCGGCCGTACGCAAGCAAGTGGCTGCGCTGCAAAAGGAAGCGCCCAAGGGGCCGCGCTCCGCCAAATTGACAGCAGCCGCGACTGCGCTGGACGGCAAACTCGCAGCGCTCGCCGGCATGAGTCGAATTCCCGGCGGCCCGGCCACGCTGGCGAACCTGAACGGCACTCTGGCGACTTTGCTCAATTCAGTCGAAAGCGGTGATGCTGCTCCTACGGCTCAAGCCGCTGAGGTTTTTGATGAAACCGAACGCTCGCTGCAGACGTTGCTGGCTTCGTGGGAAAAGATTCGCCAGGAGGATGTGCCGGGGCTGAACAGCCTGGCCCGTCGCAGCCGCGTGATGGAAATCAAGCTGCCCCCCGCGAAATAGGCGGAACGTACTGATTTCCATCGCAAACCCACTGGGCGTAGCAGCGCCTAGGTGTCCTTGGAACAGGGATTCCCAATTCAGTAGCGGCAATTTATTAACAAAGTGTGCTCTTGTTGGTTCCCTGGTAAAAAACCTCCGCCACATTTCCGCAGGTCTGGCTTAGAATTTTTCTCGCTTCAGTTGACCCAAACCGCGGGAGCTGATCTTAGTGAATCACACCACTCGCTCAAACCTGGTCCTCATATTGTTATTGGCCCTGATTTCATTGCCTGCACAGGCCCTGCACTACCGTACTCGGCACAGCCAGCATTTCCGCCGGGCTCGGCCCTATCACCATGTTCGACACCACCGTCGTATCGTGTGGACGCCGGTGCTTCACGGCTCGCACGATTCGCTGGTGCGGCAGAACGAGGAGATTGACCGCCTCGGTTTGCCCCGCATTGCCGATGACCAGCAACTGGAAGACTTGGAGCAGCAGCACGAATTGGCCCCCATTCACGAAAGCCGCAGCCTGAACATTCATCCCCAACTTGCGCCCCAGGATCGCTTCTGCAAGTCCTGGACGCGCGATTTTCTACAGGATCTGGCGCGAGCTCACTACCAGAAGTTCCACACTCCCATTCAGGTGAATTCCGCGGTGCGCACGGTCGCCCAGCAGGAGCGCCTGCTGCGTTATAACCACAATGCCGCTCCGGCAGAGGGTGACACCGAATCTTCCCACGTAGCCGGCCTCACAGTGGATGTTTCCCGTCGGGGTATGGGCCGTGCCGAGCGGAAGTGGATGGAGCAGTATCTCCTCAACCTGAAGCAGCAGGGATTGATTGAGACCGCGGAAGAACGCCGCGAACCGGTATTCCACATCATGGTAGCCAAGCGCTATGAGCACTGGCGCGTCGCCCACTTGGAACATAAGAACGTCGAAGCGGCCGCGCAAAGCGCCGAGAAACAGGAGAACACCGGCCCTGCGGTACAATGAGGCCCCATGTTCCGCAAATCTTGCGCTGTTCTGCTTTTGTTTTTGAGCTGTAGCTGCGTCTTCGCCCAGACTGACATTACCAAAATCTCCCCTCAGGCCAGGCGGATTCACGATTCCGCCATCGTCATTGACACTCATGCCGATACGCCACAGCGCTTCGTGGATGAAAACTTTGATCTCGGCACGGTCACGCCTGTCAGCGAAGGCAATGTGGACCTGCAAAAGGCCCGGCAGGGCAACCTGGGCGCTGAGTTCTTCTCCATCTGGGTGGACCCGCAGACCAGCGCCGGTCACTACACCCAGCGCGCGCTCGACCTGATTGACTCCGTTTACCAGCAGGCGGCCCGCCATCCCGGCCAGATGGTGATGGCCTTCAGCGCCGAGGACATTGTGCGCGCCCGCACCGGCCCTCATAAGCGGCTGGCGGCCCTGATGGGAGTAGAAGGCGGCCACGCCCTGCAGGGCGACATCCGCGTGCTGCGCGACTTTTACCGCCTGGGCGCGCGTTATATGACCCTGACGTGGTCGAACACCAATGAATTGGGCGATTCTTCCGGCGACATTGACGATCCCAAGGTGCAGCATCACAACGGCCTCACGCCCTTCGGCAAGGAAGTGGTATTGGAAATGAATCGCCTGGGCATGATGGTGGATATTTCCCACGTGGCCGACAAGACGTTCTGGGACACGATTGCGGTCACTAAGGCGCCGGTGATTGCCTCGCATTCCTCCGCCCGGGCGCTGGTCAACGCACCCCGCGACATGACCGACGACATGCTGCGGGCGGTGGCCAAAAACGGCGGCGTGGTGGATGTGAACTTCTACTCCGCCTTCGACGACGAGACTTTCCGCAAAGAGGAGGCCGCCCAGCGTAAGGAGGTGGAGGCGGCCACCGAGCAGTACATCGCCCAGCAGAAGGCTGCGGGCAAGCCGGTGAGCTACATGGAAGTGGACCACATCCAGCGCGAGTACCTGGCGAAAATTCCACGCCCGCCGCTCAAGTCGCTGATTGACCAGATTGACCACATCGCCAAGGTGGCGGGCATTGACCATGTTGGGTTGGGTTCCGATTTTGACGGCGTTTCCGGAGCGCTGCCGCAGGGCATGGATTCCGTCGCCGACCTTCCCAAAATCACGCAGGCCCTGCTGGATCGCGGCTACAAGCCCAAGGACATAAAGAAAATTCTCGGCGGAAACTTACTGCGCGTCTTCCGGCAGGTGGAGCAGGTGAGCCGGGAGATGCAGAAGGCAGTTCCCGGTACCTAGTACCCAGTATTCAGTGGCCAGTGCTTCGATGCTTCTGATGGTTGATCCGCCGCGCCTGGGGAACTGGGAGCAAATATCTTAAAACTCTGTCATGTTGAGCGAGGGCGGACGCCCGAGTCGAAATTGAGGCGTTCAGCGGGCGTCTGAGCCTGCTGCCGAAATCCTGAGCGCAGCGAAGGACCTCGCATAACCACTTCTGTCATGTTGAGCGAGGGCGGACGCTTGAGTCGAAACACCCCTACCAAACTGGAACGCATCGTGTTGACGAAGGGAGTTTCTACCGAAATTCAAGAAGTTCCGGGAGAACTCCCTTGGGAAGTAGTAACAGTGCGGACTGTGCAGGGGTCCTTCGGCTCGGGCATTCGCCCTCGTTCGGGATGACAGTCACTAAGGTTGAGCGTTGCGCGTGCAGCATATTTTATGAAAAGATTGCCGTTCCCCGAACAGGAGCATTCATGAAAACCTTCTGCCTCGCCCTTTTGCTTGCACCTGCGCTGATGCTGGCCCAGACGCAGACCACCCCCAAAACTACGCCTCACACTACGCCGCACCGCGCTGCACCTGCGGCCACTGCGCAACCACAGGCAATCATCCACACCAGCGCCGGCGACATGCACTGCACCCTGTTTCCTGACAAGGCGCCCATCGGTGTGGCCAACTTCATCGGCCTGGCCAAGGGCACCAAGGATTGGACCAACCCGGTCAGCCATGCCAAGAAGCATGGCATGCCGCTCTATGACGGCACCATCTTCCATCGGGTGATTCCAGGATTCATGATCCAGGGCGGCGATCCCGCGGGCACTGGCGCCGGAGACCCGGGTTACGCCTTTAAGAACGAAGTGCACCCGGATCTGAAGTTTGACGTGGCTGGGCGTCTGGCCTACGCCAACGCCGGCCCAGGCACCAATGGCTCGCAATTTTTCATCACCGAGGTAGCTTTTACCGGCCAGCAGGCCGATATGCTGAACGGCAACTACACCATCTTCGGGCAGTGCGACCCCGCCACCGTGGCCCTGGTCAAGAAGATTGCTGCCATGCCCCGCGACAGCAACGACCGTCCCTTCCACCCGGTGCAGATCAAGCACATTGATATCGTGGAAAGCCATGCCGCGCCACACCACGTCGCGCCGCATCATCCCACGGCGAAGTCCGCGGCGAAGACGGCGCCCAAGCAGTAGCTGCGATAAACTAGGCGCATGACTCGTCAACCTGGAACTTACGCCATTTTTGAAACCAGCGAAGGCAACATCACCTGCCGGCTCTTCGAAAAGGATGCACCTAAGACGGTGCAGAACTTCACGGACCTGGCCGAGGGCAAGCGCGACTGGAAGGACCACGTCAGCGGCAAGAAGGGCCCCGAGCCGCTCTACAGCGGCACCATTTTTCACCGCGTGATTCCCGATTTCATGATCCAGGGCGGCGATCCCAGCGGTACCGGCATGGGCGGCCCCGGCTACAAATTCGAAGACGAAACCAAGGGCTCGCCCCACAAGTTCGACCGAGCCGGCAAGCTGGCCATGGCCAACGCCGGCCCCAACACCAACGGTTCGCAATTTTTTATCACGGTGGCGGCTACCACCTGGCTGACCGGCAAACACACCATTTTTGGCGAGGTGGTCGAGGGCCAAGACGTGGTGGACAAGATCACTGCCGCCAAGCGGAACTCCCAAGACCGGCCGCTGAAGGACATCAAGCTGAACAATATAAAGATTGAGCGGGCGTAGAGTGCAACCATTCGCCCGCTGTGCACTCTGTAATTCCAGGCCCAGCGGCAGGACTTAATCCTGTATTCTGGCTGGGTCGGCAATTTCACTTAAAGATCATGGGAGAGAATGCATGAGACTGCATAAGCTGATGGGTTTTCTGGTCACGGCGCTGCTGCTTGCGGGCCTGGCTGCGGCGCAGCCGCCCAAGGCCAAGAAGCAAAGCTGGAGCGGAGTGGTCACGGATTCCATGTGCGGAGCCAAGCACATGATGGCCAACGCGGCCGATTGTACCCGCGCCTGCGTCAAGCAGGGTTCCAGCTATGCTCTGCTGGTGGGCGACACGGTTTATACGCTGAAGGGGCATGAGAGCGAGGTAGACAAGTTGGCCGGCCAGAAAGCCACTGTTACCGGCACGGCGGAGGGCACCACCATCCAGGTGGCCTCGGTCAAAGGCAGCTGACACAGCGGGAGTTCGCCCTAAGGCGGGAGCAGCAGCTCCCGCCATTGTTTTTTCTCCAAAAATTCACGCACGCAAATTAGTGCTGTGTTAGATTGTGGAAAATTTCACTTCATTCCACAGCGTGGAGGACACCGGAATTGGCCATAAGCATGGTTCCCAAAAGGGTTTTCTTTACCAAGGGCGTAGGGAAACACCGGGAACGTCTCACCTCCTTTGAGCTGGCGCTGCGCGACGCCGGTATCGCTTCGCAAAACCTGGTCCGGGTTTCATCCATCTTTCCGCCCCAATGTAAGCTGCTTTCGCGCACCCAGGGGCTGAAATATCTGCACCACGGCGAAGTGGTCTTTGCCGTGGTGGCGGAAAACTCCACCCGCGAGCCGCACCGGCTGCTGGCGGCGAGCATTGGCGTGGCCATTCCCGCCGACCGCAACACCTACGGCTACCTCAGCGAGCACCATTCCTTTGGCGAGAAAGAAGAAGCGGCAGGCGACTATGCCGAGGAACTGGCGGCTGAGATGCTGGCTACCACCCTGAACGTGGAATTCGATCCCGACCGCTCCTGGGACGAGAAGAAAGAAATTTACCGTATTTCCAACAAAATCGTGCGCACCGCCAACGTTACCCAGTCGGCGGTGGGCGATAAGCGTGGCCTTTGGACCACAGTGATAGCCGCCGCCATCTTTATTTTCGACTGAGCGCCCGGCGTCCCCGGTTGGCATTGCGGCTGGCGGCGGTTTTCTCTGGCTGCGCCTTGCCCGCATCCTTGTCCAGGCGCTCCAGTACCGCGCCCACGATCAGCGGGAGGCCCACCGTGGCGTCCACAAATACCTCCCCGAATTTCCCGCCCTCAGCAGGGGGCACGAACTTGCCCCAGGAAACCGCTTCGGTGTAAGGACTGCCGGAGAGCCCACCCCAGTAAACCGGTTCCGGGCAGATGCGCAGTCCGTAGTGGTAGCGCTTGAGGGGGACGTCTTCCCCGCCCCGCCGCCGCCTCAGTTCCACAAACGGCCCGAACTGTTGCGCCCAGTTGCGCGGCACGCCGCCGCCGATGGTGAAGATTCCCAGCCGTTTCTGCCGCAGCAGGGTGTCGGCGAAGTGTTCCAGGTCTTCAAAGGGGTCGTAACGCAGCCTGGGCTTGTTCTCGCGGGCGCGCATCCGGTTGTCGAGGGCAAAATCCAGGCCCAATTCGGAGTCAGTGAAGGCGGGCACGAAAACGGGCACGCCCTTTTCGTAGGCCGACTTCAGAATGCCGCGCTCCTCCACGGTCTCGTGCAGGTACTTGCCGATGGCCCGGTTCAGCTTCCACGAACAGACCACTTCCTTCGGATCCCAATCCTGCAGGACCCGGAAAACCACGCGCTCCACGTCATCCAGGTTCTGCTCCGGCTCAATGGTGTCGTAAACGCGGTTGTAGCCTGCCTCGTACAGTTCCTCATCTTTGAAGTCGGGATTGACACGGAAGTGAGCCCGCCCGGTAGCCTCCACCAGGCCATGCGCCATGAGCGCGCCGGTGGAGACGATGGCCTTCACGATTCCGCGGTCAATTAGCTCGGTAATGATCAGGCCCTGCTTGGCCACGGTCATGGCGCCGGCCAGGGTCATGACCACGAAGCAGTCCTTGTCGCGGGCCATGGCCTCCAGCACCTCGGCCGCCTCGCCTACCTGGCGGCCGGTGAAGGCAGTGCTTCCCATGGCGCGCACCAGGGCGTCAAGGGAGCGCGAACGAGAGAGATCGAGCGGTTCCAGCGGCGTGAGCCGGTCTGCCACCGGATCGTGCAGCTTGCGTTCTATGCCTTCGCCTCCCATGTGATTGCCGTGCTTCACCGTTCACCTCTTTCGTGGTATAGAACCTGCCCTCCGCTTGCGGTAGCAATCCGCGTCCGAGTCAAAGGACCTTGTGTTTATGAGCCACTCTATGCGGGTTGCAGGAAACAGCAAGCTATATCTTTGGCTTGTTTCTCGTCAACATATTGCCCGCATGACCGCTGGCCGAAGGACGGTGCGGCGGCGTTTGTTATGCTATTGCCCATGGCGGAAAACCGGCCGCATAAGTTCGCCGTCGGGTTGGTGCAGATGTCGTGTACGCCCGATCCGGACGAAAACCTGGAACTTGCCCTGGAGCGTGTGCGCGCGGCGGCAGGGCGCGGAGCCAAGGTGGTCTGTTTGCCGGAATTGTTCCGCACCCAGTATTTCTGCCAGCGCGAGGACGCCAGTCTGTTTGACCTGTCGGAGCCCATCCCCGGCCCCAGCACCACCCGCTTATCGCAGGTGGCGCGGCAACAGGGCGTTGTCCTGATCGCTTCCCTGTTTGAAAAACGGGCGCCCGGTATCTACCACAACACCGCCGTGGTCTTCGACGCCGATGGCGCACTGCGCGGGATCTACCGCAAAATGCACATCCCTGACGATCCGCTGTACTACGAAAAGTTCTACTTCACGCCCGGCGACCTGGGCTATCGCGCCTTCGACACGCAGGCTGGCCGGCTGGGTACCCTGGTTTGCTGGGACCAGTGGTATCCCGAGGGGGCGCGTCTGACCGCGCTTCAGGGCGCCGAGGTGCTCTTTTATCCCACCGCCATCGGCTGGCATCCGGCGGAGAAGGCGGAATACGGCGCCGCCCAGCATGACGCCTGGCGGACCATCCAGCGGGCGCACGCCATCTCCAACGGTGTTTATGTGGCGGCCGTGAACCGGGTGGGCTTTGAAACCGGCAACATTCGCGGCAACGAGGCGTCCGGCCAGGGGCTGGAGTTCTGGGGCGGCTCCTTTCTCTGTGACCCGTTTGGCACGGTGGTGGCCGAAGCGTCCAGCAAAGAAGAGGAAATTCTGATCGGCGAGGTGGACCTGCATAAGCTGGAGGAAGTGCGCCGCAATTGGCCGTTTCTGCGCGACCGCCGCATTGACAGCTACGCGCCCATCACCCACCGCTTCCTGGACACACCGCAGACGTGACTGCCCGCGCGCCAAGCCTGCCCCCGGGGGTCACGCCCGCCGAACTCGGTTATCGCATGCCGGCGGAGTGGGAGCCGCACGCCGCCACCTGGATCGCCTGGCCTCATTTTCGTGATGACTGGCCAGGAAAATTTCAGCCCATTCCCTGGGTGTATGCCGAAATCGTGCGTCACCTGGCACAGCGTGAAACGGTGGAGATCATCGTCAACAACGCTCAAGCGGAGGGTGGGGCCCGTAAGCTGCTGAAGTCGGCCGGCGTGGAACCGGGCGCTGGGGTTCGCTTCCATCATTGGCCGACCGACCGCGTCTGGACTCGCGACTATGGTCCCATCTTCCTGCGCAAGGCCTCTTCGCCCCGAACCTGGACGCCGGACTCCCCGGGCGAGCACCCGCTGGTGGCCACTGCATGGCGCTTCAACGCCTGGGCCAAGTACCCAAACTGGCGGAATGACGCGGCGATCGCAGTCAGGATTGCGCAGTCACAAGACATTCCCGTGGTGCAGCCGACGCTGGACCTGAGCGGCCGCAAGTATCGCCTGGTGCTGGAAGGCGGCAGCATTGATGTGAACGGCTGGGGCACGCTGCTCACTACGGAAGAATGCCTGCTCAGCCCGGTGCAGGCGCGCAATCCTCGGGTGAGCCGCGAACAGTTGGAAAAGGTTTTTGCCGACTGCCTCGGCATCAGCAAGGTGCTGTGGCTGGGCAGCGGAATCGTGGGCGACGATACGCACGGGCACGTGGACGACCTGGCGCGCTTTGCCGGTCCTGACGCTTTGGTGGCAGCGGTGGAGCGCGAGCCCACGGATGCGAATTTCGCTCCCCTGCAGGAGAACCTGCGCCGCCTGCGTTCCATGACGGACCAGGATGGCAAGCCCTTGCGCGTGGTCGAATTGCCCATGCCCGGGGCGGTCGTTTTTCAGGGCCGGCGGCTGCCTGCCAGCTACGCCAATTTCTACATCGCCAATGGACTGGTGCTGGTCCCGGTGTTTAACGACAAAAACGACCGCCGGGCGCTGAATATCCTGGCGGAGGTCTTTTCTGATCGCGAAGTTGTCGGGATATATTGCGGCGACCTCATCTGGGGCTTTGGCGCCATCCACTGCATGACGCAACAACAGCCGGCGGCTTAGCTCAGTTCGCCGTTGCGGCGGGAGGTCCTTCGCTGCGCTCAGGATTTCGGCAGCTCCCGCTGCGCTCACGCCCGCTAAACGCCTCAACATGACGCAGCAACAGCCGGCACCCTGACTTCTTCGCCGCGGATGAACGACAGACACCGATTTCAACATCCCTCATTCAAGATCCCTCAATTAATGTCATCCTGAGCGAGGGCGCACGCCCGAGCCGAAGGACCCCTACCCCACCTTGTTCTCACCACGACTGCTCTCAGGCATTTCCAAACTGGATTCGATAGAGAGGAAGGGTGAGCCTCCTCTTTGCTCGCTAACAACCTCCTTTCGCCGCCGATGTATGCGGATTAGCAAAATTTTTTTCGAATGTCATCCTGAGCGAGGACGCGGCGAACCAACCCGCGTCCGAGTCGAAGGACCTTGCGTTTCATGCTGGTTGCAGGGCCAGGGTGTTCCTCTTTGTCTGTTGAGAACTTCCTTTCGCCGCCGATGTACGCGGATCGGCAAAATGTTTTTCGAATGTTATCCCGAGCGAGCGCGAATCGAGCTTGCGAGATGAGCGCGAGTCGAGGGACCTTGTGCTTCGTTTCCGGAGGCGAGCTACGCTCGCCCCGACGCCACACGGTCGGTTGCGGTTCCGGGCTTTAATGAGACAACAATGATCAGTGTTAATCGGTGTCAATCCATGGCGAGAAGGTTAGCGTGAACCTTGTGGCGCGGGTGCCCTCGCCCGCGAAAATACAAATTAAGAAACAGGGTCCCTCGACTAGGTCTTTTTGGTTCAGCAGCCAAAGGCGAGCTACGCTCGCCCCGACAGGCGAGGGCGCCTGTCGCCACACAGTCGGTTGCGGTTCTGGGCTTTAAAGGAGACGACAATGATCCCCGTCAATCCGCGTTCATCCGCGGGTGAGGAAGTTAGGTAGCCACCCGCTTGGCGATCCAGTCGCCCACTTCCCGCGTTCCCATGCTGCCGCCAATGTCCTCGGTGGTCTTCTTCTGGCGGACGGCTTCGAGCACAGCGGAATCAATTTTGGCTGCGGGCTGCGTCAGCCCCACGTGGACGAGCATCATGGAGGCCGTCAGAATAGCCCCCATAGGGTTGGCGATGTTCTTGCCCGCAATAGGCGGGGCCGAGCCATGCACCGGCTCGAACATGGAAGTGCGCCCGGGGTGGATATTGCCGCTGGCGGCCATGCCCAGTCCGCCCTGAAGGCCGGCGCCCAGGTCGGTGATGATGTCGCCGAACATGTTGTTGGTGACGATCACGTCGAACTGGCGCGGATCGCGCACCATTTGCATGCACAGCGCGTCCACGTACATGTGTTCGGATTTGACGTCCGGGTATTCCCGGGCCACTTCTTTGAACACGCGCTGCCACAGGCCATGAGCGTAGGTCATGACGTTGGCTTTGTCGGCCATCAGCAGCTTGGGCTGGCGACCCGGGCGGGCCTGCCGGCGGGCGTATTCGAAGGCGTAGCGGATTATCCGCTCCACACCTTTACGGGTATTGACGTCCTCCTGCACCGCGATTTCCTCCGGCGTGCCCTGCTTGAACACGCCGCCCACATCCACGTAAAGGCCTTCCGTGTTCTCGCGAATGACGGTGAAGTCCACGTCCTTGGGCTCCACGTCTTTAAGCGGGCAAAGCGAGGCGTCCAGAAGCTTGACTGGGCGCACGTTGGCGTAGAGGTCCATTTTGAAGCGCATGCCCAGCAGGATTTCCTTGGCGTGAATGTTGGAAGGCACGCGGGGATCGCCGAAGGCGCCCACCAGAATGGCATCGAAATCGCTCTCCAGCGTGACAAAACCGTCGGGGGGAACGGTGGTGCCGTCCTTGAGGTAGCGGTCGGCGCTCCAATCAAAGTTCTGCATTTCCACGGGAGCGCCGGAGGCCGCAATCACCTTTACCGCTTCGGCCAGCACTTCCCTGCCAATGCCGTCGCCGGGTATGACCGCAATTCTCTTTGCTTTAGGGCTCACGGCGAAAAGTGTACATGAGAGAGTCTCCCCTCAGGTTCTAAAGCCCACCCCTTTTTTGCAGAGGATCCCCGGACTGAAGTCCGGGGCTTCCACTTCGACTCAGAAGCTTCCAATCCAATTCCGGAACTTCCCTTCTTCCATTTCGGGGCTGCCATCCTGGATTAGGGCCTCCAGAGCGCAGCTTTGCAATAAGGGCAAAATGTTTGCCGATAGCAGAAGAATGATCTCTTCGCGGATGATCTGCTTCCCACAGCGCAGGAAGAATGATCTCTTCGCAGATGATCTGCTTCCCACAGCGTGGAAGCGCAGGGCTTCAGCCCTGCGGCAAAGAGCCGTTTGAAATTTGGGCTTCAGCCCCTGTGTTTTCTGGGCGCCTTGCTAGTACATCAGCCGCCAGTGCAACAGGTGCCAGTTGAACAGCAACCAGACGAAAGCGATGCTGGCCAGGGCGATGCCCGTGTCCCAGAGGCGAGTCCACCACCAGCGCGGCGACTGCCAGGCGCGCACAAGATTATCAACCGTAATGATCAGCCCAATCACTCCCAGCCAGCCCACAATCTGCAGCAGCCGTATCCAGGGATCGAGTTGCTGGTTGAGTGCTGCCACGTCGTTGAGGCCCAGGATGATGCTTCCCCAGCCAACAATGAAAGCCAGATCGAGGGCGCAAACCACCCGCACCGCAAGGCGCAGACGGCGCTGGCCTGCGGTCAGCAGGAGCGGCTTGCCGTAGTGCCGCCGGACCAGGGCCGCCACCGGCCAGAACAGCAGAGTCAGCAGGAAGATCGCCGCACATATGACGACGATGACCTCATTGACCATCTTGTTCTCGTACCAGTGGGCGCGCGGGTAAACGATGGCGGGGAAATCAGTGATCGCCTCCAAACGACCGGCACTGTCCTTTTTGAAAGCCAGACGGTCCTGGCCGTCAACCTCGCAGTATTCGAGCGGCCCCACCTCCCGCCATTTCTTGAGCTGGCCATTTACCCCTTTGAGCGGGTCCACCGTGATGGTGCCATCGGAGTTGGCGGATACGTTCGCCTCATCGAATAATCCCACCAGGGAAAAAACGTTGGTCTGATCGCGGCGGCTGGTGATGTATGTACCCGAGACGGTGCGCGCGTCCTGGGCGGCCGTGGCGGGAGTGACCGCTGCCGGCGGCTGGTAAGGGAAATACCGGTCGAGGAACTTGTGCCACAGCTCGCCGCGTGAATCACTCTCATCGCGGCCGGCGCTGTTGTAGGAAACAAAAAAGCCGGTGTTGGCGTCCAGGATCAGGTGCAAGTCGCTATGGAACCAGTTGGTGTCGCCGCCGTGCCCGATGATGCGGTGACCGTTCCGGCTCTCCTCGTAAAAACCGAGAGCCATGGCATTCATATCGGGAACATTGACGAAGGCGCGGGCATGCATAAGCTGAGCGGTTTGCGGCTGCAGGATGCGCGCTTCCTCATACTGGCCATCCTGCAGGTGGGCGATCATGAAGCGCGCCAGGTCGTCGGCGCTGCTGGAAAGGGCGCCGGCGGGATAGGCCTGCACCATTTCAAAGTCCTTCGGCGGCTGTGAGGCCAACTGGTAACCCTGGGACATGAGCGGCTTGAGATTGGGAGGCAAGGGCTGGGAGAAAGTCGAATGCGTCATTCCCAGCGGCAGAAAGATGTGCTCCTGAACGTACTCGTCGAAAGGCTGCCCCGAAACCCGCTGCACAATGTAGCCGGCCAGGGTCGCGCCGTAGTTGGAGTATGCCGGCGTGTTCGCGGGGGGAAAGACCCGTTGCGGAAGGTGCGCGGCCAGGTACTTCCCCAGCGGCTCCATCTGGCCGGCCGCGGGCACGAACAAGCCCTTGATGGATTCTTCGAACCCGGGGGTGTGCGTCATCAAATCACGCAGTGTGATGGGCTTGGTATAGGCGGGCGGAATTTTGAAATCCAGATAGTCATTAACGTCGCGGTCCAGGTTCAGCTTGCCTTCCTGAACCAATTGCATCACCGCCGTCCAGGTAAAGAGCTTGGAGATGGAACCGGGGCGGAACAGCGTGTTCTGGGGCGAGACTGGCGTCTTTTTCCCGACGTCCGCGTAGCCATAGCCGCGCTCAAAAACCACTTTGCCGTCCTTGACCACGGCCACCACGGCTCCGGCAATGTCATCGCGTTCGATCTGCAGGGGTACCAGGCCGTCGAGGAAGGCTGCCAGGTCGGTTTCTGTCAGTTCATGCGTGCCCGGAGCCGCCTTTTCCCGAACCGGTTCCTGCTTGTTCAGGGCGCGAGGTGCCAGCGGGTTCTGCGCCCGGGTTTGCGCGCGAACAAACAGGCACAGGGGAAAAGCTATCAGCCAGAAGATGAGCAAGCTGGCAAATACACGAACACCGCAGTCAAACCGTTTTGTCTCAGGAGAGGTCATGGCAGGACCGCCCATGCTAGGCGGCCCAGCAAAGCAAGTCAACGGCTCACCGCCAGCTTCGCTCGCGGGTTGACTTGGGACACCCTTGCCATTTAACTTCCCGCTTTCGTCGCAAACAGGAGACTCCATGCTTCGTCGCTTCCCATTGGTGTCGCTGCTCCTCATTCTTCTTGCCTGCCTGCTTGCCGCTCAGGATAAGCCGGAGGAGCCGCCCAAGTTCGACGTGCGCGCGCATTACACCAAGTACGAGTACCGCATCCCCATGCGCGACGGCGTGCGCCTGTTCACCGCGGTGTACGTGCCCAAAGACGCTTCTTCCGAACATCCCTATCCATTTCTCATGGAGCGTACCCCCTATAGCATTGCGCCCTACGGCGAGGACCGTTACCCCAAGCAACTGGGTCCTTCCGAGGAGTACGAGAAAGCGGGCTACATCTTCGTGATGCAGGATGTGCGGGGCCGCTACATGTCGGAAGGAACTTGGCGGGAGATGACGCCGCACTTGGACCATCCGCAATCGAAGAACGACGTGGATGAGAGCACCGATGCCCATGACACCATTGACTGGCTGCTCAAGCACGTCCCCGACAACAACGGGCGGGTCGGCATATGGGGCATTTCCTATCTCGGCTTCTACACAGCGGCGAGCATTATTGACTCACATCCCGCCATCCGGGCGGCGTCGCCGCAGGCGCCGGTCACCGACCTCTACATGAACGACGATGCCTACCACAACGGCGCTTTCATGCTCGCCGCCAACTTCGATTTTTACGCGTACTTCCAACCCCAGCCCAAGCCTGCCCCTCCCGCTCGCTATCCCAGCCGGGTGGATTTCGGCACCGAAGACGGCTACCGGTTTTTCCTTGATATGGGTGCTCTGGCCAACGCCGACAAGTTGTACTTCAAAGGCCGTAACCCCCTGTGGAATGATCAGGTTTACCACACTACCTACGACAATTACTGGAAGATCCGCAGCCTGCCCTCGCACTTGCACAACATTCATTGCGCGGTGCTCACCGTGGGTGGCTGGTTCGACGCCGAGGACCTGCAGGGGCCGTTCAATGTGTTTCGTGCGGTCGGCCAGAACAATCCGGGGGTTTACGACGGGATTGTCATGGGACCCTGGGTCCATGGCGGCTGGTATGCCTTTGAGGGCCGCAGCCTGGGGCGGGTCAATTTTGATTCCGACAATTCCGACTATTTCCACAACAATATCGAGCTCCCCTTCTTCGAGAAATACTTAAAGGGAGAGAGCCAACCTATTCTTCCTAAGGCTTATATGTTTGAGACTGGAACCAATGTCTGGCGCCAGTACAACGCCTGGCCGCCAGCGACGGCGCAGAAGAGGACCCTCTATTTTCATGCCGGCGGCAAGCTTTCCTTCGCTCCGCCCGCGGCCGGTGAAAACGCCGGAAATGCTTATGACGAGTACGTGAGCGATCCCAACCGCCCGGTGCCCTTTATTGATTACACCGCCTTAGGTGTGCCGCAGGAATACATGGTTTCGGATCAGCGATTTGCCGCACGCCGGCCGGATGTGCTGGTGTATCAGACCGACCCCCTGGAGGAGGATGTCACCCTGGCCGGGCCGGTCTCGCCCAGGCTGCGCGTTTCCACCTCGGGCACCGATTCTGATTGGGTGGTGAAGCTGATTGATGTGTATCCGCCGGACTACCCGGAACCGGAAAGGAAGAAGAAAGAGGAAACCGACGTACCGCCGCCGGTTGATTCCATGAGCGGTTATCAGCAACTGGTGCGGGGTGAGCCCATGCGGGGCAAATTCCGCCATGGCTTCGAAAAGCCTGTTCCTTTCGCCCCCGGCAAGGTGGAAGCTGTAGATTTCAGCATGCCCGACGTGAACCACACCTTTCGCCGCGGACATCGCATCATGATCCAGGTACAGAGCTCCTGGTTCCCGCTCGTAGACCGTAACCCGCAGACTTTTGTGGACATACCGAACGCCAAGCCAAGTGACTTCCAAAAGTCTACCGAGCGCGTCTACCGTTCCCCAGATCAGCCTTCTGGTGTTGAGGTGGATGTACTGCCGGCGAAGTGACCTGGAGTTATGGACAGATTCGCGGGCTGGATGGCGCCGCGAAGACTAACTGGGCGCCAGCCCTGCATCAGTTCCATTATGGAACTAATTCACCACTGCTCCCGTATTAGCTGTTGTGTGCTAACAGAATCCTGCCCACCCCGTCCAAGGGGTATCGGGCAAGGAGACGACCATGAACCCGGCGAACAAAGCATGGTATTGGTTGGCGGCAGGCGTGCTGGCCCTGGGGCTGAACGGCTACTATCAGGATGGAGGCTTTCAGGCGCTGCATCGCCTGGCCGGTTGCACCTCGACCGCCATCGCGCAGGACACGTCTCAGTTCCGCCAGATAGCAACTCTGGCCGAGGTCACGCTTGCGGAATCTGCCCGCTGTGAGCGCCCGAAGCCGGCAAACGTCATTGTAAGCGGGCAAATGATTCTGCCACAGGCTCAGGTGGGGATTCCCGCGCGGACCCAGGTCAGACTCGCCCAGTTGCAGGGGCGCCTGGAAGCGCTGCAGGCTGCGCCGGTAGAGGCCCGGATGGCGCGGTTCCAGCAAGTCATAGCTCAGCGGGAAATGCGGCGGGCGCAAGTAGAACTGCAAAACGGCCGGATTGATGTGCTCACGGATCAGGGAGAGCTGCGGGTGGCGGTGCCCTTTCCCCGGGTAGAGGTCACCATCCCGCAGGTGAGCCTTACCGACTTATCCGAGCCCCGCTAAACCTCACAAGTCCGGCCCTTGTGAATCCACCATCTGCCGCGGAACAAAAGTGGTCTCAAATCCCGTGGCTGCCCCCCGTTCGACGAAGCGCACATCTTTTTCGCTCCCGGAGATCAGCGGCCGGCCCGAGGTATCCGTCTTAGGAAAATGAAAGACCACCCCGCTGATTCTGCCATCCTTAGCCCGATCAACTTCCACGCGGGCAGGACTGATCTTCTGCTTATTTACGGCTAGATAACTCTTGTTCTTCAGAACCGCCTCATCCACGTGGTCAAATGCGGTCATGGTGGGGCCGACTACTGCCAGCAGAAACTCGCCAGGAACGGGCGGCACGTGCTCGTCAATCGTTTCCGGAGAAATCTGTTTCTGCATCACCAGGGATCGGGCCCAGGCCTCGCGCAGAGTGCGCGATGAAACCCAGCGGACCACAAATACTGCCTGTTGGGTGTCGCCCCCAGCTTCCGCTTCCTTGGAGTGTGTGCCCATCATGTCCACACCGGAAATGTCTTCGGCGGGCCCTTCCGGCGCTTCCAGGGTGGTACGGCTAATCCGCTTGGACCAGGGCGAGTCAAAAAGGATCTTGCGCAGGTCGTTCGCATCCCAGCTCTTATAGGACTTTTCCTTCCACGGATCGCGAGCCCAGGCGCTGGCGGCGAGCCACATGACCAGGAGAACAGCAAGAATTGGCTTCACATTACCTCGGGGAACAGAAAACCGCTTGACGGGCATGGAACCACTGCCCGCACATAATACTCCCTAACAGGAGTAGGGACCGCCTTACTCCTTGCGCATGCGGATCTCCCTGCCGCCGCGCTCGAATCGGACCTCGTCCATCAACTGATTGATCAAGTAGATTCCGCGCCCGTGGGTGGAATAGATGTTTTGGCCGACGATGGGACTGGCAATGGTGGTGGGGTCGAAACCGGGTCCCGGGTCACGGACGACGATGAGCATGCCGCGCGATTCGTCGCAGGCCACACAACACTCCACCCGTTTGGAGCAATCGTCGCCGCAACCATGGCGTATGGCATTGGCCAGCGATTCGCGGACGGCAGTCTCAACCTCGAATTCTTTGCCCACTGCGCACTTCATTTCCCGCGCCAGGGCAAGGATGGCTTCCACCACCGGAGAGATGGAATCCACGTGGGCAGTAATCGTGATGTCGAGCTGCACCTTCAGCTTCTTGCCTTCAAATTCACATCGTGGACTGGCCGAATCGGTCATAAGAGATTCCCACGTCACGGAAGTCTGAACTCCGGTTTGATTGTAGCTGAGGTTCTTCCTTTTTTTGGGGGCTCCTGGTGCTTCCGGTCACGGCCTGGAGTGACCGCAGTCACCGCTAGGGCCCTTGGCGCTCAATAACATCAAAATGTTGGGGTTTGCCTGGCGGCGCATTGGGGGAGTGGGGGAGGGGCTGCATGGCACATCAGTTGACCACCTGCACCTATTGCGGTGTCGGCTGTGGCCTGTACCTGGAGACCGCCGATAACCAGGTAATAGGCGCCTATCCCAGTGTGTCCCACCCTGCCAACCAGGGCAGAATCTGCGTGCGCGGCTGGCACGTCCACGAAATCGCCAGTTCCCCACAACGGCTGAAAAAGCCCCTGCTGCGAAAGAACCGCACACTGCAGGAGGTCGATTGGGATGAGGCATTCGGCTTTGTGGCCACACGGCTGAAGCAAATCCGGGACAGCTACGGACCGGATGCCATAGCCTTCCTGAACTCGCCGCGCTGCTCCAACGAAGACACCTACCTTTTGCAGAAGCTTGCCCGCGCCGTGATCGGCACCAACAACGTGGACCAGGGCAGCGGCGTTTTCTGCAACAACTCGATTGACGTGCTGCTGGACATGATCGGGGTACCGGCAGCAACCACCTCCATCGCCGACTTAGCCCATAGCGATGCGATTGTTGTGGATGGCGTGGACCTGGGGAGGCGGTTGCCCACCATAGGCGGGGCTGTGATTCGCGCCAAACTGCGGGGCGCGCGGCTGATTGTAATCGGGACGCGGCGCCACCGCGTGGCCGAGAACGCAGATATGTTTCTGCAGATTCAGCCGGGCACCGAGGTGACTCTATATGGCGCCATGGCCAAGGTCATTCTGGACCGCGGCCTGCTCGACTTGGCTTTCATCAAGGCCCGCTGCCGGAACTATGAGAATTTCCTGCAGCAGGTACGGGAATACGACCTGCTGCAGGCGGCAGAGACCTGCGGAGTGTCGGCTGAGGGGATCGAACAGGCGGCCGTCGCCTACGCCAACGCGCGGGCGGCCACCGTGCTCTATTCCACCAGCATGGAAGCACGCAGCCGCGAAACCATCCGAGCGGTGGTGAACCTGGTGCTGCTTACCGGCAACCTGGGCAAGCCTGGAGCCGGAATTCTGGCTCTCAGCGAGCAGAACAATCTGCAGGGCGTTTGCGACATGGGCATGCTGCCCGGCCACCTGCCGGGATATAAGCCGGTGGACGACCCGCCGGCGCGAGCCCAACTGGAGTCGCTCTGGAACACGAAGCTGCCCGCCTCGCCAGGACTTCACGCGCGCTCGCTGCTGGCCAATGGAGACAACCGCCAACTGAAGGCTCTGTGGATGTGCCATTACGATCCGGCCAGCGCCGCCGGCGTGGAAGAGGCCAGAGGGCTCTTCGAAGACTTCAAACTGGTGGTCTCCCAGCAATTGTTCATCACCAATGCCGCCCGCTACGTTGACGTGGTGCTGCCTACCACTGCCTACGGGGAAGAAGAGGTATCGTTCACCAGCACAGAGCGACGCATTCAGCTCGCACAGAAGGTCATCCAGCCGGCGCCAGGACTGATGCCTGTCTGGCAGCAGGTGACCAGGATCGCACAACTGATGGGCGCGAGGTGGAACTATGCGACCGCCGCCGACGTCATGGAAGAGATCGGCCAGGCAGTTCCCTTCTATAGCGGAGCCAGCTACGAAAATCTGGCTCGTGAATATGGGCGGCAGTGGCCCTGCACCAAAGACCAACCGCTGGGCACGCGCTATCTGTTTGGCGACAACGCCAATGGCAACAGCTTCAGCTTTGCGGCTGTCCCCATGCCGCCGCAGGCGTCCCTCCCTGAGGAGTTCCCCTTCCGGCTGTTTTTCGGCAGTTCCCTTTACTACTGGACGCAGGACGTGCTGGTCCGGCACAGCGAGACGTTGAAACGCGAATACCGCATTCTCTGGCTCGATTATCCCGAAGGCTTCGTGGAGATCAACAGCGAGGATGCGAAGAGACTGGGCGTGCGCGATGGGCAGAGCATCACCCTGCGGACCGCCGGCGGTTCCTCCCAAGCTGTGGCGCGGGTCACTCCCGAAGTGATGAGCGGCACCATTTTCGTTCCTTATTTCCTGCGCGAGGTGGAGAAGAAAATATGGAACAGCGCTGTTGACCGTAACCAGCCCGTTCCCGTACGCGTGGAAAAGGGGGCTGCATGAAGGCGCGTGTCCTTCACGAATCGGATGTTCTGAGCATCGTGGACATACTGCGCCAGCGGGGCTACGAGGTTCTGGCGCCTTTTCGCGGGCACGGGCGAGACACCTACTTCGACACCGTAACCGACCTGAACCGGAATCAGATCCAGATTCACTTGCCCAACCCGTACTATCCGCCTAAACGCTTTGTGTTCCCCCACATCGAGCGCCTGATGAAGGCGGAGGGCAGCCAGGGCGATCTGCGCATCCGGCCCACGTATGAGGCGCCCAAGCGGGCAATTTTTGGCATCCGTTCCTGCGACCTCGCCGGCATTTATCACCTCGACCGCTTCTTCCTGGGGCGGGAGCATAGCGACATCTATTACGAGAAACGGCGGCGCAACCTTCTGCTTGTCAACCTGGTCTGCACCGACCCGGAGCGCGACATCGGCAAAGAGTGCTTCTGCATGTGCGCCGATACCGGCCCGGCGGCGCGCGATCACTTCGACCTGCAGTTGATGGATCTGGGCGGGGAGTTCATGGCAGTCGCGGGAACGTCCGCCGGCGAAGCCCTGCTGGCCAACCCTATTTTCCGGAAAGGAACAGACGAGCACATAGCCAGGCGGCGTGCCATCCTGGAGCGGCTGCGCACACATTTCGAAAGCACAAATACGAGCTGGTTTTCGGCGGCTGTCCGCTACGTCTCTCAAGGGAAGGTCAGTGATAAGACCTGGGAGGAAATCGGCCAGCGCTGCCTGGAGTGCGGCGGCTGCACCTACGTTTGCCCGGCGTGTACCTGTTTCACGGTTGCCGATCGGCAGGTTGGCCCAAACGAAGTAGAGCGGGTGCGGGTGTGGGATTCCTGCGCTCTGGGCGGCTTTACCCGCATGGCCGGCGGATTCAACCCGCGACGCGCGGTACATGACCGGCGCAACCGGCGCTTCTTCCGCAAATCGTCGCATTACTTCATCCAGCGGGAGCTCTCCATGGCTTGCGTGGGCTGCGGGCGTTGTGCGGCGGTCTGCCATGGCGATATCGGCATGCCGACCGTGGTGGAGATGATCCGGCGGGCTTCGGCGCAGGCGGAGGCAAGATGAGGGCGACGGAGCAAAACGTCTATTTGCCCAAGCCGGCGGTGCTGGAGCGGGTGCTGCCGGAAATTCCCGAGGTGAAGACTTTCTACTGGCATTTTGAAGACGCCGAGGAGCAACAGGCATTTCGCAAGTTCCGGCCCGGGCAGTTCGCGCAGGTCTCCCTGTTTGGGGTGGGCGAATTTCCCGCTTCCCTGCCCTCCAGCCCCGGCGAAGAGGAAACCTTTTTCACCATCCGCAAGGTGGGCAGCTGCACCAGCGCGCTGGACGAATTGCAGCCCGGACAGAAGTTCGCGGTACGCGGTCCCTATGGCAATGGCTTCCCAATGGAGGATTACTACGGCAAGGACCTGGTATTCGTGGCCGGCGGCATCGGCCTGATTCCCCTGCGCTCCTGCATCGTATATGCCCTCCAGCACCGCAAATATTACGACCGTATCCAGATTTTCTACGGCGCGAAAACTCCTCAGGAACTCATGTACATGCCCAATCTGCGGGAGTGGGAGCAATCGGCGGGAGTGGAGTGCTTTTTGACCGTGGACCGCCCCGACGCCGGCTGGACGGGCGACGTGGGGGTTGTCGGCAGGCTGTTCAGCAAGCCGGGAGTGCAGGTGGCGGTGGAAAACAGCACCGTGTTCGTGTGTGGGCCGCCGGTCATGTTCCGCTTTGTCATCAAAGACCTCCTGGCCATGGGCTGCGAAGAAAAGAACATTGTTTCCACTCTGGAACGCTACATGAAATGCGGCGTAGGCAAGTGTGGCCACTGCTGCATCGGGGTGGCCTATGTCTGCGTAGATGGCCCCGTGTTCACTTATCAGCAGATCAAAAAACTGGGGGAGGAGATCTGATGGAAATCCTTGGCCAACGGCTGCAGAGCACCCTGCGAGGCCGCGTCTGCGTTATGGGCGTGGGCAATGTGGACTACGGCGACGACGGCTTCGGCGTGTATCTGGCCGAGGAACTGGTGGCGGCTGGGCTAGCGGACGTGATTATCGCCGGAACCACTCCCGAGCACTACCTGGGCCGGATCGCGGAGCAAGGCTTCGATCACCTGCTGGTAGTTGACGCCACCAATTTTGGCGACGAGCCGGGCACGGTGGTCTTCCTCAACGCGGCCGAGATTGAGACTGCGTTTCCGCAAGTTTCCACCCACAAGATTTCCTTGGGCGTGCTGGCCAGAGTGCTGGAGCAAACCGGCACAAAAGTGTGGCTGCTGGGGGTGCAGCCGGAATCACTGGAGCCTGGCCAGGAGTTAAGCCGCACCATGCAGGCATCGCTCGAAATCGTTCATTGCCTGTTGCGCGATGTGAGGACGTGCCAGACGCCCCCGCAGATGTGGCGAGACCAGATGGAGAAGGCAATGGCATGATGGCGCCGGAACAAGCCGTTGTTGCTGCCATCCTGGTTTGCATCGCCGGAGCGGGAATTACCCTGCTGACAGCGCGCAGGAAGATCCTGACCGGATGGTTGGCATTTGCGGCCACTGCCGCGTCCGCAATTCTCATATTTGGCGCCGCGGTCAGAGTTCTGTTGCTCGGAGCTTCGGCTGAGCCGCTCAGATTGTGGGCTTTGCCTGAGGGGGCGATTTCGTTTCGCTTGCACGTGGATGGTCTGGCAGTGGTCTTTCTGGTGCTGGCAGCAGGCATCGCTCTCCCGGCTGCGCTCTATTCCATCCGCTACATGGAGCACTATGCCGGCTATGGAGTCGCACGCTATTACCCCTGCTTTCTCCTCTTCCTGGCTGCCATCTACGGATTGCTGACCACCACAGACATGATGTGGTCCTTCTTCGTGTTCTGGCAACTGATGACGCTGCCCGGCTACCTGCTCATTCGCTTTGAATACAGGCAGGAGCAGAACCGAAGGGCGAGCCGAAAATTCCTGATCATGATGCAGCTTGCCTGCGTCGCGATTATGGTTGGGGCGGCATTGCTCGCTCCGGGACAAGGGGAACTGAGATTTGAATTTGCGAGCGTCAGCGCCAACCTGCCCGGCCTGCTCAACACACACCCGGGCGCCGCAACGCTGGCCTTCACTCTGTTCCTCGTTGGGTTTGGGATCAAGATGGGAATGTGGCCGTTCGGGCAGATGTGGCTGCCGGACGCGCATCCTGCCGCGCCTTCGCCTGTCAGCGCCATGCTCTCAGGAGTGATGATCAAGACCGGCGTGTATGGCGTGATGCGCTATTTTCTCTGGCTGGTGCCGGCGGCGGCGCAGGACCGCTTTCCGCTGGCAACCTGGGGCCTGGTGGTCGTGTTGCTGGGCACAGCGACCCTTTTCACCGGGACCATGCAGGCGCTGAAGCAGGAGCAATCGAAGCGGCTGCTCGCCTTCCACAGCATCGGCCAGATCGGCTACATCCTGCTGGGCACGGGAACTTGCATGGCCCTGCTGCCGGCAGGCCCTAAGGCCAGCGCCCTGGCCGTGCTGGGCCTGGTGGGCGCCTTGTTCCATGTGCTGAACCATGGCCTGTTCAAAGGGCTCCTCTTTCTGAATGCCGGCTCCATGCTGCACGCCACCGGTACGCAGAACCTGAACCGAATGGGTGGACTCATGAAGTACATGCCGCTGACAGCGGTTACCGCGCTGGTGGCATCGCTTTCGATCTCCGGCGTGCCTCTGTTCAATGGCTTCGCCAGCAAGTGGACGATTCTGGTAGCCGCCATTCAGGGCGCTGATGAGGCCAGATACCTCGCCGTGTGCGCGGTGATCGCCATCCTGACCAGCGCGCTGACGCTGGCTTCCTTCATAAAATTCTTTGGGACCAGTTTTCTTTCGCGGACCAGCGAGCTGGTGGCTGAGAAGGCCCGTCTGCGACCAGGCCCCTATGGAGCAGAGTTCCGCGCCCACACCCGCATGCTGGAGGTGGGCTGGAGCATGCAGTTGCCGCAAATTCTGCTGGCGGCTTTGTGCGTGGCGCTGGGTGTGGCGCCGGGTCTGGCGTTCGTTTTTCTGCAACAGGCACTTGCCGCTACGCCGCACGGTGCGGGATTGCTGTTTGTGCAACCAACGGCGAGAGCTTTCGCCGCCGTGACCGCACCGCAAGCCGCGGCTCTGTTTGCGCCTCTGGCGTTACTGGCTGTTCTGGGTTTGAGCTTCCTCGTCGCTTACGCGATTTCAAGGCTGGGTTCAGCGCCGCGGCGGGCTGCGGCGCCCTGGCTCTGCGGGTACGCGCCGGAAACGGAGCACGAACGCTACGTCGCGCACAATTTCTACGGAGAAATCAAGCGACACTTCCAGTGGCTGGGCGGAACCAATGATGGCAAGCCGGTAGTTGTAAAGGGACGGGCATCATGATTGCGCGCGAACGGCTCAAGCAGTTGCGAGAAAAGTTCGACAGCGCCATCCTGCGCGCTGACCTGCCCAGCGAGCGCCAGCTCTTTATGTGGGTCAAGCCGGAAGCCGTGAAGCAGCTG
>DASYWT010000456.1:0-26847 GCA_035935775.1 Terriglobales bacterium
CGCTGCGGTTTTGGTTTTTCTGGTCTTTGTGCGCTGGCTGCGTAACGACCTGATGTGGCGCCTGCGTAACCGGCTGATTATCACCTACGTGTTCATGGCGGTGGTGCCCGTTTTGCTGTTGCTGGCCATGGCGGGGCTTGCGGGATACATCTTTGCCGGGCAATTTGCCACCTTCATCGTCACGAGCGATATCCGTTCGGAACTAAAGAGCCTGGAAGCCGGCAACAGCACACTGGCGGATGCGCTGGCGGCACGAGTGCAAAAAATCGGACAGTCCAACAGCACGGCGCTGCTGGCAGTGGAAGGCAGGCAAACCGGCCACCAGGTCGCGGCCTGGCTTGGAGACAGGCCGGTGCCGGGATCCAACCCCAGCGTGCAGGTTCCACCCGCGTTCATCAAAGGAAACTTCAGCGACGTGGTTCGCGACCAGGGCCAGCTCTATTTGCGGGCGGTAGCGCGCGTGCCCGCCGGCAGAGAGCAACTCAGCGTTGTTTCCAGCGAACCCCTGGGCGAGTCGCTGCTGCAGAAAATCGCCGCCGACCTGGGGGAGATCAGCCTCTACTCGGAAGAACTGAACCTGGCCGAACCCAAGCCGCAGACACCTCCGGCCCAAAGAAAGGGCACCACCAAGGAATCCCCGGCCGAAATCACGGTTAACGGTGGTCTTGGTCCAGCAGCGGAGGTCCAGATGGGTGGCCAAAATGCGCGGCCGACCAGCGTGGGCAAGCTGCCGCCGGCCACCGGACGCTTCGACCGCGAGGTGCACTTCTTCACCACCGTTTCCCTAGTGAATTGGGAAGGACGAGACCGGGACTCGACCGCCATTCTCGTGGTTGGCACCCGCTCCTCCCGCCTCTACGATCAGCTTTTTTCGACGCTGGGCAAGTTTGCCTCGGGTTGGGCTACTCTGCTGGGCGCCATCGGCCTGAGCTTTATTCTGATTGAGTTAGTCGCCTTGCTAATCGGCATTCGTCTGACCCGCACCGTCACCCGGTCGGTGGCGCAGCTCTATGTGGCCACGCAGCACGTCAACCGCGGCGATTTCAGCCACCGCATCGAAATCCGCTCGCGCGACCAGTTGGCGGCGCTGGAGGGCTCGTTCAACTCCATGACTGAATCCATCCGGCGGCTGCTGGCGGAGCAAAAAGAAAAGCAGCGCATGGAAAACGAACTGGCCATCGCCCAGGAAGTGCAGGCCCAGCTTTTCCCCAAGGAAATTTCGCAGCTGGAGTCGCTGGAACTGCATGGCTTCTGCCGGCCAGCGCGCACGGTAAGCGGCGACTATTACGACTTCCTGCCGCTGCCGCCGGAGCGGCTGACCATCGCCGTGGGCGACATCAGCGGTAAAGGAATTTCCGCCGCCCTGCTGATGGCGACCATTCACTCCGCCGTGCGCGCCTACACTCTGGAGGCAATTCCCACCCGCGGCATTCCGTTGGCGGTTGGCGCGGACGTAGGTTCTTCGGCGGAGAATCTGCCTATGGCCCGGGCGGAAGTATCGCCGGCGGTGCTGGTGAGATTACTCAATCAGCAGCTGTATCGCAGTACGCCGGCAGAGAAATATGCCACTCTCTTCCTCGGAAATTACGA
The DNA here is from genome assembly GCA_035935775.1 of Terriglobales bacterium. Classification (GTDB taxonomy): domain Bacteria; phylum Acidobacteriota; class Terriglobia; order Terriglobales; family Acidobacteriaceae; genus JAICWP01. The sequence continues at coordinate 1,591 of DASYWT010000456.1, forward strand.
TGGGCGCTCGCGCCAACTCACCTACACGAATGCCGGACACCTGCCCCCGGTGCTGATCGGCCGCGATGGCAGCTTGCGACGCCTGGATTGCGGCGGCACCGTGGTGGGCCTCTTCGACCGCCTCTCCTTCGAGGAATGCTCCATCGAACTTCACCAGGGCGACATTTTTCTCGCTTTCAGCGACGGAGTGACCGAGCCGGAAAACGATTTTGGCGAGTTCGGCGAGGAGCGCCTGATTGACCTGGTGCGCGACCACCGCCATCAGCCTCTGCCGCGCATCACCGAAATTGTGACCGCCGCGGTGGATGACTGGATCGGCGGCCGCGAGCAGCCCGACGATATTACCCTGGTGCTGGCCAGGGCGCGGTAGAACCAGTTCTCAGTTCTCAGTTTTCAGTTCTCATACGAGCGGCCATCCAGTAGCGCTGCCATTCACACATCTGCCTTGAGATAGAAACTCTTTCAAAATGTCATCCTGAGCGCAGCCGGTTGATTCGCTGGCGAATCAGCCGGCGGAGTCGAGGACCTTGCGTTTCGTTCAGCCGCATCAGTGCAGGGTGCTCGACTCAAGCCGCCCGCCCTCGCGGCTTCGGCTCGCTGAGCATGACAGGTTGGGGACCGTGTGTGCTGTTGATGAGCTACCGCTGGAACCGCCCGACGAAAATCCTTAGGGAGCTCTAATCGAGGCAAACTACTCTCGCTTCTTGCAGTTTCACCCTCCTGCAATCACCCCTCTCCCGCCCACGCCTCACCGCGTTTGGTGACTTCCATCACAGCGGCGTGCGTCTTAAAGGCTTGTAATCAAGTCGCTGTGCAGCTCAGCGCAATTGGCCGCTGGGCGCACTAAAGAGGTCAGACATGCCGCCAACCGAACCCCTGCTGCCCTGTCCCTTCTGTCACGGACACGGGAAGTTGTCGCGGCCAGAAATTGTGAGCCGCCTGGAAGATCCCGACCTGCCAGAAAAAATTGTTGCCGAACTCAACCATGTGGAAGAGGCCCTGGAGCCGGCCCCGGTGGGCGCGCCAGAAAAGAAGGCGCCCAAGGCGGGGGATTTCGCCAGCAGTGTGCACGGGTGGAACAAACACGTGCTCTGGCGCCGCAGTTCGAAAGAGTAGCGAGCACTGGCATGCATTCGGCCAGATGAGGATAAGAGGCTGTCGCTATGCCGGAAATGGAAGCTCAGGACGTCAAGCCGCTGCTGGCACAATTCGCCGATGAACGCGCCAATCTCATTCCCATCCTGCAGGAAATTCAGGCCACATTTTCCTATCTCCCGCAAGAGGCGCTGCGCCGCGTGGCCCGCAAGCTGCATATCCCGATCACCGAGGTGTACCAGGTTGCCACATTCTACCGCTGCTTCAGCCTGAATCCGCGCGGCCGCCACCTGGTGCAGGTATGCCTGGGAACCGCTTGCCACGTGCGCGGCGGCGACCTGGTGCTGGAGCGGGCGCAAACCGAGACCGGAGCCGGGTTGAACGGCACCAGCCCCGACATGGAGTTTACGGTGGAACCGGTGCGCTGCCTGGGCTGCTGCGGCCTGGCCCCGGTGATGCGCGTGGATCGCGACACCTTCGCTCACCTGGAGCAGACCAAGGTTCGCGGCGTTCTCAACCGCTACCGGCCGCGTAAAAGGCCGGCCACGGTGGAGAAAATTGCTGCCCAGGCGGAAGCACAGAAGGTGCGCTCATGATCAGCACAGCGCATCGCCTCACCACTTTGGACGACCTCCACAAAGCCGTGCGCCGGGGCCGCGAGCTCCTTTATCCCAGCGAACCCAAAATTATGGTGGGCATGGCCACGTGCGGGCAGGCGGCGGGCGCGGAAGAAGTATTGATAGCGGTGCGCGAAGAAGTAGAGAAGAGCAAGCTGCCCTACGTGGTCACTGAAACCGGCTGCATCGGCTGGTGCTCGCAGGAGCCGCTGCTGGATATCTGCATTCCTGGCCGCCCGCGCGTCACCTATGGCCGCGTTAAGCCGGCCCGCGCCCGCGACATTGTGCGCGCCATCCCAGAAGTCAAGCGGGACTGGGCGCTGGCCATGATGCCGGGCGACGAGAATGCGCTCAATGGCGCGCAGGTCAATTATTGCGTTCCCCACAACGGCCACCTGAACGGCTTGCCCGCATACAGGGATCTACCCCTGTTCAAGCGCCAGCTACGCATTGTGCTGCGCAACTGCGGCATCATCAATCCCGACAGCCTGGAAGAGTACATCGCCCGCGGCGGCTACGAGGCGTTGTGGAATGGGCTGCGCAATCACACGCCGGAAGAAATCGTGGCCGATGTGAAGCGCAGCGGCCTGCGCGGCCGGGGCGGCGCCGGATTCCCCACGGGGGTGAAATGGCAAGCGGTGCGCGACGCGGCGGGCGAACCCAAGTACATCATCTGCAACGGCGATGAAGGCGATCCTGGCGCTTACATGGATCGCGGCGTGCTCGAAGGCGATCCCCACAGCGTGCTGGAAGGCATGATTATTGGCGGCTATGCCATGGGGGCGCACGAGGGCATCATCTACGTGCGCGAGGAGTATCCCCTGGCGGTGATGCGCATGAAGCAGGCTATTCGCCAGGCGGAAGACGCCGGGCTGCTGGGCCAGAACATCTTCGATTCCGGCTTCAGTTTTCAAATACGCGTGGTGAAAGGGGCGGGCGCGTTCGTATGCGGGGAGGAAACAGCGCTCATCCGCTCGATTGAAGGGAAAGTCGGGGAGCCGCAACAGCGCCCGCCCTATCCCGCGCAGCACGGCCTGTGGGGCAAGCCCACCTGTATTAATAACGTGGAAACCTGGGCCAACATCCCGGTGATCGTGCAGCGGGGCAGCGACTGGTTTTCAAAAATCGGAACGGAGAAGAGCAAAGGCACCAAGGTCTTCAGCTTGGTGGGCAACATCGAGAACACCGCCCTGATTGAGGTGCCCATGGGCACCACGCTGGCGGAAATTGTCTACGACATCGGCGGGGGTATCCCGAACAGTCGCGCCTGCAAGGCCGTGCAAACCGGCGGGCCTTCAGGAGGGTGTATCCCCGCCGACAAATTTGACCTGCCGGTGGATTATGACAGCCTGACCCAGGCCGGTTCCATCATGGGCTCGGGCGGCATGATCGTCATGGACGATCACACCTGCATGGTGGACATCGCCAAGTACTTCCTCGAATTCCTGGAAGACGAATCCTGCGGCAAGTGCTTTACCTGCCGGGTGGGCACGCAGCGGCTGAAAGAAATTGTGACCCGCATCTCTCAAGGCCATGGCCAGGAAGAAGACCTGGACCTGCTGCAGGACCTGGGCTGGCTGGTGCGCGAGGGCTCCCTGTGCGGGCTGGGGCAGACCGCGCCCAACCCGGTTCTTTCGACGCTGCGCTACTTTCGCAGCGAATACCTGGCGCACATCCGCGACCGGCGCTGCCCGGCGCATCGCTGCCGCGAGCTGATTACCTTCGAGATTGACCCGGTGCTGTGCAATGGCTGCGGCGCGTGCGTCCAGATCTGCAGCGGCAAAGCCATCTTGGGCGAGAAGAACAAGCCGCACTTTATTACCCAGGCGCAGTGCACGAAATGTGGCGCGTGCCTGGAGATGTGCAATTTCGACGCGGTGCTGGTGCATTGAGAGTAACGGTGCCGGCTGGAATGTAGCGCCGGCGTCTCGCCGGCTGTCGCGAGGGCGTCTCCTCCCCCTCGCTGTTGGCGGAGCTCAGGAATTGAGCAGGTCTGGCGGCGGGACGCCGCCAGGACAGCCGGCAGGATGCCGGCGCTACGAAGGGTAAGTATGGTCCACATCACGATGAACGGGTTGCCGGTGGAAGCGGAGCGGGGAAGCACGCTGCTGGAAGTGGCGCGCTTTTACAACTTCCCCATTCCTACGCTGTGCCACGAAGACGGCTTGAATCCTTATGGCGCTTGCCGTCTTTGCCTGGTGGAAATCGGCGAGGCGCCGAAAAGCAAGCTGGTGGCCGCCTGCAGTTACCGGGTTGAAGAGGGCATGAGCGTGCGCACCAACTCGGTGCGGGTGCAGCGCGCGCGGCGCCTGCTGCTGGAGCTTTACGTCGCCACCTGCCCGCAATCGAAGCGCATTCAGGACCTGGCCTCCGAATACGGCGTGCGCCAGTGCCGCTATGAGCCCGCCGATGGCCAGCCGGGCGCGCCCTGGGATCCCGAGCTCAACTGCATCCAGTGCGGTTTGTGCGTTCGCATCTGCGCCGAGCAGATGATGGCCGGCGCCATTGGCTTTGCCGGCCGGGGCAAGAGCCGCCAGGTTGTGCGGCCCTTCGGCATGACCAGCGAGCAGTGCCGCCAGTGCGGCGCCTGCCTGTACGCTTGTCCGGTATGCGAACTGCGCTGCCAGGCCTCGACAGCCGAAACCCTGCTGTGCAACGGCTGCTTGAATTTTTCCCCCGTGTGTTTCCAAAGCTACAACGATGCCATGTGTTTCCTGGAGCCGTGCCACGCCTGCGAGTTGAGCGGGCCGTTTCGCCATGATGTCGGAGTAAAGATCCACGCGCCGCACCTGCCAACCGGGCAAGCTGCGCCATCCACAGGAGAACTGAAATGACTTACACGCGACTGAATTCATCCGCCGCTACGCTCACCAAGAACCGCACTGAGGATTCGGTCAGCCCCTTCAGCGGCATGTGCACCACATGTGTGGACGGGTGCATTGGCATGTGCGAGATCGGCAAGTCCGCCTATCGCGGCGCGGAAATGATTTACCCGCAGCCCTTCGGCATCATTACCACCGCCTCGCAGAAGGATTACCCGGTGGATCTGTCGCACTTCACTATCCTCGGCCGCGCCACCGGCGCCTGGGGCATGGAAGCGGACTCCAATCGCGCGCTGTTTCCCAACGTGGATCTCGAGGTCACCATCGGCAAAGCGCCGGGCATCCGCTACAAGCTGCCGTTCACGCTGGGCGCGATGGGCTCCACCAACGTGGCCAAGAATAACTGGCCGGGGCTGGCGGCCGGCGCGGCCATTACCGGCACCGTGATTTCGATCGGCGAGAACGTGGTCGGCATGGATATGGAGTCGCGTTTTGAGAACGGAAAGGTCATCTCCAGCACCGACCTGGAGTGGCGCGTTAAGTGCTTCCGTGATTGGCAACAGGATGGCTACGGCGACGTGGCCGTGCAGGCCAACGTGGAAGACACCATGCTGGGCGTGCAGGAATATGCCATCGCCAGGCTGGGTGTGGAGACGGTGGAACTCAAGTGGGGGCAAGGCGCCAAAGATATTGGCGGCGAAGTAAAGATTCGCGACCTGGCCAAGGCGCAGGAACTGCAGAAACGCGGCTATGTGGTGCTGCCCAATCCCTCCAACCACGTGGTAATCGAAGCTTTCAAGCGCGGCAGCTTCCATGAATTCGAGCGCCACTCGCGCGTGGGCATGGTGAGCAAGGAATCGTTCCTGGCGCGCGTGGAACAACTGCGCAAGCTGGGGGCCAAGCACATTTTCCTGAAGACCGGCGCCTACCGGCCCGCCGACCTGGCGCGCGCGGTGAAGTTCGCCTCCCTGGCCGAACTCGACCTGCTCACCGTGGATGCAGCCGGCGGCGGCACCGGGATGAGCCCCTGGCGCATGATGAACGAGTGGGGCGTGCCCGGAATCGAACTGCACTCGCTGCTCCGCCAATATCTGCAGCAACTGGAAAAGAAGGGCGCCCACATTCCCAGCATCGCAATCGCCGGCGGCTTCACCATGGAGGACCAGATCTTCAAGGGGTTCGCCCTGGGCGCTCCCTACGTGAACCTGATCGCCATGGCGCGCGCGCCCCTGGCCGCGGCCATGGTAGCCAAGACCATCGGCAAGGCGATGGAAGAGCAGAGCCTGCCGATTTACATCGAGCGCTTTGGCACCACGGTGGACGAAGTGTTCGTGAGCGCGCCTGAGTTGCGGCAGAAATTCGGCGACCGCTTCAGCAAACTGCCCGTGGGCGCCATCGGCTTCTATACCTACTATCAGCGGCTGGCACAGGGCCTGCGGCAGCTGATGGCGGGGGCGCGCAAGTTCGCGGTCAAGTACATTGACCGCAGCGACATCGCCGCGCTTACGCCGGAGGCTAACGCCATCAGCGGCGTGCCCATGGTCAGCGATGTGGACCGCGAGGAGGCGGAGGCGATTCTAGCGGGCTGATAGCCAGGAGTCAGGAGTCAGTAGTCAGGAGTCAGCAAAACCTCTTGTGGCGCGGGCGCCCTCGCCCGCGCGAAACCACAACCGCAGAGGACGCCGAGTACGCAGAGGAAGATTTTTCAAGTGTTTTCCTCGGTGTCCTCGGCGGTTTTCATTCCGTTAGTCAGCAAAAACCTTTGTGGCGCGGGCGCCCTCGCCCGCGAGCAAGCAAAATCGCAGGGACGCGGAGTAACGCAGAGGAAGATTTTTCAAATGTTTTCCTTTGCGTCCTCCGCGTCCTCGGCGGGCGGACTGGCGATCGCCGGAACAACGGTCTCAATGACCGCTGGCACTTGCGTGCGCTGGTACCATGCCGTTTCGCCGGCGCGCTGCCACAGCCGCGTGCCCAGCCACAGCAGCATCCAGATCTCCAGCACGACAAAAGACACACCGGTGGCGGCGGCGGGGACGGTGGTCCATATCAGCAGCATCACTGCCATTCCAGCGAATGCCACCAGCGTGGGCACCAGATAAAGCGGGAATAGAGCGCCGAAATTGCCGAACGTCAGGCCGAACGCGCGCTTCAAGGCCCGGCGCATGGCGCGCTCGCCAGTGGCGACAGCGTGCACCTGGGCCACGTCAAACCAAAGGCGAAGGCACATGGCGATGAACCAGATCACTATCGCCCCAGCCACGTCCACCCAGAAGCCGAGCTTCTCCGGCGCTGCGTTGCTGGAAAGGTCACCTGACCAGTTCTTAATGGCGTTGGCCGCAATCGCCACCGGAATGAGGACGATCACAAACATGATCAGCAGGCGCACGAATCGCCAGAAATAAGCGCCACTAGCCTGGAAGAAGTCGGTGGTGGAAATCTTGTAGGGCGAGCGGTAGGCCTCCAGGATCCCGCCAGTGACGAACAGCACGAAAACAAAGAAGACGATGGCAAAGACGCTAATGCTGGGCGCCGCACTGCCAAAGCCGATTCCCGGCTGCATGCCCAGTTCGATGTAACGGCCCAGGTTGAAGCCGTGGTAGAGCTGGTCGGCGGCCAGGCTGTGGTCGAGCACGCCCGCCCAGCGTGATACCATGCCAAAAATCGAGAGGTGACCAAGCACCAGGTTGATGACGAACAGCCACCACAGGATGCGCTGGTGCCGCCACACGCGAGAAAAACCGTCAGAGAGGAAGCCTTTTTCCATTGTGAAACACCTGCGAACTGCGAACTGCGAACTGCGAACTGCTTCTACACCAGCCAGGCCAGCAGCTGCGCACAGCACTGCGAAATCACTGTCCAATACATCGCCAGCTTGTGGTGCGGCGCCTGAAAGCTCTCCCGGGTGTAGCTGTTGTTGAAAAAATCCTTGTCCAGCCAGGCCTGGTGCTCGGGGTCGAGTTCGGCGGAAACGACGCGCGCCTTCTTGTCGTAGTGGTAGCGTATCCACCGGTCGCGGCCGTCCCAGTGTTCGGTCGCGGTCTCGCCATTGTCGAACTTGACCAGCACATCCACGGGAAAGATGAACTCGCCCTTGCGGTGCAGCAGCACCGTGCTGTGGTAGAGAGTCTCGCCTTTCTTGGCCTTGGGAGGCTTCTTCTGATACCAGTCTTCCCGGCCGGAGCGAACGCTGAGAATTTCGTAATCCATCACCTGCGTGCCATATACCGCCTGCTGGAAGTACCAGCCCAGATCTTTACCTGAAACTTCCTCCACCGTTTTCAGAAAATCTTGGGGCGTGGGGTGAGTGAAGCGGTAGCGCATGAAGTAGGTATGCAAGGCGCGCTGCATCGTGTCTTCGCCTATCACCTTCTCCAGGGTCAGCAGCACGGTGGCAGTTTTGCCATAGGTGATGCCGCCATAGGAGTTGCCGTTCATGTACTGCCAGGCGAAGCGCGACATGGGGTCGTCATCGGCCACGGAAGAGTACATCAGGCGCTCGTAATCGATTGCGCCGAGGTGCGCGCCGAGCATATTCAGAATAGAAGTGTCCTTGCCGTACAGCGAGTCCATGATTTTGACTTCGGTATAGCTGTTGATGCCCTCGTCCATCCAGGCATCTTCGAATTCATTGGTGGCCACCATGCCGTACCAGTATTGGTGGCCGAATTCGTGTTCCGTGACGTCTTCAGTAAGCAGAGTGCCTTTAGGCTCCCACCAGGTGGTTCCGGCGGTGAACAGCGTGGGATACTCCATGCCCCCCGCCTGCAAGCCGCCATGCGGCGGATCTACCAGCGTGATCTGCTTGTAGGGGTAAGGGCCGTACCATTTGTCGAAGCGGTCCAGCGTGCCTTCGAGCGCGTGCAGGTAGCGGGGCGCGCTGCTCATGTGGCCGGGCTGCACCAGCATGCGGATCTTCACCGGCCCCATGCTGCCCTGGAAGGTGCCGGTCACCACCTGGTACTCGGGCTCGGCGGTCCAGGCAAAGTCGTGGATGTCTTCGCCGTAGAAGCTAAGCGTCTTGGTGCCGTCGGGATTGTTGGCGCTGGACACCTCTATCCCGCTCGCACCCACCACTTCGTTCTGCGGCAGGGTCAGCTTGACCTCGAAGGTGCCGAACTCGGCGAAAAACTCCGTGTCGCGGTGAAACTGGTGGCAGTTCCACGCGCCCTGCCACCACATCCCGATCTTGGGGAACCACTGCGCGCCCATAATGAAGTCGCGCTTGTAGCCGGTGCGGGCCAGCACCTCCGGCAGGTCGTCGTGAAAGACGATCTTGAACTGCACCACGCCATTCGGGGGCACGGGCTTGGGCAGTTTTATCTGGAACACGGTGCGGTCGTCGGGGTTGCCGTCGTCGGGTGAGATGAATCGCATCTGGGCGGTCAGGTCGCCCATGCCGACAACTTCCAGCGATTTCACCTGGTCCGCGCCGTAGTTCTTCTGCTTCCACTCGAAGTCGGGGTTGTACAGATGGCTTTCGCGAATGAATGTGGATTTGGGCTGGAACGCATTGAGGTACAGGTGGAAGGGAAATGTGTCCTGGGCCCTGCCCGTGAAGTTGTGCCAGGTGAGTACTTCCGTGGCATCAATGGTGTGCTTTTGCGGGTTTATCCGGGCATCAATGTTGTAGTCCAGCCAGCGTTGAGAAAGCGGCTTTTCGGAGAGAGTGGCCGAGGGCAGGGGTTGAGCGGGCGACAGAGTTGCCCAGGCCATGACTGAAAGCAGCAGAAAGCACAAGCGGCGGGCCTGAATCATGCTTCCATCCTCCGCGGCACAGCTTCGGGCAAGTCCAGCAGCTTACAACAATCCCCTGCCGCGTGGGAAACCAGGGAACCCTGGGTGTTCTTTAATGTGGCGGGGGATCGTCTTAAAATGTGCTGAAACCATCCACCACGGAGATAAAGGGCGAGGAGGAGTGATGATTGAAGACTGTCAATTGACGATTGCGACGCTGCTGCGGCGGGTTTTCCTGCTTCAATCGTCATTCTTCGATCGTCAATGCTTTTCTCGGTGTTTCTGTGCCTCCGTGGTGATTATGGTTTTTGTTGGTATCGGGCAGGCGCAGGAAAAGGGTCCTCCAGTGCGGGTGAACGTGTTGAACGTCTGTGCTCCCAGCGCCGCGGAGCAACGGGAGATTTCCGCCGCTTTAGCCCGGATTCCTGCGAAGCCGCGCTGGGGAACCGATTTTGAGATAGCCCGCGGCCGCACCACCCTCTCGCAGGATGCCGCCGCGGCACTGACCGGCAAGGCTAGTGCCGCTTCCGCTGGCGGTCCTGTTTCCAACTGGGTACGCGTTCGCCGCGAGTTCTCTGCCGCTTCCCCCTTCCTCAACGCGCTCTACTCCTTCAGCGTTGATAAACAGGATATGGTAGAGACGCTGGTGTTTGCCGTGCGCGATCCTAAAGACCTGTTACAGGTTTCCCTTAGTGAAACAGTTTCCGCCGTCACCAGCCCGGCCGCCGCACTGTCCGCCGGCACTCCCCCCGACCACATCCGCCTGGAGCGTTTCGGCAAGTCTTCGGTGGTGCTGGCGCGCTGCGCCGGCGGACCGAACGCGCCTAAGGTGGACCAGAGCGCCTACGAGCCGTTATTCCGGCAAGCGGCCACGATTTTGGCTACCTACCGCAACGCCCTCGGAACCCGCCGTACCGTTACCGAAGAACTGGCTCGGGTTCAAAGCCCTCGGACCGCAAGCCCCGTGTCGCGCAAAAAGTAGTTGTTCAGCGTCCTCAATCCAGCCCCCCCTCTCTCGATTCTCTCTTTTCCATTTTCCTGCCCTGTTTTGGAACTCCGGCTCTTCTTGGGAACACTTTGGGGATGCTTCCAACTACCAATCTCGAAGCCGAACCCTCACCAAACCTAAAATCGGAAGCAGGGCACTCTTGTCTGCGTGAATGCCAGCCTGCGCCACGGCGGTGGCTGCAGTTGCGATGCCTGTGCCTCCTAGAGGTCATCTTTGGCACAGCAAGACGATCACAAACTCGAACAAAGCGGAGCCAGCGAACCCTTGTCTCCGGCTCCGGAACACAGCCTTCTTGCGGCCTTGCAGAAGGCACAACAAGCCTTACAGTCGGAACGCGCTTTTTCCCGCGCTCTGATTGACAGTTTGCCGGTCCTGCTCGTCATTATTGATGAGAACGGCAGGTTTGTGTGCTGGAACCGCAGTCTTGAGCAGGTTCTGCGCTACTCAGCCGCCGAACTGGCTTACATCGGCGCCTTCGAGACAATTGCCGAGGAAGGCCGCGAGCTTATGCGCGGCAAAATCCTGGAGGCAATGGAAAGAGGTTTTTCTGAAGCTGAAACCGCACTGCTGACCAGCGATGGGGCGAAGATCCCGTACTACCTGACCTCCTCCCCGCTGCAACTGGAAGGCAAGCCCTGCATTGTCGGTGTGGGCATTGACATCACCGCGCGCAAGCAGGCTGAGGAGGCACTGCGTGAGTCCGAGCAGCGTATCAGCCTGAAGCATCGTATTGCCAATATCTGCCTTACCGTGCCTGACGACCAGATGTATAGCGAAGTCCTGAAGGTCGTCCTCGAAGTCTTACAGAGCTCCCAGGGGCTATTCGGCTACATTGATGAAGATGGGGCGCTGGTAGTTCCTTCGCTGACCCGCGATGTTTGGGAAAAGTGCGCCGTTGCCAACAAGAGCCTGCGCTTTCCCCGGGAGACTTGGGGCGGAATCTGGGGCCGCAGCCTGATTGAGAAGCATGCCTTTTGCCACAATCTGCCGGGGAAAGTGCCGGACGGGCATGTGGCCATCGCCCGTTGTCTGAGCGTCCCCATCGTGCACAATGACGAACTGGTCGGGCTTCTGTTGGTAGCGAATAAGGCCGCTGATTACACCCAATCTGACCTGGAAAAACTGCAGCGTATTGTGGATTTCCTCGCCCCGGTGCTGCACGCCCGTTTGCAGCGCGACGCCCAGGAACGCGCCCGCCGGCGCGCCGAGCAAGCGTTGCGCGGCAGGGAAGCTCGCTTCCGCGCCCTGGTGGAAAACATCCTGGAGTCCATTTTCGTGGCCAAGGAAGACGGGGTTATTACTTATGCCGGACCCTCTGCTCCCCAGGTGGTGGGCTACACGCAGGAAGAAATTCAGGGGCAGAATGTTCTTGAGTTAGTGCATCCCGAGGACCAGGCGAGCACGCGGGCCCTATTTGCCCAGATTCTTCAGAACCCCGGCGTCCCTTACCGTGGCGAGTGCCAGTGGCGGCACAAGCTGGGCTGGCGCTGCTACGTTTTCACCGCCCAAAACCTCCTGCACGACCCCAACGTCCGCGGTGTGCTCATTAATTCCCGCGACATTACGGAACGGAAGCAAGTGATGATCGAACTGCAGAAGGCCAAAGAGGACGCCGACGCCGCTAACCGCGCCAAAAGCGAATTCCTCGCCAATATGAGCCACGAAATCCGCACCCCGATAAACGGCGCGCTGGGCATGACCGAACTTGCCCTTGATACCGACCTGACCTCCGAGCAGCGCGAGTATCTGGTTATGGCCAAGCAATCAGGCGAGGTGCTGCTGGACGTCATCAACGACATTCTCGATTTTTCCAAAATCGAATCGGGCAAACTGGACCTGGAGTGTATTGACTTCGTTCTTGCCGATTGCCTCTCCCAGGAAATGAATGCTCTTGCCTTGCGGGCTCACGGCAAAGGTCTGGAACTGGCCTATCGTATTGCGCCAGAAATAGCGCCGCGCCTGGCCGGCGACCCTGGGCGCCTGCGCCAGATTGTTCTCAACCTGGTGAACAACGGCATCAAGTTCACCGAACGCGGAGAAGTGGTGCTGTTTGTGGACCAGGAGTCTCGCGACGAAGAAATCGTGGAACTGCACTTTCGTGTGGTGGATACCGGCATCGGCATTCCGGCGGAAAAGCAGGGGATGTTGTTCCAGGCCTTTGCTCAGGCGGACTCCAGCATCAGCCGCAAGTTCGGTGGCACCGGCCTGGGATTAGCTATTTGCGCGCGCCTGGTCAGTTTGATGGGAGGCCGTATCTGGCTGGAAAGCACGGAAGGCGGGGGCAGCACCTTTCACTTCACGGCTCGTTTTGGCATCGCCCCACCCCTTCCACCCGAACCTCCGACCGTGGACCTTGAGCAGGTGCCAATCCTGATAGTTGACGATAATGCGACCAACCGTCAGATCCTTACCGAATATGCGGAAGGTTGGGGCATGCGGCCTCTGGCTGTGGGGAACAGCGAGGCGGCGCTCGACGCGCTGCGCCTGGCGCACTGCGCCGGCGCTCCCTTTCGGGTGTTGCTCATCGACCGCCGCATGCCCGGCATAGATGGCTTCACCCTGGCGCAGCGTGTGCAGCGCGACCCGGAACTGGCGGGTCCCATCATCATGATGCTCACTTCCGACGGGCAGCGCGGAGACGGCGCCCGCTGCCGCCAGATGGGGATTTGTGTGTACCTGGTGAAGCCGATTCACCGCCCCGACTTGCTGCATGCCATCTGTCTCGTCCTGGGCCACGAATCCGGCCAACGCCCCGCCCTGATCACCCGCCACAGCTTGCGCGAGTCGCGGCGCAAGCTTTCCATCCTGGTGGCGGAGGACAACGCTGTCAATCGCACGGTAATCGTGAGCTTTCTGCAGAAGATGGGGCACAGCGTCTCGGTTGCCGACGATGGCGAGCAGGTGCTGGCCCTGGTCCAGGAACAACGTTTCGACCTGCTCTTCATGGACATCCGTATGCCCAAGCTCGACGGCATGTCCGCCACCGCGGAGCTCCGCCGCCGGGAACGGGAGGGGGGAGGGGGCCACCTTCCCGTGATTGCCATGACCGCCTCTGTATTGCCCGAAGATCGCGAGAGCTGCCTGGCCGCAGGCATGGATGCCTTCATCGCCAAACCTGTGGATTTCGACTCCGTGCGGGACGAAATTGAGCGTTTCTGCGGCGTCAACTCCATCCTGCAGCCGCAATAAACTCCCGCGTGGCGCGGGCGTCCATCAGAACTCCGCACGGGCAGGCCGTTACCCCTTCCGTGCCTGGGCCGGAGAGGGCTTATGAGGAGAACTGAAACCAAAATCCCCCTGCACCATCTAAAATGGTCCATCCATGAGCCAGGAAACTCGCGACACCGTCATCATCGGAGCCGGCTGTGCCGGACTGACTGCGGCCATCTATGCCGCGCGCGCTAATCTCAAGCCGCTCGTGCTGCAGGGCCATGAGCCCGGCGGCCAGCTCTCGCTCACCACGCTGGTGGAAAATTTCCCTGGCTTTCCCGAAGGGATCCAGGGGCCGGAACTGATCGAGAACATGAAGAAGCAGGCGGTGCGCTTCGGCGCCGAGTTCCACGTCGGCCACCTGGTGCATGCCGACTTGCGGCAGCGTCCTTTCGTGCTCGACCTGGGCAAAGAGAAACTGCGTACCCGCACCCTCATTGTGGCCAGCGGCGCCTCCGCTCGCTGGCTGGGCCTGCCCCATGAGCAGGCGTTAATCGGCCACGGTGTCTCCTCCTGCGCCACCTGCGACGGGTTTTTCTTTACCGGCAAGGAAGTGGCGGTGGTGGGCGGCGGCGATTCCGCCATGGAAGAGGCGTTGTTCCTCACGCGTTTTGCCACCCGGGTTAACGTTATTCACCGCCGCAATCAGTTCCGCGCTTCCAAGATCATGCTGGAGCGCGCTCGCCAGAACGAGCGCATCCGCTTCCTGACCGACACCGTAGTGGAAGATGTTTACGACGTAAACAAGCAGGAGGTCACGGGGCTGAAGCTGCGCAACGTGAAGAGCGGGGTGGTGAGCGATTTCCCGGCGAGCGCTCTTTTTCTGGCCATCGGCCACGTTCCTAACGCCGCGATGTTCGATGGGCAACTGGATAAGGATGCCGACGGCTACCTCAAGACTGAAAATTACGTGTTCACGCGTGTACCCGGGGTTTTTGCCTGCGGTGATGTGCAGGACCGCCGCTACCGCCAGGCCATCACCGCTTCCGGCAGCGGCTGCATGGCCGCCATGGAGGCAGAGAAGTTTCTGGAAGAGCATGGAAAGTAAAGACTAGGAGTCAGTTGTCAGGAGTCGGGAGTCAGCACGGACCTGTGATGCCAACTGCTCACAATCGCAGTACACGGGCTGAATGCTGACGGCTGATTGCTGATTGCTTTTTCGCTGACCCCTGACCCCCGACTACTGACTCCCCGCTTTTACGCTCCCGGAATGGGTGCGCTCTTGGATGCGGGATGGAAATCCAATTCCAGAGGATAGTAGGGCAGATCCACACGCACCGAATAGTTTACTGAGATGGCGAGGCTGCCACTGCCCCCGCTGCCTATGCGCTGCACGGTGATCTGGTCTTCGCGGAGAGGAATCTCCAAATCCTGCGCCTTCTTGTAGATGGTCGAACGGATCTCGTCCTCTGTTTTGTTGCTGTAGGACTGTAGCACCGTTTCGTTCTGGATGGCATCCTGGAACTGGTAATTGGCAAAAAACGGCGGCACAAGCTGGAAGCCCACATAAACGCCAACGGCAATCACACCCAACGCTACAAGTAGTTTTAGTGTACGCACATGAACCCCGCTTCGGCCGCGGGGAGGGCACTCCTAAGAGTGTGCGGGCCGGAGAAGTTTCTCCAGATGACTGGTTATATCGCGGATATTAGCATCCAGCATTTGTCGTGTCGAGCGGGGAACCACCTCGACCATGCCTTCGGTAACCTTTTTACCGACGTTCACACGAAAGGGTATGCCCACCAGGTCAGCATCTTTGAATTTCACCCCTGGCCTTTCGTCACGGTCGTCCAGTAAAACGTCGAATCCGGCTCCCGCCAATTGTTCTGCTATCTGGACGGAAGTCGAGAGCAGCGATGCATCCTTGACGTTGGTGGGTGTTACCACCACCTCGAACGGCGCTATGGCCGCGGGCAGCCAGAAGCCATCATCGTCGTGGTACTGCTCCACTGCCGCCGTCAGAATGCGCTCGATGCCGATTCCGTAACAGCCCATAACGGGCGCCACTTCTTTGCCGTTCTGGTCCAGTACCCGCGCTCCCATGGACTCGGTATACTTGTTGCCCAGCTTGAAGATGTGCCCGATCTCCACCGCCTTGGCTACCTTCAACAGCGTCCCGCAATTAGGACATCCTTCGCCTTCCTCCACGCTGCGCAGGTCCACCCACTCGGAAACCGTGAAGTCCCGCTCCGGGGTCACATTGCGCAGGTGGTAGTCTTCTTTGTTGGCGCCGGCGATCAGGTTCTTGCGCCCCAGAAGCGCCTGGTCCACCAGCACCCGCGCCTTGATGCCCTTATAGGTCCGGGCTTCCGAGCCGATCGGCCCCAGGAAACCCGCGGGCGAACCAAACACTTCCTGGATTTCCTCCGGGTGCATGGGGCGGAACTGCGCCCCCGCCAGCACCGTGGACAGCTTGGCCTCATTCAAAGTGTGGTCGCCGCGCAGGAAGAGAATCAGGGGCGCCTCCTGCGGCTTCTCCGCTCGGCTTTTGGTCACCGTAGCCATCATGGCCAAGGTTTTGATTTTGTTCTTGGGCGAGACTCCAAGGTAGTTCGCCACCTCCTCCACCGTCTTCAGACCAGGCGTGTGTACAGGCTCGGGCTGGCCGGTTCCTGTAGCATCGTAATCAGGCACCGGCTCCAGCCGCGATGTGGCCCTCTCCAGGTTGGCCGCATAGCGGCACTTCGGACAACTCACAATAAAGTCCTCGCCCGCGTTGGTGTAAACCACGAACTCGTTCGACTCCGAGCCCCCCATGGCGCCCGAATGCGCCTCCACCACCACGTACTGCAGCCCACAGCGGTCGAAGATCCGGCAGTAGGTCTCGTAGTGCTTCTTGTACGAAGTATCCAGCCCGGCCGCGTCCAGGTCGAAGGAGTAGGAATCCTTCATCGTGAACTGGCGCACCCGCAGCAGCCCCGATCTGGGCCGGGGCTCATCGCGGAACTTGGACTGAATCTGGTACCAGATTTGCGGCAGCTGCTTGTAGCTGCGCAACTCCTTGCGCGCGATTTCGGTCATCACCTCTTCATGAGTCATGCCCAGGCCCAGATCGGCGCCTTTGCGGTCTTTCAGGCGGAACATCGCGTCGCCCATGACCGCCCAGCGCCCGCTGGCTTCCCACAGTTCGCGGGGATGCAGCGCCGGCAGATAGTATTCCTGCCCAATCTTGTCCATTTCCTGGCGCACGATGGCGGTGATCTTCAGCATCGAGCGGTAGCCCATGAACAGGTAGGAGTAGATCCCGGCCGAAAGCTGGCGGATGTAGCCCGCTCGCAGCAGGTATTTGTGGCTGGCGACCTCGGCGTCAGCCGGCGCTTCGCGCAGGGTAGGGATAAAGAGCTGTGACCAGCGGTGCATGAATTGGCTTCCGTTCTGGATTGCCTCTTAAGCCATTCATCCTAAATGGAAAGCCGTGAAATCGGGAAATCGGGAGAACAGCCTCTTCTTGAAAAATTGATTTTTACTTTAATTATATGTAAATTACTTACTACCTAGTTTAGAATTTAATTGGTGGTCTCGCCCATGAGCACAGTTTCCGAGAAATCTATAGTCAAAGTCGCGGACGAGGTTTGGGTGGCCACCGCCCTGCTGCACCGAGAGCACCCCGAGCGATCGGATTTTGCCGTAGAGGAGATTGTTGAGAGAGCAAAGCGAGAAGCGATTTCGCGTGGGGCACTTCGACCGGGAGTTTACGTTCACGCTGTGCAGCATTGCGTCGCCAATCGCCATCCGAATCCCGGACGCTATCGAATGCTTCTTGAAACAACACCAGGCCGTCGGCGCTTGTACCGATCCGGTGATGCCTATGATCCGGCGCGCGAAGGGGGGAAGATCACACCCGTGGCCCAGGACCTGCCGTTCAGCTACCGGGGACTTCTGGACTGGTACAGCGACTGGTGTTCAGTCATGAGCAGCGAATCCCGACAGTCGGATCCTCTGCTTTCGTTGCGCGGCTCAGGCACACAGCTCTGGCAGGATGAACATGCCGACGATTATGTCCGCCGCCTCCGTGAGGGCTGGGAATGAGCCGTATCTTCTGGGATACCAATATCTTCATCTACCTGTTTGAAAATTATGGCAATCTCTCGGAGCAAGCTTCGGCACTTCGCAGCAAGATGCTGATACGTGGTGATCGCTTGCTCACCTCCGCCCTGACGCTTGGCGAGATTCTGGTCAAACCCACAGAACAGCGCAATGCGGAATTGTGCCGAAAGTACGAGGAGGCGATTCTGGCCACATCCCTGGTGCTGCCTTTTGACAACAAGGCCGCGCGGAACTACGCCTTTCTACGCTGCGACCGCTCCCTGCGTGCTCCCGATGCGGTTCAGCTTGCCTGCGCTTCGGCCGCAAGCGTGGACCTGTTTGTCACCAATGACGCAAGGCTGCAGGGCAAGCAGGTTGAGGGAATACAGTTCATCGTTTCCCTGGATCGCGTCCCGATGTGATTGCCAATCTTGAGATTGAGCTTGGACCGCCACAGCACCAGCCCGAAGGGCGAAACAGCATGCCGAAGCCGGAGCGTCAGCGAGGGCGTGAGCCCTGGGAAGATGGTCGCTAAAAAAGCGGAGCCCCTTCAGGGGCGGCACTAACCGCCCACGTAGCCGGGATCGTATTGGATATCGTGCTTCTCAAGAAATGCGCGCAACTCTGCGGCAAAATCCCTGCCTGCGTGATGCTCGGTTTGATGCTCGACGTAATTGATCACCGCATCCAGGTTTGATGCGCTCACGCTAAACGCGCCGTAACCATCTTGCCAGGCGAACAGGTGTCCGGTTTCGTTCATCCATTTTGACGAATTGGCCTTTATCACCCCAACTGCGTGCGCCAAAGAGAGTCTGGGCGGCAGGGCCATCACCAGATGCACGTGGTCTTCCGTGCCACCAGTAGCAAGCAACTGGATTCCGTAATTGCGCGCAAGTCCGTGGATGTAAGCCCACAGGTTTGGCTGGATGGGGGCAAGAAGTTTCCGGTGCCGTTCCCGGGTGGAGAAGATTACATGCACGTAATTGCGGGCGTAGGCGTGCGACATGGTGTCGCCCTCGTAGGAATTTCAGCACTGAATCATTGAATCAACCGGTCAATAGAGCTCCAGCCTTGCAGGTTCGCTGCGAGGCACCGAAGATCGCGAGCAGTTCATTTGCCTCTTTAAGAAGGTCTTTCAGTCTGCACTCCGGGAAAACTCTCGTATCCATGAGCAGTTCCAGCCAGAATATCGTCTCGTCAGTTTCCTCAATCACAATGGAGATCTTCGATATAAAATCAGCCCGTGACCGCGATCGGCACACGGCCCGGTAGTTCGCCGCTACGGACGTTGCGCATCGCAGAAGTTGGTTGCCGAAAATCCTGTTTTCCTGGGAACGGGGAAGCGCCCGGCACAGCATTACGATCCTAATGGCAAATTGTTTTGTCCGCGCTCTTAGGCTCTCAGCTTTTTCGAGTGTAGTGGCCATGACTAATTCATCCTGTTCAATTATCAATTGCCGATGTCCGCCTGGAACAGGAGAAAGCGCGTGCGAACTGCTGCGTCCTTTCCAAATTGGGCAATGTCTTAATGCCTAATTCCCCGAATGACTCAATCCTCCTGGGTTTGCTACCATCTTGCTTCCGATGAAATCCACTGCCAGAGCCAAATCCACCGGTGAAAATGTGGTGCGCATCGAGGCGGAAGCGCTGCTGGCGCTGGCCGACCGGCTGGCCGGGCCCATGGCTCAGGCCTTCCAGCGTGCGATTGACTTGCTCTACGGCTGCGCCGGACGGGTGGTGGTTACCGGACTGGGCAAGAGCGGATTGGTGGCGCGTAAGGTGGCTGCCACACTGAGTTCCACCGGCACGCCGGCGCTATTTCTGCATCCGGCGGAGGCGTTGCACGGCGATTTGGGCATGCTGGTGCGCGGCGATGTGGTGATTGCCCTTTCCGCCAGCGGCGAGACGGAAGAGATTCTGCAGCTCCTGGCCACCATGAAGCGCCTGCAGATTCCGGTGATCAGCGTCACCTGCGACCGGCTCTATGGCAATTCTGGGGCAGGAGTGCCTCCGCCAAAAGGGAAGATTTCCACTTTGGCCTCCGCCGCCGATGTTGCGCTCGATTGTTCCGTGGACAAGGAAGCCTGCTCACTGGGCCTGGCGCCAACGGCCTCAACCACCACCATGTTGGCGCTGGGCGACGCGCTGGCCATGGCCCTGGCCGAGCGCCGCGGTTTCAAAGAAGAGGACTTCGCCAACCTTCATCCCGGAGGAAAGCTGGGCAAGCGCCTGGCGCGGGTGGAGAACCTGATGCACACCGGCGATGCCATTCCCCGGGTCGCGCCGGCCACCAAGATGCCCGACGTGATTTATGAGATGTCGCGCAAGAAGCTGGGCGTGACCACGGTGGTGGAAGGCGCGCGCCTGCTGGGGGTGATCAGTGACGGCGACCTGCGCCGCCTGCTGGAGCGCCGCGGCAAGGAGGTGCTTGACCTCACCGCCGCCGACTGCATGACTCGAAATCCCAAGCTCATTGCCCCCGAGCAGTTCGCCGCCACTGCCCTTGCGATCATGGAGGAAAAGAAGATCACATCCTTGCCGGTTGTGAATGCCCTGGGCGAGTTGCAAGGCATCATCCACCTGCACGATTTGTGGGAAACGCAGATGGTTTAGAAGCAGTAGTCGGGAGTCAGTAGTCAGGAGTCAGTTTTTGGCGCCTCCTCCCGAATCTTGGTTCGAAAGGGCGTCGCATTTGGCAATTGGCATTTGGCCGTGGGGTGAATCTTCTTTTCGTAGGTGAAAAAAAACGCTGCTGGCCAAGTGCTAACTGCCAAGTGCTATGAGTGCTGACTCCCGACTCCTGACCCCTGACCCCTGACCCCCGTTCTTAAAAGTGTTCTTCCACCACCGGCACGGGGACACTGCCATCTTGCCGCGCGATGAGCTTGTCCCAGGGGCTGCTGCGCCAGTTATCCTTAGCTTTGGTTTCGCTGCCCCACCCAGGAAGCCGGAGCAGTAACCTCTCAGCCAGGGCCTGCACATAGGGTTCGTACATGCTGCGCAACGCCAGCAGTTTGCGGTCGGCCTCTTCTCCGGCCCGCAACTGCAGGCCATTCGCCGCCAGCGCCTGACGCAAACTAACCAGTTGCTGCTCGGAAAGGCGGTCGGCGGCGTGGGCGTCATAGCGGGCCGCCACCACTTGCGCCAGGTCCACCACCGCATGGCGCGCCATGGCGAAGGTGAGCCGCGCCTGGTTGCTGGGAATCCCGTCAATGCCGACGATGGTCAGCGCACTCACATCCAGTATCGTGGTTAACGCCCCCAGCCAGGACTGGTTGATGTGTTGAGAGCGAAACAGGGCGAGCACAGGATAGGAAATGTGGCTTTCCAGAACTTCCGCCGCCCAGTGCTCCCATTCGTGCAGAAAACGATCGAGCAAGGGCTGGTTGTGCGCTCCGGCCATGCGCGACAGGAATTCCAGCGCGCTGGGTGGCGAGCCAGCGCGGGCGTCGAGCAGCGAAATTTCCACCTCACGCCGGGAAAACGAGTTGTAAATCACTGGCAGGTAGCCGATCACCATGGCCAGAAAGCCGAATCCTACGCCCGACTCCAGCACCGCCAGCGCCCGCGCCGCGCCTGAAAGCGGCACCACATCGCCATAGCCCAGGGTGAAAAAAGTTGTGCCGCTGAAATAAAGCAGCCCGCCCAAATCCATTCTGCCCGGCCCCACCTGCAGGTGCGTGCCTGCACCGTATTGCAATAGGCCAAAGCCCACAATCAGCGCGAAGGCCCACAGGCCCAGCAGCACGATGAGCGACAACGGCCCAAAATAGCTGAGGTAGGACTCGCGCCGGCGCGACGTGGGGACGAACCTGGCCATTGCCGCCCAGGGCCGCCAGGTGAATCGGTAGAACAATGCGGTGAAGCGGAAGGAGCGCGTCACCCGCCGTGGCAGCACGATGGTTTCAAAGGCATCCAGCAGGATGGCAAAGGTCAGGACGCTGCCGGCGATAAGGGCCAGGATCTTCATGGCAGTTGGTCAATTGTAGATGCGCGAGAGGCGCATGGGTAGAGACGCAGCTTGGCAGGTCTGCCGCGGCCAGGAAGAGACGGGTAGGACTAGGAATCCGCTTCCGCCAACTCCAGCGCTCGCTGGATCGCCTCCCGTTGGCCGTCGGCCAGCGTCAGAAACTCAAATCCGTGGCGGAATCCGCTGCGGTAGCGCACGATCGCGCGCAACTTGGTGGCATTTACGTTCGCCGGCAGCGTGAATTCCAGCGACACCACTTCTCCCGGCTGCAATTCCCCGGTCAGCGTGGCGCTCATCCCGTCTTGTCCCATCTCGTTGGAACGTCCCCATAAAGAGTCCACCACTCCTTCGCGAAACACCTGCACCGCAACCCTCATATTGACGTTGTAGCGGGGATAGCGCCGGGCTTCTCTGCTGGCTGGGGCGTTCGGGCCGGGAACTCCATCCGTCCTGTTCACTGCTCGCCTTTCCGCTGCCGGGCGGGGTCTTCAGTTGCCGTGTAACACGTAACCAGGTTCCAGGGGCAGCTTGCCCCCTACTCGCAGCACGTCAATTCCACCGGTGATGGAATACACGTCCACCAATCCCACCGCTCCCGGTGTGGCCGCTACTTTCTTGACCACCGAATCGTCCGAGTCCACCACCAGGATGGCGGGCCGATCGGTGCGGCCGTGGTTGGCGGCGGCGATGAGATCGTTCACTTCGTCGGCCGTCATTCCGTACACTTTTTGCAGCACGATGCGCATATTGGGTGAGGCGGGCGCGCGCGTGATCAGGGTCACGGGCCGTCCGTTCTGCCAGTGCCCCATCTGCCCGCGGCAAACCTTCACCAGGTCGGGGAAGGCCAAGCCCTTTAGATTGTTTCCTTTATTGGAAATCAGCGCCACGTCCTTAGCCAGCACCGCCGGCGCGCAGAGCGCGGCCAAGGCAAGGACCAACACCATGGAACGAAGGCGCATCATGTCTCCGGAGAAATTAGCCGGATTATAGCCCTATCTGATTGCGGTACTTCAGATTCCGAAGGCCATGTCCTCCAAGGGGAACAAAGAGAGTACCGTGTTATCCGTACACACATGAACGGCCCGGAGCTAAGCGTCCGGGCCCTGACTTCGGTCTATTGATTCACAGTCACTTGCCGGTAGGCTAATACAATATCCGATTTCGTTACCATGCCCAGCAGCTGCTTTTCTTCTCGCCGTGAAACCACGGGGAAGTTGGCCAGATGGTGCTCGCGCATCCGTTCCACCACCTCGTGGATGGTCTGGTCTGGAAACGCCGCCTGCACCTGCCGTGTGTAGACGGCTGCCACCTTCACGTGGGAACGCTGGCTGCGATCAATCTTGGTGATGTCCGCCATGGTGACAATACCGGCCAGCTCTGCCTCTTTATCCAGCACCGGCAGGGCAAAGATTTCCCGCGCAAACATCAGCTCCTGTACCGCATCCAGCATGTCGTCGGGTGAAACCACGGGCACGTCGGTCATTACGTCCGCCACCTTCACCGCCGAAAGCACATGGAGCGGGGTCGCTGCGTTGCTGGTGAACAGCTCGGGATAAGCCGCCGTTCCATGCTCGGCCAGGTCCAGCCCGCTCAATTCTTCTTCTTCGCTGACGCGGAGCCCAGTAACCAGGTCCACCACCTTGAACACCACCACGCCCGCCACCAGCGCGTAGGCCAAAGCCGTGACCGTGCCTACCGCCTGGGCCCAGATATGGACGGTGTAGCCGTGGAAGCCGTGCGGAATCATGGGCGCCCACAGGCCGGCCGCCAAACCACCCAGAAGGCCCGGGGTGGCGTGGACCGGACCGACGCCGCAGGGGTCGTCAATCTTCAGCCGCTTCTCGATCCAGCGCGCGGTGTAGGGGATCTGCGCTCCCGCCGCCAGCCCGATGAGCAGCGCGAACAGGGGGTGCACCAGGTGCGCACCGGAGCAGATGGCCACCGCGCCCGCCAGCCCGCCATTGGGCGTGATGATGGCATCCGGCTTGCCCCGTTTCCAGGTCGCGGCCAGTGATCCCAGAATGCCGCCCGCCATCGCCGTCAGCGTGTTAATAGCCACCAGCGGGAGGTCAGCGGCGATGTTGCCGTAGGAGGGCACCGAGCCCAGGTTGAATCCGAACCAGCAGAACATCAGCAGCAGTGCGCCCAGCCCCATCATGGGGACGTCGTGCGCCTGTCCTGGCGTCTTACGCTTGCCCAGGTAGGCGGCTCCGATCAGTCCGATGATGCCGCCCACCGCGTGCACACCCAGCGAACCGGCGTAGTCCTGAACTCCCAGCCGTGCCAGTGGCCCGTTCCAGAGAATGTAGGCGAAAATCGGGTAAATTACGCCGATGTACAGCCCGGCAAACAGCAGATAAGCGGAAAACTTCATCCGCCCGGAAAAACAGCCGCTGGGGATGGCGCAGGAGACCAGTACGAACATCAGGGAAACGAAGAAGGCAATGGAGTGCCCGCCATTGCCGATGAATTGCCAGGGCAGGTGCCAGCCCTCGGGCAGCGCCGCCAGAGGCCAACCGTACTGCTTGATGGCGAAGCCGCCGAGCAGAAAGATCACGATGCCCAGCCCCAGGTGCCCCGTCATCTTCATCATGACGTTGTTCACTTCGCGCGAGCGTACTTGCCCGCCTTCCAGCAGGAAAAATCCGGCCTGCATCAGGAAGATGAGGCTGCCCATGGATAACAGCCATAGCCAATAAACGTTGGTCTCCACGCTTCCTCCGTTAGTGATCGCGTGTAACTGGCGGTAGCTTGTTCGTTGTTGCTGCGGCGTCCGACCGCTGCAGATGCCTTAGAAATCAGGCGCTGCTCGCGGTGGCTGTGGTGCGGTTTCCCCTGCAGGTACTTTCCCCGGTTACCAGCCAAAACGGAAATTCAAAATTTTTATGGTGAGGATAAACAGAATCGTGCCTGTGCAAATTTCTTCACTGGGGATGAATCAGGGCCCGAGAATTGACGATTTATGATTTTCGATTGACGATTGAGACTCCTAGGGCGATTGCCCCTTTGCGGTACGGTGGCGTCCCCTAGGGCAAATCGTCAATCGTCAATCTGAAATCATCAATCGCCTTTGGTGTTCCTTAGTGTTCTCTAGGGTGAACGGTTTTTCTCCGTGTCTCTGCGCCTCTGTGGCTAGGCCATAAAGCTTTGCTGCGTTATCGAACAAGACCATGTGCGCCAGTTGCACGGCCCGCGCGCGGCTGATTTCTCCGTCCTGCATCATTCCCGTGAGCGCCAGCCCCAACGCCTTTCGCCCGGTGGTGGCGATCATGTAACCAATGGAATCCCAGTCGTACTCCGACGAGGTGCCAGGATAGAGGTCGGTGCCGAACATTACTTTTTCCGGATACCACTCCAGCCAGTCACGAATCACCCCGCTGAGCGCCCGCGGAGAAAGCATCCAATCCTGCTCGGAGAAGTCGGTGTAGACGTTGGGCTTGCCCAGCAGGAATGCGGTCACCTTGGAATATGGGCCGGATCCGCCGTGCAGCAGCACAAACTGGGTGTGCCGCAGTGTGGGGTCATTGAGCACCGAATCCAGCAACGCCGGATTTGAGCCGGCAATATCGAAATATCCGCCGCAGCCGGCCCCGGTGTGGATGTGCACGGCCAATCCCAACCGACCCGCTGCCCCCGCGATTTCGCGGAACAGTACATCCTGCAGCGCCAAATAGTCGCTTTCCGCCGGGACGCCGCCCGCATCGTAATGGGCGTAGACCTGCTCCGCGCGCGCCCGGTTAGGCTGGCCGAAATTCAGGCTCCGCAGGTAAGCCG
>DASYWT010000457.1:0-5009 GCA_035935775.1 Terriglobales bacterium
GCATGTCCTGCGCCTGGTGAAGCAGGCGGGCACGCCTGTGTTCCTCCTGCTCAACAAGATTGACCTGATTCCAAAGGACAGGCTGCTGCCCCTTATCGAGCGCTACAGCAAGCTCTACGAATTCAAAGAAATCATTCCCATCTCCGCCCGCAAGAAGGAGGGGCTCGATGTCCTGCTGGACAGCGTTGTTGCGGCCCTGCCCCGAGGTCCGCGCTACTTCGCCGAGGACGAACTCACCGACCAGCCGGCGCGCTTCATGGCTGCCGAGATCATCCGCGAGCAGGTGCTGCTGGCTACCGGCGAGGAGGTGCCCTATTCCACCACCGTCATCCTTGACGAGTTTGAGGAGAAACCGAAGCTCACCCGCATCGCGGCCACCATCTACTGCGAGCGCGAGGGACAAAAGGCAATTCTCATCGGCCGCCAGGGGCAGATGCTGAAAAAGATTGGCACCCAGGCACGGCTGGAGATCGAAGCCATGCTGGGCGCCAAGGTTTTTCTGGAACTCTTCGTCAAAGTGCGCCCCGGCTGGCGCAACTCCCGCGAATTCGTGGAAGGCCTGGACTGGCGGCGGCAACTGGAGCGGCTGGCGGGCGGCCGATCAGACTTCAAAGAGCCCTAATCGCCGGCTCGCCGGGTTGCTGAAGCAATAGCCATTCACTTCACGCCGTTCGCCGGATTCCACGATCCCTGCTCTTTGCGCACGTAGATAATCTGCCCGATGTGGTAGGCATTATGGGTGCCGATGTGCGCGATGATGCTATACCAGGATTGCAGCTTGCCCTCGTCCGCGGACGCGACCGCGTTTTCCCATTCGCTCATGACCTCATCCAGTTGCTTGACGGCCGCGCTCCACTGCTTGCTATTGAAGCTGGTGAAGGTCTCGTCGTTGTTGCCGTTGTATTTCTCCACCGGCTTGCCCTCGAATTTTTCCAGGTTGCGGCGGTCCCAAAATATCAGGTGATTCACCAACTGCCCGACGGAGTGATTTCCCTTGCCGTCGGTCCAGCTGGCCTGTTCCGCCGTCAGTCCTGCGACCGCCGTGTTGGCCGGCACGAACCACTCCGCCTTATTGTGCGTGGAGCGCAACTGCTCCAGCAGAATGCCTTTTAGCGTCGCCTTTTCCGGTGGCTTCCGACCTTGTGCAAAAAGCGGCAAGCACGCCGCAACAAGGATCAGGGTAAGAATATGTCTCATAGTCTTCCTCCGAGTGGGCCTAAGGTTAGCACCTGGGAAAAATAAATTGCTTATAGCGTGTGGGAAATTTGTGAACCGCCCGATTCTGATTGCCAAATGCCAACTTTCAATTACAAAATCTCAATTACTCGGAGCGGGAGGTGGAAGTCATGGCAAGCAGGAGGACTGAGTTTAAGAGTGAGAAAGACTAATCCCAGCTCCGCCTGGAACGGGATCAGGCACGGAGTCTACTTTGTAACCCAAACCACAAAAGTCAGATCACGGTCATGATAATGTCCAGTGATTTGCCAGCAGCCGAGTGTAGGGAAGTTAATCCCCGTCACCATGAATGCTTGATGGTTTATGCAGCATCCGTTGTTCGCCTTGTCGGCTAATAGAGGAGGAGCGGGAGCATCCAGCCGCTTACCCGTGACGGTGAGAACGGGCTGAGGTTCGGTGTGCCAATTGTAGCCCTGCCCGTAAAACATTAGCTTCTGCCGAAAGGTGGGGTCGTCAGGTGAGTAGTGGGGCAGGCCGCTCCACGTCCCGTCCGCTGGAAGGCCCGTCCACAGCTCATCGGTGCCAAACCAGAAACTGCCCTCAGGCACTTTCTCAGGGAAGGGAGGCGGAGGTACGAAAGGCTGGTCTGATGGACTCGTAACCGGACACGTGTCAGGGATGCTGCCTTGCCTTGCTGTCGCTGCTTGTTGGCTGAAACATAATTGCGACAGAAGAAGCAAACCGATCAGAGGGAGAAGGCGCAGCGACATATATCCTCCCCGCGCGTGTCAATTGTACTACTTAGCGAACGCTGTTTGCTGCCGCAACCACGAGGGGGCCAGCCTCCGCCACACCCCTTGAGCCCCACCCGCCAAACCCGTTACTCTACTGGCTTATGAATCGCCGCGACCTTCTGCGCTTTTTTGGATCGGGCGCCATGGGCCTGGGCTTAAGCAGCCTGTCCGCGGCCAAAACTCCCGCCCGCAAGAAAATTCTGATGTTCACCAAGTCATCCGGCTTCGAGCACGACATGATCAAGCGCAGCGGCGGCAAACTCAGCCCGGCCGAGCAGATCGTTACCGACCTGGGCCAGAAACGCGGCATCGAAGTCACCGCCACCAAGGACGGCAGCATCTTCTCTCAGCCCTCCTTGTCGCAATACGACGCATTTTTCTTCTACACCACCGGCGACCTCACCCTCGCCGGCGCCGACAAAAATCCGCCCATGACCCCGCAAGGCAAGCAGGCCTTTCTCGATCTCATACACCAGGGCAAAGGCTTCATCGGCACTCATTCCGCAACTGACACCTTTGAGTCAGCCTCCGCCCACACCGATCCCCGGCCGCCGGGCGCGCTCGACCCTTACATCCAGATGATTGGCGCCGAATTTGTCGGCCACGGCCAACAGCAGAAGGCGCGGGCCCGCGTCGCCGACAGCAGCTTTCCCGGCATGCAGGCCCTGGGGCAGGGAATTGAATGGACGGAGGAATGGTACGCCCTGCGCGCCTTCCCGCCCGACCTGCACGTGTTGCTGGTGATGGAAACGCAGGGAATGCAGGGCAATTTCTACCAGCGCCCTCCCTACCCCAACACCTGGGCGCGCAAGTACGGCCGGGGCCGCGTCTTCTACACCGCCCTCGGCCATCGCGAAGACGTGTGGTCCAATCCCGCCTACCAGGGCTTGCTCACGGGCGCCATCGCCTGGGCCGTCCGCGACGTGAATGCTCACGTCCCGCCCGACCTGGAGCAGGTCACGCCGCATGCCAATGACATCCCGGCGGCTGCATTCGCCTCTGCGGAAAAGTAGTCAGGAGTCAGTAGTCAGGAGTCAGCAAGAGCTTGAATCCTTCTCCTCCCTTTACGGACCGACTCCTGACTCCTGAGACTTGACTCCTGCTCCTATCCCCCCGTTCCTTCCCGGCTTCCCATGCTTCCCTCCGCTGGAGAGTTTCTGCCGATTCCGTTTAGAATGGGAGAAACCAAGCACAGGGCGTGTCGAAAAGGGGGAGGACAAGGGCAGCCAGGGGCGTCTGGCCGGCCCGAATGCAACTGCGGTGCGCCATAACAAATTCGCCCGGACAGTCATCATCTCCGGCCCTCGCTGCATGAGGGTGCAGGGCATCGGCGCACGGCTTTCTCCTATGTGGAAAAGACGCAGGGTTCTTGACCGTTCTGCCTTTTTTTTGGTCCTGTCGTTCTGGGTGGTGATGTTGGCGGGAATTTCCCCGGCGCAAGCCGGCGGTGGCCAGCCGGCGGCGCCCGCCCAGGCCCAGCCGCCCGCTTCCATGCCGGCCCCAGCGGTGCGCATCACCCTCGATGAGGCCATCAACCTGGCCTTTACTCACAGCCATGTCCTGAAAGCTGCCCAGACCACCATCCAGCAGGCGCAGGCGGAAGAGATCACCGCCAACCTTCGTCCCAACCCGGTCATCGCCGGCGACTCCCTCTTCCTGCCCCTGTTCGGCAATCCCTCCGGCTCAAACACCAGTAACACCCTGGACCAGCTCTCCGAGTTTGACCTGGGCGTCAGCTATCTGATCGAGCGTGGACGCAAGCGCCAGCACCGCCTGCAGGCGGCGCGCGACCTCACCACCCAGACCCGCTCCCAGGTGCTGGACACGCAGCGCACCCTGGCCTTCAATGTGGCCCAGCAATTTGTCGCCGCGCTGCTGGCCGATTCCAACCTGCAGTTCGCCCAGCAGGACCTGAACAGCTTTCAGCAGACCGTCACCATCAGCGAAGAGCGCTACAAGGCCGGCGACATCAGCGAGGCCGACTATCTCAAGATCAAGCTGCAGCTCCTGCAGTTTCAGACCGACGTCTCGGCCGCCCAGGTGGCTCGTGTGCAGGCTCTTGCCGGCTTACGGCAGGCGATGGGCTATACCGCCGTTCCGGAAAATTTCGATGTTGCCGGCGACTTGACCTATACGCCGGTTAACCAGAATGAGGACGACCTCAAGACCCTGGCCCTGCGCACGCGTCCTGACCTGATTGCGGCGCAGGAGGGTCTGGTTGCATCCAAGAGCACATACGAACTGGAACAGGCCAATGGCAAGCGCGACTTGACCGTGGGCTTTAATTACTCCCACGTCTCGGGTTACAACTCAGGCTCGTTCCTTGCCAGCATGGAGCTGCCCATCTTCAACCGCAACCAGGGCGAGATTGCCCGCACTCATTTCGCCATCACGCAAGCCCAGGAAAACGCCTATGCGGCCAGCGATATCGTCCTCACCGACGTGGAAAGCGCCTATGCCGCCGTTACCACCAATCAGCAAGTGGTGCAGCTTTACCTGGGTGGTTACCTCAAGAATGCCCAGGATTCGCGCGATATCAGCGAGTATGCTTACAAGAAGGGAGGCGCCAGCCTGCTCGACTTTCTGGATGCGGAGCGCAGCTACCGCGCCACCGAATTGGCCTATCGCCAGTCTCTGGCCTCATATATGACGGCGGTGGAGCAGTTGAAGGAGGCAGTGGGAAGCAGGAATCTGCCATGACCCAAATTCATTCCAACCCGCGGCCTCGGCTGGGCTGGTACGGAATTGCCGCTCTGGCGCTGGCGGCCGTATTGGCGCTTGTAGCTTGCAATAGCGGCTCTCCCAAGACCGCGGAGGCGGCCAATCCCAATAGCGGCGGCTCTTTGCTCTTTAGCGTGCCGGCGGAGCAGATGTCGCACCTGCAGGTGATCACCGTGCAGCCCAGCACTTTGCGCCGCGTTTTACGGCTCAGCGGCGCTGTCGCCTTCAACGCCTTTCGCACCACCCCGGTCATCACCCAGGTCAGCGGGCCGGTGAGCCGCATTGCGGCTCAGCCTGGGCAGGTTGTCCGCAAAGGTC
>DASYWT010000458.1:0-4394 GCA_035935775.1 Terriglobales bacterium
AGGCGCGAAATAGTAAAGCCCAACGGTCGGTGGTCCTCAGCACTCTCCCAAATGCGGCAGATGCCGCCTATCTTTCACACAAATCAGCGCCGTAGGCGCGAAATAGTAAAGCCCAGGACGGAAGTCCTGGGTACGGCCGTCAACAAACATTGCGAGCCCCGTAGGGGCGGCACACATGCCGGCCGCATCCCGCCCATTTTGGCACTGGCCATGCTCCTGCGACCAATCAGGCTGTGCGGCATCTAAGTCAAGTGCTACGATAAAGCGGCGGCCGCGCCCGGAGCGCGGCTGCGTTGGGAGAAGAGATGGCATCCGAGTCAATTTTTGAGGTAACCGATTCTAATTTTGACCAGTCCGTGCTCAAGTCGGACCAGCCGGTACTGGTGGATTTCTGGGCGGCCTGGTGCGGCCCTTGCCGCGCTCTGGCGCCCATTGTGGATGAAGTAGCAGTGCAGTACGGCGGCCGCGTGAAGATTGGCAAAATGGACGTAGACCGCAATCCGGCAACGCCGCAGCGCTATGGCATTCGCGGCATCCCCACCCTGCTGGTTTTCAAAGGCGGACAGGTACAGGAGCAGATCGTGGGCTACGTTCCCAAGGAGAAGATCGAGAAGGCTCTGGAAAAGCAGCTGGCATAAGACCAGCTGTTAGCTTTTGGTTTCCTACCCTCGGCAGCGCACATCTAGAGGCGGCACAGCTCAAAGCTGTGTCGCCTTTGCTTTTGCCAGCTGCTAACTCGGCGCCTTGACGGTGAAATCCAAATAAAAAAGCGCCCTGAGCCTTTCAGCTCAGGACGCCACGGCAGCCCTCCCCCAGAACTGCCAAACTACGAGATGGATAGTAGTGCGGGTCCAGCGGCCTGTAAACATAACTGAAGTAACCTGATACAAGGCTACGTCTCAACCGGGTTTCAGATTTGCAACAGCCTGATGCGTCTAATCGAAGTCCACCGGCCCTAGCTATTGCGTTTCTCTACACATCCTTGGTCATTCCTCCAAGCCTCTGAACCTTAAGCAGATCGTCGCCTATGTCGGCCCGCAATCCCGCGTTGGTTACCGTGGTCATCTATCGCCGTGTCCCGGATGCCACTACCATGTCTTGGTAACAGCCGAACGACACTTCCGGTACTCGTATCCGGGGTTCTCTCAGGATCTTGCATTCCGGCGGCTGTTGGCAGGTTATTTAATGGGTGCCAGATTACTCGATGCCATCACCAATCGCCTCTGCTCGCACCAGTTCGCCTGGCCGCGACGGAGGCCCGACGGCCGCTATTACCAGGTATGCGTGCTGTGCGGCGCCGAATACATGTACGACTGGAGCTCCATGACCCGTACCGGGCGCATCCAACCCCCGGCTGCCGGCGCGCCCGCGCAAACCGGGCATCGCTCACGCCGGCGTTCCAACTGGGTGCCGCGCGCCCGCCGGCTGCGTGCCGATTTGTCCCTGGAATATCGCGAGGCGGGCAGCGAAAAGTGGCACAGCGGCACGGTGGAAAATATCAGTCAGTCCGGCGTCTTCTTCCGCGCCAGCGAGGTCCTGACCCACGATACCGACGTGGAGCTGGTTTTCGAAATGCCGGAAGAGATCACCGGCCAGCCCAACAGCCGTGTGCTGTGCAAGGGCTACATCGTGCGGGCCATTCGCGGTCCCGCTCCCAAGGGCTCACACCACGCGAACCCCTGCCTGGCCGCCGCTATCTCCGGCTATACGTTCTTGCCGGAGCAGCCAAGCGCCGACAGCAAGCCCGCTTTGCCAAAATTGCCTGACTCGCAATAAGTTCCTGGGCCGCAGGAGGCAAACTCGCCGGCAGAGCACGCCCCCGCCTCAACTTGGCCAAGCGGCAATTCCTTATTTTCCAGTAAAATGCTGGGAGAACGGTTCCGAGCAGACATGGTGGTTGAGAGGCAGCCTTCGCGCTGCGCCCGGCAAATTTCGTTTTTCCCAGGCCTATGCGCCAACTGACGCGCCTTTTGCGCTACGTGGGCCCCTATAAGGTCCAACTGCTGACCTCCGTCATTGCCATGGCTCTGGTGGGACTGCTGGATGCCTTCCGCCTGCTCCTGATCGGCCCCATCCTGGGCGCCGTGCTCAACCCGGCGAATCAGTCTAAGAAACTGGCCCTGTTCACTGTCCCGGGCACGCAACACACGGTCTACCTGGAACACCTTGTCCCATCCCATTTCACCAATGCCTGGACGGTGGTGGCTTTCGCCCTGGTGGCGGCCACGGTTTTGAAGGGAATTTTCGATTACCTGGGCACTTACCTGGTGAACTATGCCGGCTTCGGCATGATCACCGACCTGCGTAATGACGTGCACGACTCCATCCTGCGGCGCTCAGCGGCCTTCTTCCAGCGCCACCCCACCGGTACCCTGCTCTCCGCCATCGTCAACGATATCGAGCGCGTGCAGTACGCCCTGTCCACCGTGCTGGCAGAATTCCTGCAGCAGATATTCACTCTGATTTTCGTTGCTGGCGTGGTGATAGTGCTGGGCGGCAAGCTGGCCTGGGTACTGGTGCTGTTCATACCCTTCGTCCTTCTTTCCGCACGCAAGATCGGACGGCGCGTTCGCCATACCACCCGCCGCGGTCAGGACAAGCTGGCCGACATCCACAACCTGCTGCACGAAACCATCACCGGCAACCGCATTGTGAAGGCCTTCGGCATGGAAGAGTGGGAAATCGGGCGCTTCCGGGCGGCCGCACGCCGCCTCTTCCGCGCCAACATGCGTTCCGTGGCCGCCGCAGCCGTCAGTTCTCCGACCATGGACATCATCGGCGCCATCGGTATCGCGCTGCTGTTGCTGCTGGGGCGCGAACTGATCAAGGCCCACACCTTCACCGGCCCGATGTTCGTCGCCTTCATCATCGCGGTTTATAAACTTTACGAGCCGGTGCGCAAGTTCGCCGTATTTAACAACAACTTCCAGCAGGCACTCGGAGCCTCGGCTTCTATCTTCAACTTCATGAGCCAGGAAGATACGATTCTGGATACGCCTGCCGCCCGTCCTCTAGTGGGCTTCGGTGAGAGCATCCGTTTCGATCACGTGAGCTTCTCGTACGGCGCCAACGGTGAAACCCGGGACATACTGCGCGATATTGATCTGACGGTGCACTCCGGCGAGGTGCTGGCCGTGGTCGGCTCCAGTGGCGCCGGCAAGAGCACCCTGGTGCACCTTATCCCGCGCTTCTTCGACGTCACCGGAGGGCGTCTGCTGATTGACGGCCACGACGTGCGTGATCTCAAGCTCGCTTCTCTCCGCGCCCAAATCGGCATCGTGACTCAGGAAACCGTGCTGTTCAACGATACTGTGCGCAACAACATTGCCTATGGCCAGCCCGCGGTTCCCCAGGAACGGGTGGTAGAAGCGGCCAAAGCCGCCCTGGCCCACGACTTCATCCAGGCCCTTCCCGAAGGCTACAAGACCGTCATCGGCGAGCGCGGAGTGCGCCTCTCCGGCGGCGAACGCCAGCGCATCGCCATTGCCCGCGCCCTGCTTAAGGACGCCCCCATTCTCATCCTGGACGAAGCCACCTCCGCCCTGGACAGCGAGTCGGAGGCGCTGGTGCAGTCAGCTCTGCAGAACCTCATGCGCGGCCGCACCGTGGTGGTCATAGCCCACCGCCTCTCCACCGTCCGCCACGCCAACCGCATTGTGGTGTTGGAGAATGGGGTTATCACGGAGATCGGCACTCACCAGGATCTGATGAGCCATCTTGGCACCTACCGCCGGCTCTACAACTTGCAATTCCTGGACTGGGATAGCCAAAAAGTCCAGGCTGGCGCGGCGGAGAGCTGACCTATGTCTATCCATTCCATGACCGGATTCGCGCAGGCCAGGGGACAGGTGAATGGCCGCTTGGGATTTACTCTGGCGCTCAAGTCGGTGAACCACCGCTTCCTGGACCTGCACTTCCGCCTGCCCAGCGACAGTAGCGAATTGGAAATGAAGTTGCGCCGCTTGCTGAAAGAAAAGATGGCGCGGGGTCACGTGGAAGTCACGTTGACGCTGGAACCTGTTGCGGGACAGGGGTTTGCCATCAATCAGAAGCTGGTGGGCGGCTACGTAGAAGCCTTCCGACGTCTGGCCCGGGAACTTGGCCTGCCCGGCGAACCTGACCTCAACGCTGCCCTCAAGCTGCCAGGCGCGATGGATGCCTCCGCCGAGGCCGCTGGCGAGGAGGAATTGCAAGCGGCTGTATTGGCCGCCGTAGGCGACATCCTGTGCCGCCTGAACGAGATGCGAGCGGAGGAAGGCCGAGGCATGGAACGCGAGCTGCGCGAGCGCATGTCGCGGCTGCACTCCAGCGCCGCAGAGGTCGAGAAATTGCGGGGCGGCATGCTGCAAGCCCACTTGGAGCGCCTGCGTGCCCGCATCCAGGAACTGGTGGGC
>DASYWT010000459.1:0-3720 GCA_035935775.1 Terriglobales bacterium
CATGCCGGAGTGGGGCACGGTGAGCATGATCGAGGCTTCGCCGCGCGACGCCGGCACCGCCTACATGGCGGTCGAACGGCACAAGATGGACGACTTTGCGCCTTACATCTTCAAGACCACCGACTTCGGCAAAACCTGGACTACGCGGGTGAACGGCATTCCCGCCGGCGACTACGTGCACGCGGTACGCGTGGACCCGCGGCAGCCCAACCTGCTTTTCGCCGGCGCCGAAAGCGGCCTCTACGTGTCGTTCGACGACGGCGCCAAATGGCAGCCGCTGCAGTTGAACCTGCCGCCCGCGCCGGTGAACGACCTGGTGGTCAAGAACGATGACCTCGTGGTGGCCACCCATGGCCGCAGTTTCTGGGTGCTGGACAACATCACGCCCCTGGAGCAGTACAGCGATGGAATCGCCCAGCAGGACGTTCACCTGTTCACACCCGCGCCCGCGAGCCACACTATTTTCCGACCCTCATTCTTCGAGTCAAGCAACGTGGGCAAAAATCCGCCTTCAGGCGCGATCATTGACTACTGGCTGAAGACGGCCATCAAGCCCGAGGAGAAGAAGAAAGATGAAGGTGAGGAGCAGGGAACTGCCACGCCAGAAAAGCCTGCTCCCAAGGTCACGCTGGAGATTCTGGATGCCTCCGGCAAAGTGATCCGCAAGTTCCCGCCCAAGCAGGAAGAAGAGCAGTCCCCCGATGAGCCCTACAGCCGAGAACAAAAACCCGGCAAGCTCACTACTGATGCCGGCCTGAATCGCTTCGTGTGGGACCTGCGCTACGAGGGCGCAACCAAGGTGGAGCACGCTCCACTGTGGGGCGGCAGCACCCGTGGTCCTGAAGCCGTGCCCGGGCATTACCAGGCGACGCTCACAGTGTTGGGCAAAAGCTATACCGCTCCCCTGGAGATCAAGCCTGATCCACGTCTCAAAATTACGCAGGCCGACCTGCAGAAGCAGTTTGATCTGCTCCTGAAGATTCGCGACAAGCTGAGTGATATTGACAATACCATCAACCAGATTCGTGATTTGCGCACCCAGATCACCGACATCAACAAGCGCCTGAAGGACGACCCGCGCGAGAAGACCATCGCGGATGCCGGCAAGGTGCTGGACAAGAAGATGACCAAAGTCGAAGAGGCGCTCATCCAGACCAAGGCCAAGAGCAGCCAGGATGTGCTCAACTTCCCTATTCGCCTGAACAATCAGCTGTCGGCGCTGGGCGGCGTGGTGGGCAGCGCCGATTCCGCTCCCACCCAGCAGTCCTACGAGGTCTTCGACATGCTCAGCCGGCAAGTAGACGAGCAGGTGGCGAACTGGAAGAGCATTGTCGCGACCGATGTGAAGGGCTATGACGATCTGGTACGACAGCAGAACGTGCCCGCGTTGATTCTACTGAAGCCGGAGACAGGAGAGTAATGGGTAGTTAGTAGCTGGTAGCTATCTCATAAATGTCTTTCGGAAGGGCACGGCTTCAGCCGTGCCGTCCAGAGCTGCTAAATATACGGGCTTTAGCCCCTGAGGGACGTCGTGTTCGCGGTTTCTCGATTTATGAGACGGCTTCTGGCAGCTGGTTATTTTTCTAAATTTAAAGAGAGGGCCCATCGTCCTCGGCAAGGGTGGTCGGACCCGGGGTCGGTGACTGCGGCCGTGGGCGCGTGTAGATGGATACACTTTGCCCGGCCGGCCGCGTTAGCGACCGGCTGAAAGCCCGCCACTTTAGTGGCGGGAACACGACTCTCTAATTGTCATCCTGAGCCGCGCGACTGAGCTTGCGAGGGAGCGCGGCGAATGGACCTGCTTTTGAATGAGTGGTGCCTCTGAGACTCTGGTCTTCAAATTCCTACCCAGAGCTTGGCACATCAATCCTGTCAGGTAACAAAAACATGCGCTTCGCCAGGTCCGATTTCAGCGTCGCTTCTTGATATTACCTGCTAAGTATGTTGTTGCTCCAGTTCATCAGGTCTTGGTTTCGCGCCGCGAACTCCTCCCAGGTTTGTTTACCTCCGCCGCGCGCCATCCGCTCGCGAATGAGAAAGAGAAAAGCCCACGTGATGGTTTCGTTGTAGAGATCAGGTTTGCCATTTGCTGCTGCGAACCTCGCCAGGGACGAGGAGAAGCGCTGAATCGCCTCCAGCGGCGGATAACGGCACAGGTACAGGAACGCCATCCGCACATGATCGCGGTGATGAAAGGATTGGTTCGATAGGCTGGCATCCTCAAAGCCTGTCACGAATTCGTCGTCGCTCAAAGTCATAGGGCTTTATCCGCAAACTTTGCTGGCTGGTCGGTAATGCAGACTACGACCGCCGCCGTATAGACAATCAGGGCTCCAATCCCGTAGTCCCCAAGATGAACATGAATCGCCACCGCTCCGGCGAAGGTCAGCAGCAACCCGCAGCCGCCAACACGCGCCGCTGCTGGCGCAAGAAACAGAAGCGCTGCGGCAGCCTCCACCCATCCCAGTGCCGGACGGATCCAGGGCGGTAAGCCGGTTCGCCCGAAGTGGGCAGCGGCTGCCGGAGAGAGGGCGAAATGCAGCGCCTCTATCAGCACCACCACGCCCACCGCCCAGCGAAGAGCGAGAGTCGGAGTGATGTGCCGCCTCATCTTTTCCTGCTCCTCTTCTCCACCTGATTATCTATTTCGCGTTCCACCAGGCGATGGCTGGCGGCGGAATCCAGGTCAAGGTTATAGAAGCGTTTCAGCTCCCTGATTCGCTGCAGGCTGGTCTCACTGAACGGGCACTTGCCATCAAAAGAGTGCAGCACGATGCCCTCCAGAAGATCGCCGAGCGTAAGGTCGTGGTAGTCGGCGAATGCGCGCAACACCTTCAAGAGGCGCTTCTCCATGCGCACGCCGGTCTGCACCCTCTCCACCGTGTATTTCTGCTCCAAACTAATTGCTTTCTTTTGCATTATGGTACCATGGTACCAAGGTAACAAACAGAAGGATGGGAGTCAAGCGCGACGACAGAACGCCTGGCCTGCCCCGAGGGCGAAGGCCTTGACCGGAGAGCCGCAGCGAGACCTCCATACGGGGTGGCAGGGGCTTGGCTGAGCGAACATAGAAGGAAATAGCTGCGAAAAAGCCAACGAGCAGGCCAGCCTGGGGAAGGCCGAAATCTAACTGCCAACTACCGCCCACTAACTGCTAACTACTAACTACTAACTGCCACCTACTGAATCCCATATTTCTTTTTATAGAACTCGTAAAGCCTCGTTTGATGGTTGGATAAGTTCATCACTTTGCCATCAATCAGCACGCTCACCACCTGCGTTTTTACCCGGAAGGGGGTGCCATCGAGGACCACCAGGTTGGCGTCCTTGCCCTCATCAATGCTGCCCAACCGGTTGTCCACGCCGAAAAAGCGCGCCGGATTCAGCGTGACCGCCGCCAGCGCCGCCTCTTCCGGCAAGCCGTAAGAGATCGCATATTCCACCTCGAACGGCAGATTGCGCACCTCGTTATCCGCCGAAGTCTGGATGGCAACTGGTACCCCCGCCTTGTACAGCCGCGCGGCATTATCCAGGCGCACGTCCAGGGACTCCATGTGGTTGGGTTCCTGCAGGATGGGGCCAACGATCACCGGAATCTTGCGCGCCGCCAATTGGTCGGCGATGCGCCAGGCGCCAGACGCGCCCTCGAGGATAAGGTGGAAGTGAAACTCATCCGCCAGGCGCAGCGCGCTTTCCATGTCGCTGACACGCTCGGCGTGG
>DASYWT010000460.1:0-3801 GCA_035935775.1 Terriglobales bacterium
GAAGGCATCCTACCCTCGCACGCGGGCGAGACGCCCGCCTAGACAGCCGCCGGGAGGGCGGCGCTACGGGCTGATAGCCGGCAATTATTAAGAGAGTGCCTGCCGCCAACTACCAAGCACCAACTACCAACGACTGACTACCACCTACCGCTTCTCCCGATGATCAATTATCGTACGAACTTCCGCGCCGAACTTATCCTGCATGCGGCGGACCACCGGGTCCTCGAGAGCGCGATTGCGGCTCCCGCTGTTGTTGGAGGCGCCGGCAGGCCGCGGCTTGGCCGCGCCATTGCCCGCCGCACCGCCCGTCACCCCGACCTTCAGCGGACGGCCTGCGGCCGCGGTAGCAGCCGAGCCGGCAATCTTCCTGGGCTCGGCGCCAAACGCCATATCCACGACTGCGGGCGCAGCGGCAACTTTCACCGTGAGCTCATTGCCCTGCAGGCACCACTCGCCCGCGTCCAGCATATATGCAAGAGTGCGGTGTCCACCGTTCTCCAGGGCGCTGACCACGGCGGCACGCAACTCGTCGGGGGTGACGCTCTGGGCCTGCGAGCCGCCCGGTGCATCGAGCTCCGTTTCTTCCTCATTCTCGGGCGCAATGGCTGGAGCCGCCGCACCCATAACCACGGAAGCGGCGGCGCCGACCGCCAGCGGCGCCTTTTCATCGGATAGTTTGGTGCCGGGGCCGCTCTTGCGCGCCGTATCGGCATTGAACGGAGATACCCTGCCCGCGCGCGATGCAAATGGCTCAACACTGCGTGGTCTTTCCGATCCCGCAGCAGCAACCGCCGGACGCGGCCCACCCGGAGAACGGTCGCCCTCAGCGGCGCCGGCTTCGCTCAGCAATTGCTCCAGCGGCAACAGGCGGGAAGCATGGGCCATCTTCAGCAGTCCCAGCTCCAGGTGAAACCGCTGTTCCTGCCTGTAGCCGAGTTCGCTGTGCGTGCGCAGCATGATCTGCAGATAACGCGCCAAATCTTCTTCCGTGAAGACCTCGGCCACGCGGGCCACACGCTGGCGCTCGTCGGAGGAAATCTGCAGCAGGTCGGAATCGCCGCCCGCCACCTTGGCCACGATGGCGTTGCGCAAAAAGCGGACCATCTGGCGCGCGAAGTGAGTGGGATTCTGGCCTTCGCTGATCAATTTGTCGGCCAGCCGGAGCACTTCTTCGCTGGAGCCGCGCTCCACCGCCTGCATCATTTGCTCCAGCGTGGCGGAAGGCACCGCGCCCACGAGCTGGCGAACCACTTCCGCCGTCAGGCTCTCGCCGCAGCAGGCAATCGCCTGGTCGAGAATGGAAAGCGCATCGCGCATGGAGCCGTCGCCGGACTCGGCCAGCAGGGCCAGCGCATCGGGTTCAGCCTTGATGTTTTCGCGTCCGGCGATGTCGCGCAACTGACCCAGAATGTCATCGAAGCGCACAGCATGAAAGCTAAAGTGCTGGCAGCGCGAGCGAATAGTCTGGGGAATGTCCTCGGGCTGGGTAGTGGCCAGCATGAAGATCACGTGTCCCGGCGGCTCCTCCAGCGTCTTGAGCAGGGCGTTGAATGCGGCGTCGGTGATCTGGTGGGCCTCGTCGAGAATCCAGATTTTGAAGCGGTCACGGGCGGGGCGATAGCGGGCGGCATCACGCAGTTCGCGAATTTCATCAATGCCGCGGTTGGTGGCGGCATCAATCTCAATCACGTCCACGGAGTTGCCGGCGCGAATCTCGGTGCAGGACTCGCACACCCCGCACGGTTCGGGAACGGGATGGCCGGCAGAGCGGCAATTCAAGGCCATGGCCAGAATGCGGGCAACCGTGGTCTTGCCGATGCCGCGGTGGCCGCTGAAAATGTAGCCGTGAGCGATGCGCTGCTGCTCGATGGCGTTCTTCAGGGTGCGGGTGACGTGCTCCTGTCCGATCACTTCCGCGAAGCGTTGCGGACGGTACTTGCGCGCCAGAACCTGGTAAGCCATAGAGGAGAAGCCTTGATTATACGTGATAGAAGGGGCTGATTCCGGCGGCGAGAAAGCCTGTCTTCGCTTAGGATTACGAAGCTAGCCCAGGGTTGTGGCGGGCACGGATAACGGCCGGCAACCCCAAGTCCAGAATGAACTTTCATGTTCCAAAACTGCAGAAAATTGAGGTTTTGGTCCTTGCGGGAGCAACAGCGTTCGGCGTACTCTTGCAGTCGAGTTTGGGGGCTTCTGGGAGGGTGCTATGCAGCTGAAGATTGCTACGCATTTGGTAGAGGGCGTAACTGTCCTCGAATGTAACGGGCGGATCGTCTTCGGGGACGAGGCGGCAGCGTTGCGCGAAAAGGTGAAGGACCTGGTGGCGGCCGGCAAGAAACAGATTGTGCTCAACCTGAGCGGTGTGACCTACATAGACAGCGGCGGTCTGGGGACACTGGTCGGGCTCTACACCACAGCGCGCAATGCCGGCGGCGCCATTAAGCTGGCGAACCTGACGCAGCGCGTGGGCGACTTGCTGCAGGTGACCAAACTGCTGACCGTGTTCGACGTTTACGACAACCAGGAGAAGGCCATCAAGGCATTTGGCAAAGTGGCTGTTGCCTAGGGCCGAAAGGATTTCTTTACCGGGAGCGGAGCTTCAGCGCCGCTCCCTTTTCATTGGGGCCAGCGCGCCTGGATGACTTCTTGTCTAAGTGTTAGATTCGCTGGCGTGATCTTCTATTTGCCACTGCTGCTGGTTGTAGGCGCGACCACGCTGTACCAAGTCTCGCAGAAATCCGTCTCGCCGCTGGTCAATCCCATGCTGTCGGTCACAGTGAACTACGTGACCGCGCTGGTGGTGTCGCTGCTCATCCTGCCTTTTTACCCCGGCAATTCGCTGCGCGCCTCGTGGAAGAATCTGAATTGGGCGAGCGTGGCGGTGGGCGTTGCCATCGTGGGCATTGAACTGGGATTTGTGGTGGCCTACCGGGCGGGCTGGCGGATCAGCGTGGCATCTCTGATTGCCAATGTGACCACCTCTTTGCTGCTGGTGGTCATAGGGCTGATATTTTTCCGCGAACATCTGAGCGGGCGAAGCGCGCTGGGTGTTGCATTCTGTATCGCCGGGTTGGGCCTGATAATGTACCGGTAGGGAAACCATGTTCAAGAAACTGCTGGCCATCGTGCGCAAGATACCGCGGGGAAAAGTGTGCAGCTATGGAGGGGTGGCGCGGCAGGCAGGCTATCCGGGAGCTGCGCGGCAGGTGGTCTGGGCGCTGCACTCCGGCTCCGCCAACGGCCTTCCCTGGCACCGGGTAGTGGGGGCGGGAGGCCGCCTTCTGCTGGGAGGAGAATCCGGTCTCGAACAACGCTTTCGATTGCAGGCCGAAGGGGTGAGCTTCAGCGGTAATCGGGTGGACATAGGGAAGCACGAATGGCCATCCCCGGGCCGGAAACGTAAAGCGCGCAAGCCGCGGACGCCGCGCCGCCGCAGGCGCTAGCTTCGACGCACGCCTGCGCGCCCAGACTCGGCTCCTTACCTGTCTGCAAGATGCCGAGGCGCCAGCACCTTAGCTACTCTATTGGTCGCTGTACCTTTGCCTGCAAACCTGTCCGCAATAAGTACCAAAGTTACTTGATTGTACGGGGTAAGTGCTTGAAAGGAAAGGTGTTTAGGTTTTCTTACATCACATTACATCACAATAAGATTCACTGCACCAACTGTGATGCAGGCTCATACTTTGAATCCAACTCAGCCAACGCTTCGGCAGCGGCGGCTTCGGTGGAACGCACGTAATACTTCATCGTTGTTTGCAAATCGGAATGCCTGAGAATCTGCTGAATGGTTTTGCCCTGCGT
>DASYWT010000461.1:0-2226 GCA_035935775.1 Terriglobales bacterium
CGTCGGACCATGTTCGCATTGATCGAGACATCCGGACTTGTTGATGCGCACCCGCCCGGCGAGCCCTGCCTCTTTCGTCAACTGCTGCAAGCGGGCGTGCAGATCGCTTTTCCCGTCCCGGGTGCAGGAAGGACGCGGAGCCTCAGGCGGGCGGACGTTATGGCAGACAAAGACGTGGCGTTCAAATCGGGGCAAGCAAAATCCTCCTGGTGCGGGCCTGATTCCAGAGTAAAGCCTTCGACGGGCAGAGAGGAACTTTCCCACCGTGATCCGTCCGTAGGCGGATTTTGGGAGAGGGGGATTGTGGGGGTTGGCCGCGCAGATACCGGGGGCGGGGAGGAGTTGAACTTTGATGTGAGTTTCACCGTTTGGGTGATAGCTTGCCCACAGGATGAAAAAGCGACAAGAGCGCAGCCCTGCCGAAGGTGAGTTCCTATTCGAGATTGACGAGCGACCGCTCGAAGAGACGATCACCGCCTGGGGCGGTATACCGCTGTTGGCGCGGGCGATCCGTTCGCTGGGTGTGCCGGGCAGCGTGCAGCGCCATCTACGGATCAAGCAGCGGGAGCGGGGCTTTGACGAGGCCACCTACATCGAGAGCTTTGTGGTGCTGAACGGTGTGGGCGGGGATTGCCTGGAGGACTTCGATCCGCTGCGCGAAGATGCGGGACTGGCCGAGATGCTGGGACACGCGATTCCCTCGGCGGAAGCGGCACGGAAGTTTCTCTACCAGTTTCACGACGCGGCGAAGATCGAGCAGGCGCAGCAGGAGTTAGGGCTCGACCGGGTGGCCTATATTCCCGGCGAGAGCGAGCCGTTGCAGGCGCTGGCGGCGGTCAACCGGGATGTGGTGCAGGAGTTGGGGCGGCGCTGTGCGAGCGAGAAGATCGCCACCGTGGATCTGGACGCGACCATCATCGAGAGTTGGAAGCGGGAAGCCAAGCCTACCTACGAGGGAGGGTCGGGCTATCAGCCGGTGCTGGCGCTATGGGCGGAGATGAACGCAGTGGTGGCCGACGAGTTCCGCGACGGCAACGT
Organism: Terriglobales bacterium; assembly: GCA_035935775.1. Lineage (GTDB taxonomy): Bacteria > Acidobacteriota > Terriglobia > Terriglobales > Acidobacteriaceae > JAICWP01. The sequence continues at coordinate 1,039 of DASYWT010000461.1, forward strand.
GCCGGCGGCGCAGCAACTGCTGCCGGTGGCGCAGCGGGCGTTTCAGGCGCTGCCGGAGACGGTCGAAGAGTTCTATTTCCGCGGCGATTCGGCCTGCGATGAAGAGGGGCTGCTGAGCTGGCTGCGGGACGAGAAGCGGGAAGACGGACCGCGGGCCAAGATCGGCTTCGCGGTGAGCGCGCGCATGCACGCAGGCCTGCAGGCTGCCGTACGCGCCCTCGGAGAAGCACGCTGGCAACCGTACAGCCAAGACGCGAGGGCCATCAAGGAATGCGCCGAAGTGGATTATGTGCCCGAGGAAAGCGCCGGGAACCGTTACCGGGAGCCGCTGCGCTACGTGGCCATTCGCATTCGCAAAAAGCAAGGCGAACTGTTCGCCGACGGCAGCGCGGTGAAGCACTTCGCCGTACTCAGCAATCTGTGGGAATGGCCGGCCAAGAAACTGCTCCAGTGGCACCGCGAGAAGGCCGGTTCTATCGAAGCCGCACACGACGTAATCAAGAACGAGCTGGCCGGCGGCGTGATGCCCTCGAAATATTTCGGCGCTAACGCGGCCTGGCTGCGGCTGGCGGTGCTGACCTTTAACGTGCTGACCGCACTCAAGCGCCTGGCGCTGCCCCCGGAACTGCTCGCGGCACGTCCCAAACGGCTGCGCTTTCTCATCTTCACCGCGCCGGGCAAGCTGGTGCACCACGCCCGCCGCACGCTGCTGCGGCTTCAGCGCAGTTGGAACCGCTTCGGCAACTGGCGACACGCTTTCGGCCTGCTGCCCTTACCGGTTCTTTGTTGAGCCGATCCGTACACCAGAAGACGATCTGTGAACCAGTTCGGGGAGATTCCTGTCTCCCGCACTGCCGACCCCGCGTGTAATTCTCACGGCAGCCGATCCCGCCCGTCAAAGTACCGCCCCCAATTTCCCCAATGCCCCTCCGTAACCCCGCCCACCGCTCAAAATCCTTCGCTCTGTTCCTTACGGACGGATTACGGTGCCAGTGGTATCCATTGCGATGTACTACAATTTTTCCAGTCAGTGCCATGCGTGCTCGCACCGCCATCTCCGCCACCCCGCTTCTCAAGCGCTTCCGCCGCGGCCGCCACGACCGTGGACGCCGCCTCCCCCGCTGAGTAACCTATCCTGTTGAAGCTTTTTCGCCGCGCGTGTTTCTCCGCGCCCGCGCCGCATTCCCG
>DASYWT010000462.1:0-3284 GCA_035935775.1 Terriglobales bacterium
TGATACTCGCGCTTCGCCTGCGCCTCGCCCGCCGTCTTCCCAGCAGCGATCCGCACCCGCTTGCGCTCGCCCTTCTCGTTCGGCTCAGTCCAATCTAGGTAATACCCGCCGTTGCCGTCACCCTCCGGGTGCTTCATTTCCTTGCCGTCGATCATCACGAACCCCGGCTTGATCCGGCCGTTGGCCAGAACGACGGGATAGAACCGCCATCCCTTCGAGGTTTTCATCCTCCGGGTAACGTTGATCTGCTGAATTTCCATGTGGGTCCTCCTCTACGCTGCCGGGGGAGGAGGTACTAGGTAGGCTGCGTACACAAGAAAGTATACACATAATTGTATGTTGATCTCAAGCAGATTTTATGCCGGTCTCGAAAATTATGGCGGAGAGAGTGGGATTCGAACCCACGATACGGTTTCCCGTATACACGCTTTCCAAGCGTGCGCCTTCAGCCACTCGGCCATCTCTCCGGCGCCGATTTGTAGGGAAGCGCAAGACGGAACCACTTTCCAGCTTGCCCCTTCATTTTATGGCCCGGCACCGCCTACGGCAAACTCCGCCCAGTCCGGTTAATTCTGGTTGAGATTGTGCTGCCTGAGGCGCTGGTACAAACTCACCCTTGGCGTGGGCCCTTGCCCGGCTGGGCCCCAGCCGCTGACAACTGGCTGCTGGGCGCCAGACGCACGGCACTTCTCTTTCCCACCCAGTGCAGCTTTCGCTCCTCGAGCAGCCGGCGCCAATCAATTCTTGTGAACAAATAAATTGCGGCCAGGCACGCCACCTGCACCAGCACAAAGTACAGGCTCATGTAGCTCTCGGGCGCTTCGATGGCCAGCTTGTGCGCCGCTGCCGACCCCAATCGCGCCCAGAAGTTGTAGCCGATCAGCCGTCCCAAAAAAAAGGGCAGAGCCAGCAACCGCAACTCGAGCGTGGTCAGACCATAGGCGATGAAAAGGTAATTCGAAGGCAGCGGGCTGAAGGCGTAAAACAGGCAGGCGCCGGCCGTCAACGTCCGCTTGCCTTGCAGCTTCTCCTTAATAGCGTCAATGTTGGAACGGGTTTCCTCGCTTAGCCAGCGGCCGCGCACGATGCTGCGAGCGAATTTGGCCAGAATCACCCGGCCCAATGTCGCCGCTGTTGCCCCCACCAGCGCCAGCATGGCGACGTCGTTTTGGGGAAACTTATAACTGAAGAGGGAGAGCGCCATCCAGGTCGGAGGAGCAAAGGCCGGCAGCAGGTTCAGAACAAATACCACAAGAAAAACCAGCCAAATTCCTTCCATGTCCAACCATCCCGGACGCTGATACTCAGGCGCCCGTCCCCAGGCGCTTGGGCGCCGAACTCACAAATGGATTCTCCGCCTCAAAATCCGACATCGTCTGTGTAGGCAGCGCCACCCGCACCGCATTCAGCACCGCCAGCAGGTCAATAATTTCCTGTGCGACGGCGCCTTCCAGGGCGGGCAGGTACCCGGCGGCAGCCGCGATCATTCCGATAATGCTTAGCGCCATCCCTCCCAGTGCGCTCTGCAGCGCAATCGTCCGCATGCGGTCGCTGATGTGGAACAGTTCATCCACTTTGGCCAGCGATGTGGTCATGATTACCGCGTCGGCAGCTTCGGAAGTGACGTCGCTGTTCGGCCCGAAGGCCACGCCCACTGTCGCCGCCATCAGCGCCGGCGCGTCGTTGATGCCGTCGCCCAGAAACAATGTACGTCCCCGCCTGGTTTCCTCCTCGACGATTGCTACCTTCTGCTCCGGCGCCTGACTGGCACGGACTTCCGCGATTCCGACCTCCTCCGCCAGATAGCGCACCTCAGATTCGCGATCGCCGGAAACCAGCATTACCTTCTCCACCGCGTGCTTGGGCCTCAGATGGTCCACAAACGACCGGCTCTCCATCCGCGGCGCGTCGTGAAAGCGAAACGTGGCAGCGTGCCGGCCGTCCAAGAAAACCAGGCACTCCAGCCCGCTCACAATCGGCGGCAGGGCCAAATCCTGCTCCGCGACCTTGCTGCGCCCGGTAATCCGCACCACCCGCCCCGCCACCACTCCCTCCAGCCCTTCGCCCGGGCGCTCGCTCACATGGCTCACCGCCTCCAGCGGCAACTTCGCGCCCTGCGCCGCCACCACTATGGCGCCGGCCAGCGGGTGTTTGGAGTATTGCTCCAGGCTGGCCGCGTCCTGCAGCACGTTCTCACTGGTGAACCCGGCTGCGGGAATCACCTCTGTCAGCGCCGGCTTGCCGTAGGTCAGCGTCCCCGTTTTGTCAAATATCAGCGTGCGGCAGGTTGAAATCTGCTCCAGTACTGCCGGGTTTTTGATGATGATGCCGTGGCGCGCCGCCAGCGATATGGCTCCGATCACTGCCACCGGAATGGAAATCAGCAGCGGACAGGGTGTGGCGATGACTACCACGGCCAGGAAACGCATCGGCTCGCCCGTGGCCGCCCAGGCCGCGCCCGCCACTGCCACTGCAACGGGTGTGTACCACGCGCCCAGCTTATCGCCCAGTCGGCGGAGGTGTGGCCGCTTCTGTTCGGTTTCCTGCATCACCCGCATGATCTGGGCGTAACGCGAGTCTACCGGCAGCGCCTCCGCCTCAATGGTCAGCGCCGTGTCGCCGTTAATGGCGCCGGACAGCACCTTGGAACCCGGCGTTTTCGACATCTCATAAGGTTCGCCCGTCAGATAGGACTCGTCCATCACCCCGTGTCCTTCTACCACCATGCCGTCCACCGGGCAGATCTCGTGCGGAAACACCACCAGCAGGTCGCCCACGGCAATTTGCTGCAAGCCGGCATCGGTAATCGCTCCGTCCCTTTTGCGGTGCGCAACTTGCGGCATGCGCTTGGCCAGTGCGTCCAGCACCGACGAGGCCCGCCGCGTGGCAAACTGCTCCAGCGCTGTCCCCCCGGAAAGCATGAGCACGATGATGGAGCCCACCAGGTACTCTCCCAGCAGCACCGAACTGAGAATGGAAATTCCTGCCAGCAGGTCTGAGCCGAACTCCGCCTTCAGCAGGCGCCGCGCCAGGCCCACAAGCAGCGGCACTCCGCCGATCGCCAGCGTGAGGTAGAGCGGCAAGTTATAGATCTCAGCTCGCACGCCCGCCAGATAATGGAGGACAAAATGCGCGGCGATGCCAGCCGCCGCCAGAGCGGCAATGTAGGTTTCCCGGGATCTGGAGACTGACACGGAAGGAGCGGGAGAAGCTTGTGATTGGACGGAAGGTGAAGTTGATCTTCGCTTCTTTCCGCTGTTCTGTGGCGCGACGGAAGCAGTTTG
>DASYWT010000463.1:0-4333 GCA_035935775.1 Terriglobales bacterium
GGCAATGTGAAGGCGGAGACTTCGTCGGAGGTGCTGCGCAACTGGGAGGCGCTGAAGGCGGAGGAAAAAAAGAAGCGGCTGGAGGCGAGAGGAGGGACGGCCGGCGAGGGAGAGACGGCGCCGAAATCAGTGCTGGCGGGAGTTTCCTCGGGGATCCCGGCGCTGCTGGAAGCGTTCAAGCTGAGCTCGCGGGTAGCGCGGGTGGGCTTTGACTGGCCGGAAATCGGCGGGCTGTTCGAAAAACTGAACGAAGAAGCGCGGGAACTGCAGGAGCAGCTTCGGGAGTTTCCGCAACCTGGACCGAAGCCGCAGGCGCGCGGGGTGGCGGGTTCGGGCGGGCAGAAGATAGGGGAAGAACTGCGCCACCGCCTGGAGGATGAGGTCGGCGACCTGCTGTTTGTGGTGGTGAACATCGCGCGCTATTTGTCGCTGGATCCGGAGTCGGCGCTGAAGCGCACCAACCGCAAGTTCAAGCGCCGTTTTCAATGGATGGAGGATCGATTGCGGGAGCAAGGGAAGACCGCGCAGGACGCGAACATGGACGAACTGGAAAATCTATGGCAACAAGTGAAACAGCAAGAGAACGGCCAAAAGTGAGCGCGCCGGCGGTGGAGATCCGCAACTGCCACGGGCTGGAGGAATTTCGCGCGTGCCTGGATCTGCAGAAAGAGGTGTGGGGTTTCAGCGACGCGGAACTGGTGCCGCTGCGGCTGTTTGTAGTGGCAGCCAAAATCGGCGGCCAGGTGATTGGCGCGTTTGAGGGGCGGGAGTTGGTGGGTTTCGCACTGGCAGTGCCGGGAGCGCGGGCGGGACATCCGTACCTGCACTCGCACATGCTGGCGGTGCGGGAAAGCCATCGCAACAGCGGGCTGGGGCGGAGGATCAAGCTGTTTCAGCGGGAGGAGGCGCTGGAGCGGGGATTTGAGCTGATCGAGTGGACCTTTGACCCGCTGGAGATCAAGAACGCGCATTTGAATATTGAGCGCCTGGCCGCCATCGCGCGGCGCTATAACCTGAACCAGTACGGGATTACTTCTTCTCCCCTGCAGGGGTTTTTGCCGACCGATCGGCTGGTGGCGGAGTGGTGGCTGAGGTCGAAGCGGGTGGAGACGTTTCTGAGCACAGGGAAAAAGCCGGAGAGCGAGACGGCGCGGCGCATTTCTGTGCCGGCGCAGATTTATGAATGGAAAGCGGCGGAGGCAACACGAAGGCGCGCGGCGGAGGTGCAGGCCCGCAACCGGGAAGAATTCCTGAAGGCATTCAGCGAAGGCCTGGCAGTGCTGGGGTACGAACGGGATGCGGAGGGTAATGGGACGTTTCTACTGGGGCGTTGGGAGGAAGAAGGGTGGTCGTACGGGGAAAGGCAGTAGTGAGGAGTCAGGCGCAGAAAGTCGGTATCCAGCCACCTGCAGTGGAACTGCTCGAGGAAATGAGGAAGCGGCCCCCAGGGGCTAAAGCCCGCAGTCTGGCTGGCCGCGATCGGCACGGCTGAAGCCGTGCCCTTCCGAAAGACATTACCGAAGGATATTCATGAGGTGGATTCCAGGTGCCGGGCACGAGGTGCAGAGTCCTTCCTGACCGCTGAGTCCTGACTCCTGACTACTGATATGAAAATTGAAGCCATCACGCTGCGGGAAATTCACATGCCGCTGGTGCATTTTTTTGAGACCAGCTTTGAGCGCACCTATGAGCGGCGAATCGTGCTGGTAACGGTGCATTGCCAGGGGCTGGATGCCTGGAGCGAGTGCGTGGCGGGCGAAGACCCCTTCTACAGCGACGAATGGGTGGAGGGCGCCTGGCTGATTTTAAGCAAGTACCTGGCGCCGGCGGTGATAGGGCTCAGGCTGGAGGCGGGCCGGGATTGCGGGCCGCTGTTCGGGCGCGTTCGCGGGCACCGCATGGCGAAGGCGGCGATTGAGAACGCGCTGTGGGATGCGGAAGCGCAGGAGAAACGGCTGCCGTTGTGGAAGCTTTTGGGGGGAACGCGGCGGGAGATTCCGTGCGGGGTTTCCATCGGCATTCAGGACAGCGTGGAGCAACTGCTGGAGAAGATTGCGACGGAAGTGGCCGCAGGTTACCAGCGCATCAAGGTGAAGGTGAAGCCGGGCTGGGACGTGAAGGTGCTGGAGCGGATTCGGCAGAAGTGGCCGGAGATCCTGCTGAGCTGCGACGCCAACTCCGCTTACACCCTGGAGGACACCGAGCACCTGAAGCGGTTCGACGAGTTCAAGCTGCTGATGATCGAGCAGCCCTTGTGGAACGACGACATCTACCTGCACGCCCGGCTGCAGCGCGAGCTGAAAACCCGCATCTGCCTGGATGAATCCATCCGCAACGCACGCGACGCGGAAATGGCGGCGGAGCTGCGCGCCTGCGGCATTGTGAACATCAAGGTGGGGCGGGTGGGCGGATTCAGCGAGGCGGTGCGGGTGCACGACATCTGCCAACTGCACCAGATTCCGGTGTGGTGCGGGGGAATGCTTGAGTCAGGAGTGGGGCGGGCGCAGAACATCGCGCTTTCCACGCTGAACAATTTCAGCCTGCCGGGAGATGTTTCCGCTTCGAAACGATACTGGAAAGAGGACATCATCGAGCCGGAAGTGACGGTTTCTTCAGCCGGCACAATTAAAGTTTCCGATACGCCAGGCACGGGATATCGGGTGCGCGAAGATTTAATTGAGAAGCTGACGGTGAGGAAAGAGACGGTTGGCAGTAGCTAGTACCTAGTACCTAGTACCTAGTACCTAGTTGTGACTGTTCCACAAATGGGAGACCCCCTGGGGCTGAAGCCCCGTTCTTAGAGATCCGATTCCCTCGACTAAAGTCGGGGGCTTCCACAAAGGGTAGAGACGTAACTCGTTACGTCTCAGGTGAGACGTTGCAAGCAGCGTCTCTACCGCTCAACATCGCAGGCGACGCGGAATCCGTAGTCCGCATATTGGAACGAGGGCGGAATGCTGGAGCGGGTGTGGCAGCGGGAGACCTTGATGTGATGGCGCCAGGAGCCTCCGCGCGAGGCTTTGCGTACGCCCTGGGCGGGTCCTGGCGGGTTGCGGTCAGGTGAGAACCGGTAGTAGGCGGCATCGAACCAGTCGCTGCACCACTCGTGCACGTTGTCGCACATATTGAAGAGGCCGTAGCCATTGGGGGCATAACGGGCCACGGGCTCAGGGCCGGTGAGCCAGCGCTGCTGGTAGCCAGGCAAGGATTGCGGCGGATCGTCGCCCCAGGGAAAGAGTTTGCCCTCCACCCCGCCGCGGGCGGCGCGTTCCCATTCCGCTTCAGTGGGCAGGCGATAGCGGCGCCCACTCACTTCCGAGAGCCACTGGCAGTACTGTTCTGCTTCCAACCAGGAGACGGCGACGACGGGCTGCTGGGGATGATTGAAAGCGGGATCGTTCCAAAAAGAAGGCGGAGAGAGGCGGCGGGCGCCCAAGAAGCACTCATAATCCGCGTTCGTGACCTGGCAGCAGGCCAGTTCGAAGGCGTCCACCCAGATGCGGTGCACCGGGCGCTCACAGTCAAGGCCGGAGGCGTGGCCCATTTCGAACCAGCCCTCGGGAATGGAGGACATGGCGGGCTCAAGCAAGGATGCGGCCTGTTCTCGCGCAGACACGAATTCAAGTTAGCACAGAAGCTGAGCAGTCGGCGGGCTCGCGCGATTCAGGATGACAAGAAAAAATATTAGGCGGGAAAAAAAGCGGGTCCTTCGTCGCACTCCGTCGCCGAGGCTCCGTCGCGCGACTCAGGATGACAATAAGAAAAAGGTGACAATAAAAAAAAGGTGGCGCGTAACGGCGCAGCTGAAGCTGCGTCCTTCCCAGACCTGCTCAGGATGCGATGGCAGCATTCAAAGTAAACCGGGGCCTTGCAAGCAACTTCGACAAGAGAGCGTGAGAGCCTGCCAAGTGCAGAATTTTGCGCTGCACCAACCTTGGGTAATTGACGCCATGGACGCGTAGTTTTAAGTTAGTCGCTGCTGCCCGCATTCATATCCTATAACTCCATTCCCGGTATTCACGGCCATCGAAGGGAATTCGCACAAAGCGATTCGGTCGCAGGAGCTGCCAGTGTTCGCGCGCGCCTTGGAGCTGACGACTCAGCCGGGGAAGTTGCGGGAGGTGATTCGCATCCTGCAGGAGCGGGTGATGCCCACCTTGAGCACGCAGCCGGGATTCGTGGAGGAATTCATATTGGCGTCGGACGCGGAACCGGACCGGGTGGTTGTTCTCACGTTGTGGACGCGACACGAGCACGCGGAATGGTTTCACCGGCACTACTACCGCAAGCTGCGGAAGACACTGGAGCCGCTGCTGGAATTCGAACCGGTGAT
>DASYWT010000464.1:0-11626 GCA_035935775.1 Terriglobales bacterium
AGCCTGCAACAGGGCGTCGCCCACGGAGAGGAAAGAGGAGCCGCTGAGACCCGGACCTTCATCCACAACCAGGACGTCAGCGCGGCGGACGCGCTGATCCGCGAGCCAGCGCCGCTCCTCCGGGGTAAATTCCATTTTGCGGTCAAAAGGGTGGCCGCCGGGGCGCACGGTGATGCGCTCGGCGTTGATGCCACGGCGGCGCAGGGCGGCAGCAACCACCGCGCTCAGCGTGGCGCCGATACTGCGAATTCCGATGACCGCCGCGTAGGGCGAGCTAAGGGGCAAGGCGCCGGCCAGGTCGGCGTACTGAAGGGGATGAAGCGCGTAATAGGCGAAGCCTTCGGGGATGGAAACGGTGATCTGCGGGGGCGGATTGATGCCGGAGAGAAGGAAGATGAGTTCCGATAGGGGAACGGATTGACCAAGCAGCATGGCCGCCAGAGCATCGGCGCCAGCGGCAAAAGCGAGGGAATGCGGCGAGTTCAGGTCCGCCAGGCCGGACTCCAACTCGCCGCAGCGCAGCAGGGCTTCCAGCAGCAGGCTGGGCGGCGCCCCGGCCGCAGCCGGGCACAACTCGCGAAGCAACGGAAGCAGCGCCTGCAGCAAGGCGCTTCCGGAGTGGGCACGCCGGTCCGGACGAAATACGAGCATGGGAGTACAGGTCAGGCGGCGTGATTCTTGCTACCGCGACGCGAGCGGGCTACGTCCCCGTCCTTATCAATGAAATACAAGTACTGGTTATCGCGTTCAACAGCGTGGGGGACCAGGATTTTGGATTCGCCTTCGCCGGACTTGGGTTTCCGGCAGACGTTGCCCTCGCCGTCGAGGTAATAGAGGTAGTTCTTATAATCGCGTTCCAGGTTCAGCGTTTTGACCTTTTCCGCCATAGGGCATGACCTCGCTTCAATTTGGATTCGGGGAAAGGCCGGGCTGATGCCTTGCCGGGGCAGAAAAGTGGTCAGCGACGGCGGCGGCGGGGATGAGGCAGGGGCGGATGTGCCGCCTTTTCCGCTTCTTCCGCGGGCGAGAGCACGCGGCGGACGATGGGGGTATCGAGCTTGTACTTACGATCAACGACTTTGCCGTCCTCGTCCTGCACGCGCAGGATAAACACCGGCAGCGAGCCGGCTTTGTCGAAAGTCTCGTGGGTAATGGTCACGGGGAAGAAGCCGAAGAGCTTGCGCTCGCGGTAGGCGGTTTCGTAGCGATGGCGTTTGACGTTCCAGGTGAAGACGCGAACCTGGTTGTAGTCGAAGGGCATGCCATCGTGGGCTTCGGTGAGCACCATGAGGTACTGGGGAACTTTCCTGTCGCCATCCTGCACCTGGTCAAGAACGAAGGCGCCGACGATGCGCTGGCCTTCGGCGTATTGCGCGACTTCGAGGGGAACATCAATATCCACCATGCGGGCCAGCACCCAGCCCACGCGGCCCTGGGGCTCGCGCACCAGCCACCAGTCCTCGAGGGAAGGCTGGGGAGCGGCGGCCTTGCGGCCGGCATCTTCACGCACGGGAACGGTGGTGGGCTGAGGCTTGGGAGCGGTGGCGCGCTTGAGGATCTGCACCTTGGTGACAGCCTTGAGCTGGTAGAGGTGCTGGGCGTCGCGGCTGGGAGAGATGTGGATGTTGGTGTCGTTGTCGGTGGTGCCGGCGGCCATGACGGGGGCGTTGAGGTTGTCAGCCGCCAGCTTCTGCATCTGGTCATAGACATCCTGCCCGACCAGGAAGCGCTCCTCGACCCAGCCCTCCTTGCCATCGGCGGTGCGGACGCGGACAAAGCGGCGAGAGCGGTCGAGCACCTGCAGGCGCTCGCCGTTCTGGACGAGGGCAACACGGTTGTATACGGCGGCGATGCGGTCGCGCAGATAGACCTGGGGCACGGTCACATACGCGGTCTCTCTGGGCTGGCTGCGGCGAAAACATCCGGAGAGCAATGTCAGAGCGAAAAGCGAGAGGAGCAGCGCTTTCCGGGTAAAACAGAATTGCGCGGGCTGGCGCGACAGAAGTGTGGGGACCGACCTCATGAGGGTAGCTGCTTTAACTATAGCGCCGGACGGGGCTGGCGGGGAGTGGAGTTGTTGGCACTTCAGGACGGGGTGCGTGCTAAGCGTTGGTTGCGCGAAGCCGAGGCCTCTCAGCAATCAGTCCAGGCGTTCGCGACGCGAGGAGATCACGGGTTGACGGTAAGGCTGGTAGTACCCGAAGCGGTGGTACCGTTAGAAGAATTCGTGGCCGTGATCGTGGTCGTGCCCGTGCTCATCAAGGTAGCCAGGCCGGGACTGGTAGTGGAGAAGACGGCCACGCTGGTGTTGGATGAGCTCCAGGTAGTGGAGGTGGTCACGTTCAGACCATTCAGGGTGGCGTTGAACTGCAGCGTGTTGCCATTGGTGGAAAGGCTGACCGTCTGGTTGGCGGGAGAAATGCTCAGTATGTTGCTGGTGGAGCCTACAGTTAGCGTGGAGGAGCCGGTGACCGCGCCGTCGGTGGCCGTGATGGTGGCGGTGCCGGAGGCCACGCCTTTGGCCAGACCTGCGCTGGTTATGGTGGCGATGCTGCTGGCAGAAGTGCTCCAGGTCAGGTTGTGGAGGGAGGCGTTGGTGCCGTCATTGTTAACCCCTGTGGCGGTGAACTGCAGGGTGGAACCGATGTTGACGGAAGCGCTCTGCGGAGCCACGGTGATGGAAGTCAGCGTCGGGCTGACGAAGAAACCGCGACAAGAGACGCTCGCCAGCGCGACCAGCACGGCAAGCGCCAACAGCGGCAGCACAGGTGGTTTCGACATCCGTCAAGACTCCCCGCCCCAGATGGGCAAACAGCTTCGGTTGTAAGTGGTCGCGCTGGCCGCATTTTAGCAAACCGAGGCGCGGGAAAAGCGCTCGCCAGCACCAGGCCGGGCACTATACTTTAGCCACAGAGTGACAGCGACACGGAGGTAACCTGGGCAAGAGCGCGCCGGGCATGGTCTGCCTGGACTTAGAACGTGCCCAAATCTCTGGATTGCGCGGTACGGCGGCTAAATCTGGCGCTTGGGTTTGGCGCGCGGGATGCGCTCGTCAATGGGCTTGCGGCCGGCGAAGCCCTCTTCCAGACCGTGCCAGTGAGTGATCGCCTTCTCCCCCAGCTTCCAGCACAGCAGCACGGTATGGCCGTCCACCACGCAGGGGAAGTCGAGCAGGCCGATGTCGAGGTCCTTTACCTGCACGCCGGTGGAGTTGATTTCGCTGACCGCGTCCTTTATCTGCTGGGCAATTTTTTCGCGCTCGGTCTTGCGGCGAGCCAGGCGCACCAAAGGAAGGAGCATGCCGCCGGTGAGGAAGACGCGGTGGGCGATTTCCTTGAACTCCTTATCAATTTCCTCAATCTGTTTTTTGCCGCTGATGGCCTGGCGCAAAAGGCTTTCCAGGACCGGGAGTAATTCGTGGGCTTCGTCCAGGGTAAAGGTCCGTTCTGACATAGGGTAATCTGACTCGCGTCTGGGGATGAACGTATTCACATTCTATATGAGGAGGAGAAGGAGTTGGTAGGTGGCAGTAGGCGGGCGGCCAATCATTTTTCAAGGTCTATCAGCACCAGGTCAGAATTTTCCCGCAGGCGGTCGAAAACGATGCTTTTGCCATCTGGAGTGATATCAAATGCGTGCATGGCAGAAGAATTCTGCAGGCGGGTCAAGGGCCGGGTTTTTTGTGAAGTCAGGTCGAGCAACCAGAAATCTGCGGCAGAGCGGCCCTGCATGTAGACCAGGCCCTTTCCGGAGGGAAGAAAGCGGGCGCGCACACCGTCGCGACGCACCCGAATCGCGGGAAACGCGACAGCCGCACCATCGGGGCGCACCGCCAACAGGGGCGCGTCCGGTCCGACGTTGGCTCCGGTGTAAACAATCAGACCGCCATCCGGCGACCAAACGGGATTGAAAGCCTGCCCGGCCACGATCTGGGTTGGCGGACCGCCGGCAACGGGTATCTTGAATAACCCCAAGCCATGATCGCCACGACCCCCGGTGACAATCCATTTACCGTCCGGCGACCAGGCAGCGGCGCCCTGGATTTCGAAGCCGTCGGCGATGCTGTGCAGGTTGGCGCCGTCGGCGGTGATCAGGTGCAGGCGCAACTTGCCGCCTCGGCGCAAGGCAATGGCCACCTGGCCGGCATCGGGAGAAATCGCGGCCGCATCGAACAGCGGGCCATCCGCGCCCTTCCAGATTTCGATGGCTTGCCGCTGATCGTAGCGCCACAAGCCGTCCCCGGTACCATGCGACGAGAGATAGAAGAGCGATGAGCCCGCGAAGCGCGGGCCCAGAGCGCGGACGGTGGGCAGGGGAAAGCGCGTGACCTGGCCCTCGCCCGCGGGGTGGTCCAGAATCGGAACACTCCAAAGACCGGCCGATGGATTCGCAACCGTGGCCACAAGCCGACGGCCGTTGGCGCTCGCCGCGACCGAAGTGTATTGCTCCAGGCCGAAGCTGACCCGCCGTGTGCTCCTGTTTTCCGGGTTCAACGCCCAGAGCCAGGGCCCCGAGCCATCCTCTTCACGGGCGACATAAAGCACTGTGTGAGGGCCAAGGGGCGCGGGGAAGGCGAGCCAGGTGTTCTGATTGGTCAGGCGCTCGGGCGTCCCGCCAGAGGGTGAAACGCGCCACAGGTCGAAGCTCTGGGCCACAGGATTACCGCGCGCGAAATAAATCCAGCGGCCGTCCGGCGACCACACCGGCCAATGGTTGTGCATGCCAGGATCGGTATTGACGAAGATCTGTCGAGGGCTTCCTCCGGTGCGGTCCGCTATGTAGATGGGATCGCCCGGGTCGGAGGTATGGTAAACCAGCCGAGCGCCGTCAGGGGACCATGTGGCGTTGACCGGCGGCCGCTGCCGAGGACCCTGGGCGAGAAATGTCCGCGGCTCCCCACCCATCAGCGGCGCCAGGAGGAGCGGAGTGGTCGGGATGGCATCGTGCATCCACAATTCTGAGCCGCCATTGGCGAAGCCCACAACCGGCAGTTCGAAATCCAGGTTTGGGTTTCGACCGCGGGTAAGGTTGACAAACCCGCCGCCACCCAGTTCCGCCAGCCAGATGTCGAACGGGCCATCGCGATCGGAGACAAAGGCGACAAACTTTCCGTCAGGGGAGATAGCGGCGTCGCGCTCGATTCCCTCCCAATCCGTAAGGCGAGTGAAATGTGCGTTGGCCAGTGGGTTCTCCGGAGAAGAACCACGCAGGCGAATAAACCAGCCCGCGGCAACCGCCACCAGGAGCAGCAGGGCAGCGGCCAGCCATTTCACCCAGAAGAACGGGCGAGGCGGTTCTTGTCTCAATTCCGCGGCGGGCGCTTTGCCGGCGTCTTCCAGCTCAAGCTGCGCATCTCCCATGTCACGAAGGCGGCGCCTGGGGTCCTTCTCCAGGCACCTTTGCAGCAGCCGGATGAGTGTGCCCGGCAAAGATGCGGGGAGCGCGCCCCAGTCAGGAGCGCGCTGCAGGACGCTGGCCATTACGTCCGACTGGGTTTCACCCGGGAAGGGTTTGCGGCCGGCAAGCATTTCATAAAGAACGCAACCGAAGGCCCAGATATCGGTGCGCTTGTCCACCGGCAGTCCGCGCGCCTGCTCGGGACTCATGTAGGCGATGGTGCCGACCACCACGCCATCCAAGGTGACGGTGGGCGAGTGGAGAACGTCGGTGTCTTTGCTTCCATCCCAGACCGTCTTGGCCAGCCCGAAGTCGAGGACTTTGACGGTGCCGTTGGTCGTGATCTTGATGTTCGCCGGCTTGAGATCGCGGTGCACGATGCCCCGCGCGTGGGCGGCCTCCAGGGCTTCGGCAAGCTGCTTTGCAATGGGTAAGGCCTGCTCCAACGGGATTCCCGGGCAGCGTGGCGTAGTGCCTGACCCTTCCATCATTTCCGCGAGCGTGGGACCTTCGACCAACTCCATGATGAGGGCAGGAACGCCGGTGGAGTCGTCAAATCCATGGACGTTGGCGATGTTGGGATGGTTCAGGGCAGCCAGCAGCTGCGCCTCGCGCCGAAAACGCGCCAGCCGCTCGTGATCGCGGGCGAGGAGACTGGGGAGGACTTTGATGGCGATCTCGCGGCCCAACTTGGTATCGCGGCCGCGATAGACTTCTCCCATTCCGCCGGCACCCAGCGGCGCGACAACTTCATATGGCCCGAGTTTTGTTCCCGGAGCCAGAGACATAAATGGGGATGATTATAGTGCGGCAAGTTGCCTGCGCCGAGTATTCAGTACCTGGTACCTGGTATCAAGTACCCAGTTTCTCGTTTCAGCCTGGTAGCTGAAACAAAGACAATTCTTTCAGGCGCGCTCACCCGAGCTGAAAACCGGGTACAGGTAATGAGTGGTGGGCATTAGCTGCCGGGTGCGCCCACCACGCGGCGATAGGCGTTCAAGATATCGGGGAGGGACACGACTCCCTGAAGCTGGGCGGGGTCGGCGCGATGCACCACCGGCAGGAGCGGCCAGTCATAAATGTGGCGCATGGCGGTATCCAGAGGATGGTCGGGATGAAGCAGGGGGGCCACGCTGTCTTGCGCAGCCGCCATCTTCAGCGGCAGGTCGGCGTCGCCCTGCTCGGCCACCTCCGCCAGCTTCTTGCGGGTCAAGCCACGCCAGACTCCGTCCGGCAAGCGGAAAAGCAACAGCGGCTCGGTGGATTGCTCCAACTCGCGCAACGCCACCCCGACTGGTTCCTCGCCGGTAAGCAGGGGAGTGCGCGGAGGGCGCATGGCGTCCTCCACGTGCAGCGGCGACTGCTCCCGCTGTTCCTCCATGGAAGGCAGGTCCATGCCCGACTGGCGCGAGAGCAGGTCAAAAATGGGCGTGGGCTGGGCGGCGCGCGAAATGATATAGGCGATGGCGTTGGAGATAATGACGGGAACGATGATAGTGTAGTCGCCGCTCACCTCCAGCACCATGAAGACGGAAGTCATGGGAGCGCGAATGAAGCCGGCAAACAGCGTGCCCATGCCCACCAGGCAGTAGGCGCCGATGGGGCCGCTGAAGTGCGGGAGCAGTTGGTGCTCCAGGGCTCCCACCGAGCCGCCCAGCATGGCGCCGATGAAGAGCGTAGGCGCGAACATGCCGCCCGGGGTGCCGCTGACGAAGGAAATGGTGGTAGCCAGAATCTTCAAGCCAGCGAGAATGCCCAGGATTTGCCAGGTGTACTGGCTGTGCATGGCCTGATCCATATAGGCGTAGCCCGCCCCCATAACCTGGGGAAAGCCGAGATAGCCGATGAAGCCGATGAGCAGGCCGGCCACACCCGGTTGCAGGTACTGGGTCCAGGCAGGAGCGCTTTTCAGGCGCATGCGGAAATAGGTGATCATTTTTACGAAGATCACCGAAGCGATGCCGCCGACAACCCCGAGCACGGCATAAGCCAGCAATTCGCCGGGGTTCACCACCCCGACCGGAGGGACGCGAAACAGCGGTTCCGAGCCCAGGAAGAATCGTTCCACGACCACGCTGGAAACCGCCGCCAGAACCACCGCGCCCAGAACGCCCGCGCTCCAGCGCCCGATGACTTCCTCGATGACGAAGAGTACGGCGGAAATAGGGGCGTTAAAAGCCGCGGCCAGACCGGCGGCCGCGCCCACCGGGGCGATTAGGCGCAGGCGCTCGCGGGAAAGTTGCAGCCTTTCACCCAGCAGCGAGGCTATGCCGGCGCCAATCTGCAAGGAGGGATCCTCCGGTCCCAGCGATTGCCCGCTGCCGATGGCCAGCGCCGAACAGATGAATTTTCCTATGACGGTGCGAAAGGGAATGTGGCCGTTGTAGATGTAGAGCGCGGCCTTGGTCTGGTTGACGCCGCTGCCGCGCACACGGGGGAACACGTAGATGACCAGCAGCGCGATGACGATGCCGGTGAGCGAGGGCACCAGCAACAAGTGGGAAGGAGAAGGAGACAGCGACGTGCTCAACAGCCAGGTGCGGACCGAAAGATAAGCGATGCGGAAACACACCACGGCCAGGCCGGAAAGGATGCCGATAAAAATGGCCATGAGCAGGAAGAAAGGCTCTTCCCGGATCAGGCGAAGACGGGCGTGCCAGTGTGAGCGTGGAGTTGCGGGCGCAGCGACGGCTTCACCGCCGGGCGAGGTGGGAGTCTGGTTCGAGCTCACCGGTCCTCCGCCTGATTGGCCAGCAGCAAAAGCGCGAGATCAGCACCTTTGGGCGCGCCGCACTGCTGCGCGGTCACCATCTCGATCTGGCTCACCAGCCCCATGACGGAATCGGCAAGCTGGGGGTCGTGCTCCAATTTGCCGGGCTGAACGCTGCGGCGCACCTGCGTGACCTGCCGGTAGAGCTGCCGCATCTGAACTGGACTCACCCTGCCTGGCTGCGGCTCAGGGGAGATCGCGCTGCCTTGCGGTCTGATTTTTTCGAGAATTCTGGCCACCAGACTGGAAGCGGAGGTTCCGGAGGCGGTGGGGCGATTCGGAGTTGCCGCATCGGCAGGCGGGAGGGCCGATTCCGCTCCCTCGGTCAAGTCAATGTCTTTAGCGGCGGCACACTCTTCGAGCCGCCGGCGAGCCTGACGGAATGCCTGCACAATGCGCAGCGCTTTTACCCGAAGACTTGCCCCCTTGGCATAAGGGTTCCATTCCAGAATGAGGCGGGCAGTGGCGAGCAATTCGGCTGCCTGGGGATCCTGCGGCCCGGTGCGCAATGCCTGGTCCAGGTAGCGGTAGGCGCTCCGATATTGCGCCAGCTGGAAGGCGGCTTCGCCGGCGCCTCGCAAGGCAGAAGTCACCTTTGGATTCAGGCGCAACGCCTGCTGGAACTCCTGCAGGGCGCGGTCCGGGTCGCCGGCCTCCATAAACAACCAACCGGCTTCGGTGTGGGCTCCCACCTTGGACGGCAGTTCGGGCGTGAGGGCAATCAACTCGCTATCAGCCCGGGTAGCATCGCGCAGGCCGAGCAGGTAGTGAATGAGTTCCAGGCGGGTTTCCTGACGGCGAGCCGCAGCGTCACCCTCGGTCCAGAAACCGTAGATGGCGCCGTGGTAGTAACGCAGCGCGGTTTGAGTTTTGCCCTCCCGAGCCGCGAGCCGCGCCAGTTGCAGGTTGACTGTGCTGTTGCCGGGCTCATCCTGCCACAGAGTGAGAAGATAAGACTGGGCTTCCGCAATATGATTGCCGGCAGCCAGCGCTTCCGCCAGACGAAGGCGATAAGCGGGATCATCGTGAGAGTAGTAAAGCGCATTGCGGAAGTCCTGGATGGCCGCCGGCGCATACCCCGCGGCCAAAGACGCCTGGCCGCGCCCAAACCACATCTGACCCAGTTGCCGCTGCTTGGACTGATAAAAGCGGGTGGCGAATACGGTAAGGGCGCAGAAGGCAATGGCTATGAGCAGCACCAGCGCCAGAAAGAGCGGGCGGACATGGAAGCTTCCCGGCGAGTGCCCGCCGCAGTAGCGGCAGAGGGCTCCCGCTTGGGGGAGCGGCCGCTGACAAAGGGGACACAGGGCTTGTTGAGTGGTTGCCAAATCCCGACGCTTCGTGAGGCGATCAATTCGTACTGCGACCAGTGTAACGCGCTGGGGAGGAAGTAAGGTCTATACCGCGCGGTATATTTGCCGAACTAAGTTCTCTTCCGTGCCGCGGCGGCCGGCAGGCGGCGCTTGGGCTCATCACCTTCGACGGTGACGGGCGTCACAGTGGCTTCGCCCGTCCTGCGATATTTTTCTTAGCCAGATTTTGCAGGGTGAGCGACTTGCTGCAACGCAACCTGGCAACGATTCAACCCGAGCTGTTGCAAGCCTTTGAAGGCACCGCCCTGGTGCGGCACTATCGCAAAGGAATCGCGTTTACCGGCGGGGGCGGGCCGTGCGGGGAATTTTTCTGATCCAGAAAGGGCGGGTGCGGCTGCAACTGGGAGAAGGCTGCAACAGCCTGTCTCTGCATGTGGCCGGAGCCGGCGCCGTGCTGGGGCTGGGGGAAACCATGTCCGGCAATCCGTACGAAGCCACCGTGGAAACGCTGGAACCGTGCGAGATCGCTTTCCTGCGGGGAGAAGACTTCCTCAGCTACCTGCGCCACAACTGCTCGCTTTGCCTGCAACTGGTGCAGTTGTTGAGTGAGGACCTGCACCAGCTCTACCAGCAGTACCGCACCATTGGGGGACCAGCCAGACGCACCCGGAAGCCGCGGGCGAAGGTTTCCGCCGCTGCCAAACCGACCGCGCCCCACGATCCGCTGTCCTAACGCCCAGGTGGGGGTTGCGCTCGGCAGTGACGGGCGTCAGCTCCCGGGGACAGACGCCGCCGTTATATTCCGCCAGCCGGTTTTTCCACTTAAGGAACTCGGTGATGGTTTGCGGCTCGATGCGGATTTCGACGCGCCGCAGGCTGGCCAGCAGCAGGTTCATCTCAAGTTCCATGCCGGCGGGAGAGCGCAGGCTGCGCCGCGGCGGCTTGACGCGCATTTCCACCTCACGGCCGGCGCACTCCAGCAGCCCCCAGCCAGCGGGCAGTTCCTGAGGCGCAATCAGGCCGGCGGACGCCAGATAGAAACGCTCGCAGCCCAGCGCGATTTCCGGGTTCTGGCGGAAAGGCTTGGCGCGGTCAGCGAGGAAATCGGCGCGGCTCACCTTGCATTCCACGACCACGGAGCGGCATTTTCCCTTCCATCCGATGGCGTCGGGCATTTCGCCGCTGACGCAGGCCTGTTCCGAAAGCACCACGCCGCAACGGTAACGGCGCAGCCAGTCAACCGCGAGATTTACCAGTTGCGAGTGGGTCATGTGGCCGATTAACGATTGCCAACCTCAATCGTCAATTCTCGTCCAGTTTCATGCACCGGGTGGGGGGCGGCTAGTACTTTTCTGATTCCTGGCGCGAGCGGCTAGGCGATGGGCTGCAGGGGGAGAGGCTCCCTGTCTTGCGCGACCTGCTGAATCATGGCCAGAGTGCCGCGGGGAAGCAGGCCGCGGTCCATGGCGTCATGGAGCGAAGTGTAGGGCCGGCCGGCTACGATTTTCGCGACCAGCTCGGGCTCCACGCCAGCGGAGAGCAATTCCTTTTCTGTCGCAGTATTCAGGACCACGATGGGGTGAATGCCGGCGCGTACCGCACCGGCGTGGCTGCCATATTGCGGCCTGCGGGCGCGGGTGAAACGGCGCCGCTGATGAAGGGCGGCGCTTTGCACCTCCCGTTCGCCGGTTTGCGGCAGGCTGCGCTGCAGTTCCCGGGTCTTTTCCCGCAGCAACTCATCATGCTCATTGCCACTCTTGGGCAGCAGCAGAAGGCCGATACCGAAGCCCAGGGCCAATCCCATAAAAAAGGATTTCATTGTTCCTCCCCGCAGGAACTCGCGCCAGAGGGCGCTAATTAGAACGATGCGGGGAGTGAGGAGAGATTTGCCAGGAAGGCAGCAATTAGCATTCAGCGGTCAGCCAGTGGGAAATTGTGATGACCTGAGCACAACTATTATCGTGCCGCCCCTACGGGGCTCCTAGCTCTTGTGGCGAGCTTACCCAGGGCTGACGCCCTGGGCTACCAGCTATTCCGCCCTATTGGGCTGGGTTCATCACAGAAATGACATTCTTCTCTACTAGAAGCCGTCTCATAAATCGTGAAACCGCGAACACGACGTCCCTCAGGGGCTAAAGCCCGTATA
>DASYWT010000465.1:0-2539 GCA_035935775.1 Terriglobales bacterium
GGTCGTCGAAGGCTTTGCGGGCAGCCTTGACCGCGCGGTCCACCTCGGCCGGCCCCGCTTCCGCAACCTGGGCGAGGATTTCTCCGGTGGCGGGATTGATGCTGTCAAAGCTCTTCGGCGTCGCTACCCACTCGCCGCCGATCAAGAGCTTGCCGGCTTCTACTCGCGTTTTACTCGCTGCCAACATAGTTCTCACCACAAAGATCTTTCACCACAAAGAGCACAAAGGACCACAAAGAGCGTGAGTGATCGTCTTTTATATGTCCTTGGTTTATGGCAAGACGGATCCCATCCGCCCCAATCTATTGTTTTCACCACGAAGTGAACACGAAAAATTTCTAAGATCTTCCTTTGCTTCCCCTTCGTGTCCTTTGTGGTAAATGCTTTTCATTTGGCGGTAAATGTCGCCGGCCGCTTCTCCACGTAGGCGGTCAACCCCTCTTTCGCATCCTCGCTCTGGAACAGCAGTTGCTGGTTCTCGCGTTCCACCGCCAGCGCCGACTCCATCGGAATCTCCCAGCCGGTCTGCACTGCCCGCTTGATGCGGCCCACCGCCTTGGCCGCCTTGTTGGGCGGGCAGAACTGGCGGGCATACTCCATGACGTTCTCCATGAAGTTTTCCCGGTCGTAGATGTCGTTGATAATTCCGTACTCCAGCGCCTCTTCGAAGGTGTAAGTGTTACCCGTCACCATCAGCTCAATGGCCTTGCTCTTGCCCACCAGGCGCGACAGGCGCTGCGTTCCGCCGGTTCCGGGCAGCACGCCCAGGTTGATTTCGGGCAGCCCAATCTTGCCCGAATCCTTGCGCGCGATGCGGATGTCGGCCGCCATGGCGATCTCCAGCCCACCGCCTACGGTGTGCCCGTTGAGCGCTGCAATCACCAGCTTGGGGGTGTGCTCCAGCCGCAGCAGCGTCTCGTTGGCGTGGAGGCAGAAGTAATACTTGAAGGTCGGGTCTACGGTGGAGAGCATCTTGATGTTGGCGCCGGCAGAAAAAAATTTGTCGCCTGCTCCCGTGAGCAGGATGACATACGCGTTGTTGTCCATGCGCGCCCGCAGGATGGCGTCATCCAGTTGCCGCATCATTTCGTAGGTGTAAGTATTGGCCGGCGGGTCGTTCATTTCGATCACCGCCACGCCCGAGTCGGTCCGATAGTTGATCAGCTGCTTGGTGGTTTCAGCGCTTACCGGCTGGGTTGTGGTTGCCATGTGCAATGCTCCTTTTAGAATTCGTTCACATCACTCGAACTTTGGGGCCCGAGGCCCGCTTTGCTTGCGGCACAGAACCCCCGCGGCCGCGGCATACTCCATGCAGAAAAATGTCGCCCATTTCGCGCGCCAGTTCACCCGCGTCGGCGTCCACCCGCGGGTTGTGCCAGGTATAAATCCAGTTCATCATGCCGAAGAGGCTGAGCACGGCGATGCGACTGGAGAATTCTAATCCCTGCGCCTGCTTCAGCTCATCCACCAGCTCCAGGCAGATGCGATAGTACTCGCGCTTGATGGCGGCAATTTCCGAGCCGTAGCCATTCTTCAGCACGTCATCTTCGTGAGACAGCACCTTCACGGCCTTCTGGTTGGCTAAGAAATACTCCAAGTGGTTCTGGATGAAGATGCGCACCCGCTGTTCCGGATCCTCTACCCCCTCCAGGCGCTCGCGCAGGCGCTCCAGAATGGTGCTGAAGGTGTACTTCTGGATCAGGTAAAGCAGCTTTTCCTTGGAATCAAAGTAATAATAAAGACCCGCCAGGGACATACGGCTGGCGCGTGACAAATCGCGCATGGACGCGCCTTCATAACCCTTGTCGCAGAAAACCTCTGTGGCGTGCTCCAGGATCTTAGCCAGGCGGCGGTCGAAGCGGCTGCCCTCGCCGGCGGAAACCCGGGTCGAGCTACGGCCGGAGAGCGAGCTGGAGCGAGTCGGGGAAGCCATAATGTTGTTGGTGCCTCCACCCCGGAGGCTTATCGAACGTTCGTTCTACCAACATAATACTGCAGGCTCTTCGGGGGACGCAAGTTCCTCCCTGCTGACTCAGTTCCGTAAGGCAGCCGCCAGGCTCACGGCCTTCAGCCCGGAAGACCTGCTCCTGAGCTTGTCGAAGGACATCTCGCACTAGCGTCGTGCATTGAGACAGTGGCGATCGGGGGCGCGAGCTTCGCTGGGCGGATTGAACTGCGCGCCAAAGCACCGCGGGCGACCAGCACCGAAGCTCTCTCCGGCACCGATCGCCCGCTCTAGGTTAGTTAGGTTGTTGGCCGGTTTACTTTTGCTCATCACCCTGCCGTGCTTGCAGGGCCGCCAGACATGTCTGACCGGCCAGAAGCGCCTCCGGCCACCACGCCAGCATGTCCAGCAATATCCCCGCACCGCGCAAGACCGCGCTCCTCATCCCCGCCTGGCTATCACCGGCTTCGCCAGGCCGGCTGAACCGCTCCTCCGGCCCGTCCCCCGGTTCGGCTGTCCCCAGGCGTGAGGCATCGTGACCTTGCTCTTGCATCGCAACTTCGACTCTACCGTCGCCCCTTGGGGTCGTAAAGT
>DASYWT010000466.1:0-3550 GCA_035935775.1 Terriglobales bacterium
ACACAAGCTTCTCGCACGCTTACCGAGGTGGCGTGGCGCTGGCCTTGGTGGCTCAAACACGGCGACTGGGCGACAAACGGTCAGTTCCGCTCCTTGTTCTGTGGGCGGTGCGCCTACCCGAAATAGCCCCATCTTTGATAAGCTGGTTCGCCGTTTGATCGGGCCTTCACCAAATGTTTCCCCGCCCCTTCCACTACCATCGCGCCGGCTCGCTGAAAGAAGCGGCCAGCATGCTTCAGCAACTCGGCCCGGAGGCCAAACTGCTTGCCGGCGGACAGAGCCTGATCCCGCTCATGAAGCTGCGCTTTGCCAGCCCTCCTGACTTGGTGGACTTGAACTTTGTTCCCGGAGCCGCATATGTGAAGCAGGAGGGCGGCGGAGTGCGGATCGGCGCGCTTACCTCGCACGCCGACATTGAGGATTCTTCGGCGGCCGCAGCCATTCCTATTCTCCACGACTGCGCGGCAGGCATTGCCGATGTGCAGATTCGCAACCGCGGCACCATTGGCGGCTCGGTGGCGGAAGCGGACCCCAGCGGCGACTGGGCGCCTGTGTTGCTTACTCTGGGCGCGGAGGTGCGCTGCCTGGGGCCCAAAGGCGAGCGCACAGTTCCAATGTCGAAATTCTTTTTGGACGCCTACACCAGCGCGCTTGGCCACGATGAATTGATCAGCGAAATTGTGGTGAAGTCGCCCTCCAAAGGTGTTGGTGGCGCTTATCTGGCGTTCAAGCGCTCGGCGCCGGTTTATGCCAGCGCCAGTGCTGCGGTGCGCCTCGCCATGGAAGATGGAGTGTGTCGCGACGCCGCCATTGTGCTGGGTGCTGTCGGGCTGACGCCGGTGCAGGCGGTAGAGGCGGAAAAGGTTTTGCGCAACCAGCAGGTCACCGCAAAAACCATGGAAGCCGCGGCCGAAGCGGCGGGAGCGGAGGCTGACCCGCAGCCCGATATGCGCGGCTCCGCCGAATATAAGCGTCAACTGGTGACGGCGCTGGTCAAACGCGCCCTGGAGGTCGCGCTCAAGCGAGCGCGCGGTGAAAAGGTGGAATTGGGCCATATCTATGCCTGAGCAGGAGCAACTGGTTGCAATTCGGGTGAAGGTGAATGGCAAGGAGCACAAGCTCCAGGTCGAGCCGCGCCTGTTGCTGGTCGAACTTCTGCGCGAGAACCTGGATCTTACGGGCACGCACATCGGCTGCGATACCAGCTACTGCGGGGCCTGCACCGTCCTGCTCAACGGCAAGGCGGTGAAGTCCTGCACCGCATTGGCTGTACATGCGGATGGCGGGGAAGTGCTGACCGTTGAAGGTCTCGCTAAGAATGGCGAACTGCACCCCATCCAGAAGGCCTTTGGCGATTCTTACGGGCTGCAGTGCGGCTACTGCACACCGGGGCTGCTGATCTCGACCTACCAGTTGCTGCAGCGCAATTCCAATCCTAGCGACAAAGATATTCGCAAGGCGATTGCCGGCAACACCTGCCGCTGCACCGGATACCAGAACATCTTCAAAGCGATTAAGGCTGCGGCCAAGGGAGCGTAAGCGATGGCGATCAAATTCGGCGGGGAATTCGAAGTCAAGCGCAGCCCGGAAGAGGTGTACGACTTTCTGACCGACCCGCAGAAGTTCGGGCCGCTGTTGCCGGATTTTCAGGGCATGTCGGTGCAGGACCCAACCCACTTCACAGTGAAGGTGAATGTGGGTGTTTCCTACATCAAGGGCGCGGCGGAAGTGAAAATGACGCTCGCGGAAGCGGAACGCCCGCGCCGCGCCAAGTACACGGGCCAGGGGAGCGTGCCGGGGGGCGGCGCCAACATCGTTGCCGGCTTCGATCTAGTCGCTGCAAATGGCGGCACGAAAGTGACTTGGACGGGCGAAGCGCAGGTGCTGGGCCGGCTGACTTCCATTGCCGGCGGCCTTTTGGAGCCGCTGGGCAAGAAGAATGTGCAGAAGCTGATTGACGCGTTGCAGGCGGCGCTGACTGCGCCAGGCGCGGTGACAGCGCAAACGCCAGCACAGACGTCTACTCCGGACAGTGGCGCGACTCTAGCAAGCTGACCACGGAGGCGGCGACACCGGTGGGTCATACGATCAACTTCGTTCGCGGCGGATCGCCGGGGATCAACGTTGACTTCGTTACTTCGCCGTGAAGATGGGCAGCCGGTTTGTGGCTAGCGCCGTAGGCGCGGAATAGTAAAGCCCAGGACGGAAGTCCCGGGCCGGTGAGTCGTTGATGTAACAATTGCGATGCAAACCTGCGATTCATCAGTCCCGCAGGGACGCAATAGTAAAGCCCAGGCCTGGAAGTCCCGGGCCGGTGAGTCGTCGATGTAAGAATTGCGATGCAAACCTGCGATTCATCAGTCCCGCAGGGACGCAATAGTAAAGCCCAGGACGGAAGTCCTGGGTCAGAGTGGCAATACGAGAACGAGTCCCGTAGGGACGGCACAGGCACATGGCTGACGACCACAAGAGCAACGGGCACAAGCGCTGGGTAGGGCAGAGCGTGCCGCGCAAGGAAGAGGGACGGCTGCTGCGCGGGCAGGGAAAGTTTATTGACGACATCAAGCTGCGCGAGATGCTCTACCTCGCCTTCGTACGATCGCCCTACGCCCACGCCCGCATTGTGAACGTCAATACCTCGGCGGCAGAGGCTCTGCCCGGCGTAGTGGCGGTGCTGACGGGCCGCGAGGTCGGGTCCCTGACCAGCCCATTCATTGAGATTGGCCCCGACCAGTGCCAGAAGATCGCCGACTACCCCATAGCCGGCAGCAAGGCGCGCTTCCAAGGTGAACCGGTAGCCGCCGTGGTGGCGGAATCGCCGCGCCTGGCCGAAGACGCCGCCGAATTGGTGCAGGTGGATTACGAGTCCCTCCCCGCCGTGACTGATGCCGAGCAGGCGGAAAAGAATGAAAGCATTCTGCACGAAAACGCCGGCACCAACGTGGTGTGGCGCGGCGTCTTCGAGTACGGCGACGTGGAGAAGGCCTTTCGCGAGGCAGCCAACGTGGTGGAAATTGACCGCCTGCACTTCCATCGCTTTTCTAGCACGCCACTGGAGCCGAACGTCATCATCGCGCAGTGGGACAACAAGGACGGCCGCCTCTACTACTGGTGCAACAATTCCTTTCCCTCGTTCGCGATTCAGTTCCTGGCACCGCACCTGGGCATTCATATTGACCAGATCCGGGTGCAGACCTTCGACATCGGCGGCAGCTTCGGCATCAAGATCACCAACTACACGCAAATGGCGGTGTGCGCGCTGGCTTCCCGGAAGTGCGGCGGGCGGCCCATCAAGTGGGTGGAGACGCGCACCGAGCACATGCTCTCCAGCGCACACGGCAACGAGCGTACCTTCCTGAACACGCGTGTGGCCCTGGACAAAAACGGGGTAATTACTGCGATCGAGTCGCGGCACATTGACGACTGCGGCGCCTATCCGCGCTATGAGCCGCTGGGCTGCGTGATCTGGTCGCAGGTGTTTCCCGGCGTGTACCGTTTTCGGAATGCTAAGATTGACTTTACCCAGGTGGTGACTAACAAGTGCCCGGTG
>DASYWT010000467.1:0-2586 GCA_035935775.1 Terriglobales bacterium
GCCGAAAGACAGCCAACTTTTTTGTCGCCTCGCGCGCTCATCACGCCGATGTGGGCGGAACTTATCCCGGGTCCATGGGGCCGTGCCGGGAAATCTATCAGGAAGGGCTGCGAATTCCCCCAGTGCGGCTCATGCGGGGCGGCAAGATAGATCACGACCTCCTCGCCCTGGTACTGAACAATGTGCGCACGCCGGGAGAGCGGGAAGGCGACCTGGGGGCGCAGATAGCGGCTTGCCATACAGGCCTTACCCGGCTGCACGAGATTTGCCGGCGTTACGGCCTGCCGCGTGTGACGGCGGCGGGGCGGGAGTTGCTGGATTACTCCGAGCGCATGATGCGAGCCTTCCTGGCGCAGGTGGCGGCGGGAACTTATAAGGCCGAGGATGCGCTGGACGACGATGGCGTCAGCCGGAGGCCGGTGCGGCTGGCAGTAGCCATCGGGTTCCACAAGGGCGGAAGAGCTGGACCGCTGGTCACGGTGGACTTCAGCGGCAGCGATGCGCAGGTGGAGGGCAGCATCAACGCGGTGGAGGCCATCACCTGGTCGGCCTGCTTTTACGTGTTTCGCTGCCTGCTGGCGGAGGATGTCCCCGCAACCGCGGGACTTATGCGCCCCATTGCGGTCATCGCGCCTTCGGGAACGGTTGTGAACGCCCGTCCGCCGGCGGCCGTAGCCGGCGGCAATGTGGAAACCTCGCAGCGCATTGTGGACGTGCTGCTGCGGGCGCTGGCGGAAGCGATTCCGGAGCGCATTCCCGCCGCGGCCTCCGGCACCATGAACAACCTGACTATTGGGGGCATTGACCCGCGCACCGGAGAGCCTTTCGCTTATTACGAAACCGTCGCCGGGGGCATGGGAGCGCGTCCCACCAAGCCCGGGGTTTCCGGCGTGCACACCCACATGACCAACTCGCTGAACACGCCGGCGGAAGCGCTCGAGTATGCCTATCCGCTGCGGGTGCGGCGCTACTCGCTGCGCCCGGGCAGCGGAGGGAAAGGCAGGTTTCGGGGCGGCGATGGCATTGTGCGGGAAGTCGAAGTTCTGGCCGATGCCGAAGTCACGCTGCTGGCCGACCGGCGCAAAGGCCAGCCCTACGGCTTGCAGGGAGGCGAGCCAGGCACTCCCGGACGCACAGAAGTGCTGCGCCAGGCCGGCAGCCGCGAGGAGCTTGCCGGCAAAGCCAGCGTACGCCTGAAAGCGGGCGAGCGCGTGCGTGTGGAAACGCCGGGAGGCGGAGGCTGGGGCCGCCTTCAGGGAGAAAATGAGTAGGTGAACTTCACGGCCAGGCGATGTTCCATGAGTTGCATGGGATTGGCCGCAGCCAGGCTGGCGAACTGCTGCCCCACCGTATAGATAACGAAAAAGTCGCTGTCAGGCCGGTAATTCCAGCGCAGGCGAATATTGGCGCTGGCGCCCTGGGCGTTGGCCGTGTTCATCTGCACCAGCGTGGAAAGCATGAGAAAGCGGGAGAAAGCGTAATCGGTTTCCAGATCGCCAAAGACAATGGAGAAATTTCCCTGGGGCAGGCGAAAGCGGTTCCACTGCTCGCCCAGGCTGACCGACAAATGTTCGCTGGCGCGGTAGGTGCCGCGCAGCCGCGCTTCGTTCAGGCGCCCGTCATAGTAGGTGCCAAAGCGCTCATAGGCATTCCAGGTGAAACGGCGGTCCTCGGGTGAACCGTAGGTAAGCTGGTGGCGGCTCCAGCGGTAGTAGCCAACCGGAATAAAAATGTTCTTGTACAGATTGAAGGGCGTGGTGATGCGCTGGGCAAAGTTGTCAACGATATCGTCGTCCGAATAGGAACCGTTGTTGAACAGAGCGCGGAAGGTCGCCTGCCATTCCTGGGTTTGCAGCGCCCCGCTGGTGTCGGGGGCGTGAAAGAGAAAACTTTCGAAGTTGAGCTCACGTACGCCGCGGATGTGGGGTCGCGGTTTGAAGTTGCCGTCTACGTAGTCATAGATGCTGTTGTTGCGCTCCAAAAACCCGACCTCGGGATTGAAATTGCGGCCGATCTTGTAATGCTCAGCGACCAAGTCGAACAGGTTGCTGCGGAAAGTTGCGGATCCGCCCACGTCGGACTGCCCGCCGTGCAAGCCGGGAGTACGCGTCTGGGCCGCCAGCCCCGTGACCACCAGGTTCTTGGTGAGGAGGATGCGGGCATCCAGGCCGCCGGTCTGGTTGAAAGGATCAAACGGGTTGCCGGAGCGCTTGTCCACGCCTATCACGCCAATGTAGGACTGGCCGAAGATGGAGCGCTTGACGCGCACCACACCAAAGTTGGCGTATGGGTTGGGGCCGCTGGAGCGGGTGTCCACATCCATGACGCCCAGGTCAAAGCCGCCCACAGAGCCGGTAATCTTGGCCCCTCCATTGATGGGCACTTCCTGGCCGGTAATAGGATCAATGCCGATCTGGCGGCTGAAGAAAAGGAGATCGCCTTCGCCATCGAGCGGAAAATTGAAGATGCCGGCGTTTTCCAGGAAAAACTGGCGCTTCTCCGGAAAGAAAAGCTTGTAGGGCGTGAGGTTGAATTGGGTGATGTCCACGTCGGCATCGGCGAAATCGGTGTTGCCCGTGAGATTGG
>DASYWT010000468.1:0-15067 GCA_035935775.1 Terriglobales bacterium
ACGCCAGCATCTACCGCGCCGATCCTGTACCCATGGCCTTGGACTCGGGCATAGTCTACGAGGCCGAGCGCACCGGCTCTTCGGTCGGCCTGTTCACGGTCGGCAATGCCCTGCATGCGGGCAGTAACTGGTATGGATTGGGCCATTGGGAAACGAACGAGGAGATGCAACGGGCCAGGGAAGCGCGGGCCAAGGAAGAGGAGCAGGCCAAAGCTGCTAAACGCGCCGAGGCTCAGGCAGAGGATTCCGGGCCGCCGGTGCTGCGCAAATCGGGAGGGGGAAAGCCGCCGTCGCCTATCCCGCCGCCCCCCAGCACGCCGCCCTCACAGAAGCCCCCAACAACTCCGCCCCCGCAGACGGCTAAGACCACGCCGCCTGCACCCCCGGCTCCTGCCACTCCCAGCAGCGGTCCGGATGAATACGACCCCAACCGGCCGGTTCTGCGTCGTGGCGCCCCGGCGACCATGTCGCAGGAGGAGACCTGGCCGGCTGAGATGGCTCCGGCAAAGCCGGCTACCGGTGCTGCTGCTGGCAAAACCGCGCCCGCCCAGCCCAACATCGAACAACTGGTCGCCATCTCTGATAGCGATGGCCCTGAGCTCCGCTCCTACACTTTCAGCCTGAAGCCGGTGGAGCGCGATGCCGACTACAAGAAAATGGCGGGCTACGCCCAGGACGCGGTCAGCAAGTATGAGCGCCTTCGCCACACCGACTTTGCCTCCGCCCAGTTGGGTGCCACCGACTTCCGCGTCTTCGATGTGGATTTGAGCAACGAACCCGTCTTTGTGCTCACCGCCCCGGCCACCGTGAGTTTCGGCGCCGTTCCGCGCCCCGCAACCCGCAGGCGCTCAGCCCGCCCCGCCACCCGGATGAATGAGCCTGTCCCCGGCAAGCAGGAACAGGCCTACGTCACCGTGGTGGGTAAGGTTGACCTCTACGGCGAGGTGAAGCAGATCTTTTCCTCCGTCACCGACAGCACCCATCTGGACGAGATTCCCCGCCTGCAATTGGTTGATGCAGTGGATGTGGATGGCGACAACCGCGGCGAGCTTCTTTTCCAGGAGACCACCGATTCCGGCACTGGCTACATCATCTACCGCGTCTACCCCGACCAGCTTATCCAGCTCTTCGACACGCTCGGCCCCGAACACTGATTGACGATTGAAAATTTACGATTGCCGATTGAAACCTCCCGAGCGAGCTTGAGCCGAGCTTGCATGGCGAAGGCGAGTCGAGTGCCTGCCCTGAGCTTGCTGAAGGGGCCCTTGTGCTTCCGTCAACATCTCCCGGCTTTTTCTAGCAGCGGAGGTTTCAATAGCCCGAGCGTGAGGTCAGCCTTTCAATCGCCAAGGGCAAATCAGCAATCGCCAATTAACTCAGTTTCTTGTCCAATAACTGGTTAACCACCTGCGGGTTCGCTTGCCCCTTAGTCGCCTTCATCACCTGGCCCACGAAGAATCCCTTTACTGTGGTTTTGCCCCCCCGGTACTGCTCCACCTGCTTGGGATTGGCGGCAATCACCTCATCAATGATCTTCTCGATCGCCGCCGTGTCCGTTATCTGCTGCGGCTTTTCCTTCTCGTAAACGGCAGGGAAGTCCTGTCCGCGCTCAAACGCCAGGTCGTAGAGATCCTTCAGCATCTTGCCGGAAATGGTGCCCGCTTCAACCAGGTCGGCGGAAAATGCCACTCCCTTCATGGATAATGGCGATTGCTCGATCTCCAGGCCCTTGGCTTTGAGCCGCCCCATCAGTTCGCTCTGCACCAGGTTGGCCACGCGCTTCGGATTTTTGCCGGCCCGCGCCGCCTCTTCGAACTGATCGGCCAGCGCCCGGCTGGCGGTAAGCACTCCCGCGTCATATTCGGTGATGCCATACTCGCTCACCATGCGCGCTCGCCGCGCTTCCGGCAGCTCCGGCAACTGCCGGCGAATCTCCGCCTGCCACTTCTCATCTACCACCAGCGGCAGCAGGTCGGGCTCGGGAAAATAACGGTAGTCGTGCGCGTGCTCCTTGGAGCGCATGCCGTAAGTCTTGCCTTCCCCGGCGTTGAACAGCCGGGTTTCCTGCTCCACCCGCCCGCCCGACTCAATCACCTCTACCTGGCGCTCGATCTCATACTCCAGCGCCTGCCTGATGAAGCGGAATGAGTTGACGTTTTTCACCTCGGTCTTGGTCCCGAACTTCTCCTGTCCTTTCGGCCGTACGCTGACATTGGCATCGCAGCGCAACGACCCCTCTTCCATGTTGCAGTCGCTCACCCCGGTGTAGAGGATGATTTCCTTCAGCCGCGTCAGGTAGTCGAAAGCTTCGCTGGGCGTGGCGATGTCCGGCTCGCTGACAATTTCGATCAGCGGCACTCCGCACCGGTTCAGGTCGAGATACGTGTTCTCAGCCGAATCGGCGAAGCCCTCGTGCAGGCTCTTGCCCGCATCTTCTTCCAGGTGCACGCGCGTGATCCCGATCTTCTTCCGCCCGCCGTTGTTCGCAATCTCTATGTAGCCGTGCTCCGCCAGTGGCTTGTCGTATTGTGATATCTGGTAGCCCTTGGGCAGGTCGGGATAAAAATAATTCTTGCGCGCGAAGACGGAGTGGTCGTTGATCTGGCAATTCAACGCCATCGCCGCCAGCGTGGCATACTCCACTGCTTTGCGGTTCAGCACCGGCAGCGCCCCCGGCCACCCCAGGCACACCGGGCATACGTTGCTATTCGGCGGATCCCCAAACCTGGTTGAGCACGAACAGAAGATTTTCGTGACCGTCAGCAGCTGCACGTGGACTTCCAGGCCGATAACAGGCTCGTAGCGCGCCATTGCCTGCACGCTGCTCTGCGGAGTGGTCACCATGAGAGGAAATTATATCCGGGTAGGCAGTAGCGGGTAGTTGGTAGCGGGTAGTTGATAGCTGGTAACCGGTCTGAACTGCAACTACCAACTACCAGCTAGCTAGCTATGTACGTGCGGGCTCTGCCGATTTGGGCGGGCGTTGCCGGCAGCCTTTTTCACCTGTACTTCGAAGTGCACCGGCAAGTTCCGCGGCGGATAACACGCCCGATCGTCGCACGCCTGATACCGCAGCTGACCCCGTACGTTGTACTTCCCGGGCATGATCGTGTGCAGCGGATGCACCATCACTTTCACCGCAAAATCGCCGCTATACACGTTCAACTTTTCATCCGGCGCGAAGGCAAAGCTCAGATTACGTCCTGCGGGGTAATCCACCTTGCCGATTGCGATATCGGTGGGCGCATCCAGTTTGAGAGCTGTGGGAATCAGGTAGGGGGAATTGGGATGGTTGGAGTTGATATGAAATCCCTGCTTCACGCGAAAATCCAGTTCCACCGTACTGGGTTTGCCGCGCATCATGGGCGTCACGCCGGCCGGCGCCATCTCTACCGACGGCCCACCCGTCTGCGCTACGGCTGCCGTAACCATTAGCCCTGTCACGAATATCGCTGCGGTGATCTTCTTCAATGTATCTCCCAGTAGCTATCAGCTGTCAGCTCTCAGCTTTCAGCAAGCTGAGTGCGACTGATAGCTGAGGGCTGAAAGCTGACAGCTATTTTTGCGCCACGCTGCTTCCGTGAGCCAGCGCTTCTTTGATCCAGTCTTCAATATCGCTGCGGCTGCGCAACCCGAACACCCGCTGCACTACTTTTCCGTCGCGATCCAGATAGAAACTCGTGGGCAGATATGCCAGCCCGCCGTACTCGTCCCCTACCGATTCCTTACCCAGCAACACCGGGTAATTTACGCCCATCTCTTTGGCAAACTTGGCAATCGTGTCCTTGCCGGAATCGTCCATGGCCACGCCTACCACTTCCAGCCCCTGCGGCCCGTACTGTTTTTCCAACTCCACAAACCAGGGCATCTCCAGCTTGCAGGGTTCGCACCATGTGGCCCAGAAATTCAAGAGCACCGCTTTGCCACGGAAGTCGGAAAGATGCACGGTTTTGCCGTCCAGCGACTGCAGCGTGAAATCCGGTGCTGTGGTGCCTGGCTTGGGACCTCCGGCGTTAATCGTGCCCGACCGCTCGCCTCTGTGCACCAGGTACTGGCCGCCAATGAGCATCACCGCTATCGCTGCCACTACTACTAAGATGACGGCCGCGTTGCGCCGCGCGTGCGGACCATGCGAGTCCGGCCCGTGCTGGGGATCAACATTCTGTCCTGCAGGGTCGCCTTGCTCGCCTGGCTGATTGACTTGGTTGTGCATTCCATCCGGCATAATTGTTACTTCCTTGCCCGTGACTCCTTACGCTCTATTCCTACAGCGAGAAGCGGTTCAGAAACGAAAGGTAACCCGAAAGAATCGTGAAACGGTTCATCACCAGCAGCGCTCCCAGCGCGATTAGAAGCACTCCGCTCGCTACCTCCACGGTGTGCAGGTGCCGCCGGAAGCGCCCATAAAACTTCAGAAAGCGCTCCACCCCCAGTGAAGTCAGCAGGAAGGGCACCGCCAGGCCCATGGAATAGATGGCCAGCAGCGCGATCCCCGTGCTCACCGAATTTTGTGCCGCCGCCAGCCCCAGGATCACCGCCAGAATCGGTCCCACGCACGGCGTCCAACCGAAGGCAAAGGCGAAGCCGATCACGAACGCGCCCCAGGGCGTGCTCCCGCCCTTCACATCGTGCATGCGCTTATCGGCCAGCAGGGCCCGGATTTTCAGAATTCCGGTCAGGTGCAGCCCGAACAGTATGATGACCACCCCGGCTATCTCGGCCAGCAAGGCTTTGTAGCGCATCATCAGCTGGCCCACTTCCGTAGCTACCGCGCCCAGCGCGATAAACACGATGCTGAACCCCAGGATGAACATCAGCGAGCTGCGCATCACCTTGGGCATCAGGCCTTTGCTGCCTACCCGCAGCTCCTCCACCCCTACCCAGGAAATCAGCGACACATATCCCGGCACTAAAGGCAACACGCACGGCGAAAGAAACGAAACCAGCCCCGCCACGAACGCCGCTATGGGCGATACCGAAGACATTATGATTATTCTATTTCCCCTCAGGCTGCTTGGCTACGTCGCCTCCGCACCCCGCGGCACATCTTCAATAATGGCTGAATGACCGGCTCTCATCCCTGGCGCCGTCGAGAGAGCTTGGGCTTGCGCCGCGAACATGCCGTTCCGCTCTATTTACAGATGCAACCCCGTTCGCCATTGTTACAGTTTTAACTCGACATCTACCCTGCCTCCCTCCCGCTGTGGTGAAACCGGGCGGTTGAGCCTCCAATTCCCCCCGTGTTAGCATCAGGGTTTTGGCAGGCTCTCTGCCGGACGCCCTGTACCCCGCCTCTTATACCGACGGCCTGTTCCGCCTTGGCGGGCGGCGTCTGGCATAACCCGAAGGAGTCATCCGTGAAAAGCTACGAAGGCCCCAATATCCGCAATGTCGTGGTAGTCGGCCACGGCCATGCGGGCAAAACCTCCCTGGTCTCCGCCCTGCTTTACACCTCTGGCGCCACCCAGCGCCTGGGCCGGGTAGATGACGGCACCACCGTCACCGATTACGACGAAGAAGAAGTTGCCCGCCAGATGTCCATCTCCTCCGGACTCGCCTTTGCCGAGTGGGGCAAAACCAAGATCAACCTGGTGGACGTTCCCGGCTTCAACATGTTCGTCCACGAGGCCAAGATGGTCATGCCCGTCGTCGAATCCGCCCTGGTCGTGGTGGACGGTGTCGCCGGCGTCGAAGTGGTCACCGAGCGCGTCTGGAACTACGCCGAAGAGTTCCATCTCCCGCGCGTGATCGTGGCCGCCCGCATGGATCGCGAGCGGGCCGACGCAACTCGCCTTCTGGAGTCCCTCACCTCTGCCTTCGGCCGCACCGTCGTGCCCCTGCAGCTCCCTATCGGTAGCGAAAAAAACCTCAGCGGCATCATTGATCTGGTCCGCATGAAGGCCTACACCTACGACATGGGGGGCAACGGCAAGGGCAAGGAAGGCGAAATTCCCGCCAACCTTTCCTCGGCCGCTCAGGAAGCTCACGAGAGGCTGGTGGAAATGATTGCCGAGGGCAACGACGCCCTCATGGAAGAGTTCTTCGACAAGGGCACTATCCCCGAAGAGCACCTCATTCCCGCTCTGCACGAGGCCATCCGCGAAGACAAGATTTTCCCCGTGCTCTTCACTTCCGGGCTGGGCAATATCGGCACCGACAAGCTCATGGACTTCCTCGTGGATTACACTCCGGCCCCCACCGAGCGCGAGCCGGTAAAAGGCACTCCCGCTCCCAATAACGGCGAGCCACCTGCGCGCAAAATCGCTGACTCCGAGCCCGTCTCGCTTTTCGTTTTCAAGACCGTTTCCGACCCCTTCGCCGGCCGCATCTCCTACTACAAAGTCTTTTCCGGCGTCCTCAAGAACGACGCCAGTTTGCAGAATTTCACCCGCAACACCGCTGAAAAGCTGGCCCATATTTCCGTCATGCAGGGCAAGACCGCGGTACCGGTCAACGAGCTCCACGCCGGTGACATCGGCGCGGTGGCCAAGCTCAAGGACACCCTCACCGGCGACACTTTGGGCGACAAGTCCGCCTCCATTCAATATCCAAAAGTTGTTCTGCCTGAGCCGGCCATCACCTTCGCCATTGAGCCCAAGACCCGCGCCGACGAAGACAAGCTCTCCAACGGCATTCACAAGGTCATGGAAGAAGACGCCATGCTGCGCTTTTTCCGCGACGAGCAGACCAAGGAATTTCTCATCGCCGGCACCGGCCAGCAACACATCGAAGTCATCGTCTCCAAGCTGAAAAAGCGTTACCACACGGAGGTCAACCTCAAGGCGCCCAAGGTGCCCTACCGCGAGACCATCCGTGGCAAGGCCGACGTCCAGGGCCGCCACAAGAAGCAGACCGGCGGCCATGGCCAGTACGGCGACTGCAAAATTAAGATGGAGCCCCTGCCGCGCGGCGGTAATTTCGAGTTCGTCAACGACATCTTCGGCGGCTCCATTCCCAGAAACTTCATTCCTGCGGTGGAGAAGGGAATTGTGGAAGCCGCGCAGCGCGGTTTCCTGGCGGGCTACCCGGTTGTGGATTTCCGCGTGATCCTCTACGACGGCTCCTATCACGACGTGGACTCCAACGAACTATCCTTCAAGATGGCCGGTCGCATCGCCTTCAAGAAGGCTATGGAACAGGCCAAGCCCACGTTGCTGGAGCCGATTATGTCGGTGGAGATCACGGTGCCTGACGAGTTTGCCGGCTCCATCATGGGCGACCTCAACGGCCGCCGCGGCCGCATTCAGGGCATGGACAACAAAGCAGGCAAGACCATCGTCAAAGCTCAGGTGCCCATGGCGGAGATGCTCACCTACGGCGCCGACCTGACTTCCATGACCCAGGGCCGCGGCAGCTTCAACATGGAAATGTCGCATTACGACATCGTTCCCCAGGTCCTGCAGGAAAAGATCATTGCCCAGGTCAAGGCCGAGCGCGGCGAAGTGGTGGAAGTGGAAGAGTAGAAGCGGTGGAAGTGAAAGAGTAGAAGCGGTGGAAGTGAAAGAGTAGAAGTTTGGCTGGCTTAGCCGCGATCTCGCTTGCTTGTGGGCCTTGGGTGGAGCAGCGACCCTTGGGTGGAGCAGCGAGCTCTTGGGTGGAGCAGCGCTTTAGCGCTGCAGATGTGATGCTGGTTAGACTGTCATCCCGAGCGAGCGCGAATTGAGCGAAGCGAAATGAGCGCGAGTCGAGGGACCTTGCGTTTTTCGCCGGCACACGATGAACGTTGCACCGCCATGTTCAGCCCCGCAGGGGCGCTATAGTAAAGCCCAGGACAGAAGTCCTGGGTAGTTGGACGAGTGAAATTCTGAGTCCCGTAGGGACGGCACCTCGGAGGCACCATGCGCGCTGATCGCGTTGAACTTTCCTGGGATCCCGGCAAATCAAACTGGCTGCTCCGCATTGTCAGCGGCGAAGAGGTCATCCGCCGCCACTGCTCCCTGCCCAAAGACGCCGACCAGCAAGCCCTTCGCTCTGCCGCCACGCAAACCTTGCGCGATGAAGGCTACGACCCCGATGTCGCCACCCTGAATATCCAGCGCTGAGGTGGGCCATCTGCTTCTACGGCAGTGGAATGCGGTAAATGTTCCTGCGGGTCGTGCTGCGGACGAAGGCGTACACCGAGCCACTCAGCGCCGATGCCAGATCCTGGTGCACGATAGTGACACCTCTTACTCGCGCGGCGGTGGCGCTGCTGCTCAACCCCCCGGAAGGCAGGGCGGGAAGCCCGGAGCCTGCTTCAACCGGCAGCCCGTAGCTGATCCGGTCCCTCTCCTTTTCGAATGTCACAAACAATAATTTCCCCGCTGCGTCCCAGTGCGGAGTACAAAACCCCGTGCAGACCGCGACAGGCGCACCCGATTCGATGGGGAAGGCCGTGATGCCGGGAGGGTGTTCCTCATCGGAACCAGCCGTTGCCGCGAGCACCCAGCGGCCGTCGGGTGAGACACTTGCTATGTCGAGAATTTTCTCCGATGTGATCTTTTGCTGCTCCGTTCCGTCCAGCTTCACGCGGTAAACAAAGTTCGACGCGCCCTCCGCAACTCGCACAATCAAATCATTGTTGGGCAGGAAGAATACCTGGTCTTCGTCACTGCCGTGCGTGATCTGCCGAGGCGAAGAACGATGGTTGGTGGGCGCTATCCAGATATGCGAATGCGCCTTGTCGTCGGGCTGGGAAAACGCCACCCATTTGCCGTCGCGCGAGACCGAATATCGTTGCATGGGGTAGCCCGGCAGCATGCGCTCCTGCTCCCCGCTGGCCAAGTCTACCTTCCACAATTCCGGACCGGGTCCTTGACCACCCTGCATGAGGAAGAACAGTACCTTCCCATCTGCGGAAAATCGCGGCGCGCCCGCATTACCCTGGAAAGAAATCTGCCGGTCCTCACCACCTTGATCATGTATCCAGACGGTGGAGTCCTCGATGCCCACCGCGGTCAGCAGTGATGTGCCGTCCGGCGCCATTTCGATTCCTTCCTCCTCCGTTGGCCCGGAGGTGACCTGCTCCGGCTGTCCGTCGGGGAAGCGCTGTCGCCAGATGTGGTACCTCCCGCCCTTATTGGAATCGAGATAGACCCACTGGCCATCGCGTGACCACCCGCCCGCCAGGCACTCTGCTCCCGGCGGCCCCACCTCTTTTACCGGCCCGCCCTCAAATGGCATTACCCGGCAAGGGAGCAAGTCTCCCAGTTGGTCCATCTCCACCACCAATACCCAGCGGCCATCCGGAGAAAGGTAGGAGTGATGCGCCATGCTGCGGTCTCCGGGAGGAAAATAGATTTCGCGGCTATGCCCACGGGCTTCGTCACTGGTGACCACCCCCATGTGCAGTCCTTCCTTTATTTCGGAAAATAGCAGCCGCTTGCCATTCTCGATCCACGTGACCGACGAGGCGTTGGGCAGCATGAGGCGAGGCTCGCCGCCAAGCACTGGCACCTCCCAGGTATCCCAGGGATCAACGGTACCGTAAGCTATGCGCGAACCATCCGGGGAGAACGCCGGGCTCAGCTTCAAGCGGCCGTCATGTGTGAGCTGCACCGGCTCGCCATCCGGCAATAACTTTACGTAAACGTCCCCAGTGGAAAGAAAGGGATCATTGCCCCGGATGAAGGCTAACATGCGCCCATCCGAAGAAAGGGCCGGGTACACCGCTGAATCGGTGAAAAACGTAAGCTGCTGCCATTGGCTGCTGGCAGGACTGGAGCGCTTGACGGAGCGATAAATTACCACCCCTGCAATCACCGCGAGGATGAAGAGAATACCGGCAGCCCACCAGCCCAGGTGATGCAAACCGCCTTTCACGGTCACCGCTGAAATCGCGGCGGTTTTTCCCGTCTCGCTGTCCCGCTTCAGCCGTTTCAGATCGGCTCGTAGCTCGGCCGCCGACTGGTAGCGCAGCTCCCGGTCCTTCTCCAGAAGCTTTCCCAGAATGCGTCCCAGCTCTTGCGGCAGCTTCGGATTCACCTGCAAGACTGGAGCCGGATCGCGGTTCAGGATCGCATCGAAAATCACGGCGGTGCTGGCCCCCGTGAACGGAGCCTGTCCCGCGGCCATCTCATAGATCACCGCGCCCAGCGAGAACAGGTCCGAGCGCGCGTCCAGATCCTCCCCGCGCGCCTGCTCCGGCGACATATAGGCCACCGTGCCCAGCGCCGTTCCCGGGCTGGTCAAGTGCGGATCTCCCATGCTTGCAGTGCGGTCCGATGCTCCGACCGGAGCCATGCGCAAGCTTCGTGCTAGCCCGAAGTCCAGCAGCTTGGCCTGGCCGTGTTCAGTCAGAAAAATGTTGGAGGGTTTGATGTCGCGGTGCAGGATGCCCTTGCTGTGCGCCGCCTGCAGAGCGTCACTGAGCTGGATGGCAAGTTCCAGTGCCAGTTCCAGCGGCAGCGGACCTCGCCACAGCCGCTGCTGCAGGGTCTCGCCGCGCAGCAGTTCCATGGCGATGAAGTACTCGCCTTGGTGCTCGCCGACGTCGTAAATGGTGCAGATATTCGGATGGTTAAGAGCGGAGGCGGCCCGCGCCTCCCGCTGCAGCCGCTCGCGCGCCTGCTCATCGCGCTGATTTTCCGGCAAAAACTTGAGCGCCACCTCGCGGCCCAGGCGGGTATCCTCGGCAGCATAGACCACGCCCATGCCGCCCTGCCCGAGCTTGCCGCTTACCCGATAGTGGGAAACCACCGCGCCAACCTGCATCGTCCCCTTCCCAGGTTGGCGTAATCCTGACCTTCGCCGTCCCCCCTTGTCAATCACTCCGCTGTGCGGGCCCGCGACCGTATGCGATTGGTGATCGTTGCTCGCCTATGTGTGAGCCTGGACTTCAGTGACGAACGACGCTGCTTCAGCCCGAAGGGCCTGCCCTGAGCCTGTCGAAGGGGCGGAACAGCTTGCTGAAGCCGGAGCGTCGGCGAGGGCTGAGCCCTGAGCGCAGTCGAAGGGCCAGGGCATAAGCCCTGGGAAAAGACGGCGAAGGAATCAGGAGCTCCGTAGGGGCGACACCCGAAGGCACCTAAAAATCTACACCTTCAGTTCCACCACCGTCGCCCCGCCGCCGCCCTCATTCTGCGGCGGCTCGGTAACCGACGCCACCTGCGGATGCTTCTGCAGCATTTGCCGCAACTCCCGCCTCAAAATCCCCATTCCGCTGCCGTGCACCACCCGCACCCGCTGCAAACCGGCGAGAAATGCGCGGTCAATGAACTTCTCCACCGCGCTGGTGGCCTGGTCTACCGTTTGCCCGATCACGTTGATTTCCGAGGGCGCGCTCAAATCTTCCTTCTCCAGCTTCACGGAAATCCCCCGCGCCCGCGCTGCCGCCACCGGATTGTCCGCCGCCCGTGCCAGCACCTGCGCGATATCATCATGCGGTACCCGCATCTTCATGGTGCCGATTTCCACCTCGTACCCCCCTCCCTCCAGCTTGCGCTTCACCACCGCCGTCCGTCCCAGCGACTTCAGCTTTACCGTGTCGCCCTCGGCCACGTGCTGCACCTCCTGCGGCCGCGCGTGCGGATCACCCACGTCCGCTCCCGTATGGTGCGCCACTACTGCTGCGTCGAACTGTTCTTTGAACTCCCGCCGCAGCCGCGCAATTCGCCGCTCCGCATCCTTCGAAACCTTCTGCGCCGCCGCCCGCTCCTGCACGGCCGCTACCATCTCGCGCGCCTGGTACTCGAAATCGCGCAACACGCTTTCCAGTTTTTTCTCCATCTCCCGCACTCTGGCGCGCTGCTCCTTCATGCCCTCCGCTTCCAGGTGCGCTCGCTCCCGCGCCAGCTCCTGCTCCCGCGCCTGCAGCTTCAGTCGCTCTCCTTGCCCTTCCCGCAGCTCCGCATGCAGTCGGTCCAGAAACCTCCCCACATCCTGCGCCTGCGTGCCCAGCCGCCCTCGTGCCGCCTCAATGATCGTGGGATTCAGCCCCAGCCGCTGTGCGATGTTGATTCCTGCCGACGCCCCCGGCACTCCCACCTTCAGCTCGTACGTGGGCTGCAGCGTCCGCTCATCGAAGCCCACGGCTGCATTCAGCACTCCCGGCGTATTGGCTGCATAAACCCTGAGGGATGTGTGATGCGTCGAAATTACCGTCAGCGCTCCCAGCCGGCGAAAGTGTTCCGCTATCGCCACGGCCAGAGCCGCCCCTTCCTCCGGATCCGTAGCCGACCCCAGCTCGTCCAGCATTACCAGCGAATCCGCCGTCGCCACGCGCGAAATGAAATCAATATTGGTAACGTGCGCCGAAAAGGTCGAAAGGTTCTGCTCGATGGACTGGTAGTCGCCAATGTCTGCCAGCACCGCGTCAAATACCTTCAGCTCCGCCCGCTCTGCCGGTACCGGCATCCCCGCCTGCGCCATCAGCACCAGCAGCCCGATGGTCTTGATGGCCACCGTTTTTCCGCCGGTATTTGGCCCCGTAATGATCAGTTCTGTAGCGCCGCCGTCCTCGCCGGCTGTCGTGGCGGCGTCTCGCCGCCACACTCCACCCAGCTCCACGCTGATCGGTACCACACTCCCGCCCTTCGCCTTCAGATTCCTCTCCAGCAACGGATGCCGCGCATCGCGCAGTACCATGCCCCCGCCTGCGAACTTCGCCGCCACACACTCGTAGTCGTCCGCAAACCGCGCCTTGGCAAACTGCAGCTCCAGCCCTCCCAAAACCTCGCATGCCCCCAGAATGGCCTCCGCCTGCTCGCCTACCCTCCGCGTCATCTCCAGCAGAATGCGGTGTATCTCCTCCTGTTCTTCCTCCAGCAGCCGCACCAGCTCGTTGTTCTGCTCGATCGTCTCCAGCGGCTCCACAAACACCGTCTGCCCGCTCGAACTCACCCCGTGCACTACCCCGTTCACCCGCCGTTTCTGCCCGCTCTTCACCGGGATCACAAAGCGTTCCCCGCGAATCGTAACCAGCTCCTCCTGGACTACCCCACCTTCGGAGAGCCGTCGCAAGTACCCATGCAGTGAGTCATGAATCAGCCGCTTCTGCTTTTCGATTTCTCGCCGCACCGCCGCCAGTTGCGGCGAAGCCCGGTCGTCCAGCGTGTCATCAGGGAGGATTTTGTTGCGGAAAAACCGCAGCAGCTCGGTGAAGTCCGCAATGCCCGCGGAAAGCTCGGCGATGCCCGGCCAAACGGAACTCGCGTAGGCCGAGCCGCCCTCGGCTGGGCTCGCGGGCGAGGGCGCCCGCGCCACAACTCTCATCGCCGGCGGTTGCAGCGCGATTTCGCGCCACTCCGCTGCCCGGTCCACCACGGCAAGAATCTCGTGTAGTTCGCTTGCCTCCAGCGCAGCTCCCTCAATACGTCCCTTTTGCACCAGCGCACCCGGATCGCTCAAGCCCGAAAATTCAAAGCGCCCGCCCACCCGGCGGAACTCGCGGATCTCTTCCGTCATCTGCTGCTGGCGCTCAATCCAGTAGCGTTGGCCCGAAGCTGCCAGTGCCGCGATCCGTCCCTGCCCCAATGGCGAGGACGCGTACCCGCGCAGCATCTCCCGCACGCCCTCAAACTCCAGCACCCGCGCGCTGCTGTGTTTTAGCGTCTCCACCATACTTTCATCCTAAAACAACTCCTTTAGCCCATGTCATTCCGAGCGAGGGCGAATGCCCGGCCCAGCAGTATTCCAAGCTGTCATCCCGAGCGAGGGCGCACGCCCGAGCCGAGGGACCCCTACCTCAGCCCGCGCCACCACCTCTGTTCCAGGGAGTTCTACCTGAGACCCGAAATAACCTTCTTGGAGTCTGGTTTACCCCATAGCATCTTTCATTCGTCATTCGTCAATCTTCAATCATCAATTATGTGACCCCCGTCACACCCTCATGTTTACTGGAGTGCTAAGATTTCCCTATGGCATTTCCCGTCACCCGCCTGCGCCGCCTGCGCCGCACCGAGCCCCTGCGCTCGCTGGTGCGCGAAACCCGGCTCACCCCCGAAAGTTTCGTCTATCCCATGTTCGTCTGTCCCGGCGAAGGCGTGCGCAAGGAAGTGCGCTCCATGCCCGGCGTCTGCAACTTGTCCGTGGACGAAGCCGTAAAAGAGGCGCGCGAAGCCAAGTCCCTGGGTGTGCCCGCCATCATCCTCTTCGGCCTGCCGGAAAAGAAAGATGAAACCGCCAGCGGCGCCTGGGAAGACGACGGCATCGTGCAGCAGGCTGCCCGCGCCATCAAACGTGAACTGCCTGACCTGCTCATCCTGGGCGACGTCTGCCTCTGCGAGTACATGTCGCACGGTCACTGCGGTATCGTGAAGCGCGCGGGCATGCCGCAATCCCTGGGCGCAGCCGCCGGCAAGGTGGTCGTGGTTAAGGCTAAAGACAAGGCACGCGCCATCGCCCGGGCGGCTGCCGCAGTGCAAGCCCCGGCCGCGGATTACGAGATCGTTAATGACGCCACCGTCGAGCTCCTCGCCCGCACTTCCGTCTCCCTGGTGCGCGCCGGAGTGGACATCGTCGCTCCCTCCGACATGATGGATGGCCGTGTGGCCGCCATTCGCAAGGCGCTCGACGACGAAGGCTTCATTAACACTCCCATCCTCTCGTACGCCGCCAAGTTCGCCTCCGGCTACTACGGTCCCTTCCGCGAAGCTGCCGACTCCACCCCTCAATTCGGCGACCGCCGCAGCTATCAAATGGACCCCGCCAACCTGCGCGAAGCCATGCGCGAAATCGAGCTCGACCTGGAGGAGGGCGCGGACATGATCATGGTGAAGCCCGCTCTGCCTTACCTCGACGTCATCGCCGCCGCGCGCGCCCGCTTTGACGTGCCCCTCGCCGCCTACCAGGTTTCCGGCGAATACGCCATGATCGAAGCCGCGGCCCGCAACAACTGGATTGACCGCGAGCGCGTCATGATGGAATCGCTCACCTCCATCCGCCGCGCCGGCGCCAACATCATCCTCACTTACTACGCCAAGGACGCCGCCCGCCTCCTCGCCTGAAAATTCATTCCCGCGGATGGGCGCCGATCTCGCAAATTTGCGAATTCGTTTTCGTGCAAATTTGGGAAACAGTCTTCGCGGGAAATAGTTCTCGTGCAATGTCATCCTGAGCGAGCGCGAATTGAGCGAAGCGAAATGAGCGC
>DASYWT010000469.1:0-19652 GCA_035935775.1 Terriglobales bacterium
CTGCGCTTCACGGCGCAGGCGCTGGGATTGCTGGCGGTGATCTTGATTATTTTCGGCAAGCCGGCGCAGATGCCCACAATTCTTGGCCTGGCGGGCGCGGGACTGACGGTTGCGCTGAAAGATTTCATCGTCGGCTTTTTCGGCTGGTTCGTACTCATGGGGCGGAATGGCATCCGGGTGGGCGACTGGGTGGAAATCGAGGGTGTGGGCGGAGAAGTAGTGGAGGTTGGACTGCTGCGCACCGTGCTGTTGGAAACCGGCAATTGGACCGAAGCCGGGCATCCGACGGGACGCAAGGTGGCCTTCGTCAACAGCTTCGCCATCGAAGGGCACTACTTCAACTTCTCCACCTCGGGCCAGTGGCTATGGGACGAGTTGCGGCTGGCGATTCCCGCCGACCGCGATCCATATCCGCTGATTCAGGAGATCCGCAACATCGTCGTCAAAGAGACGCAAGCCAGCTATCGGCAGGCGGAAGACGAGTGGCAACGGGTAACACGCCACTACGGAGTGAAATCATTTTCGGCCGAACCTGCCATTGACGTGCAGCCCACGGGCTCCGGCGTGCAGGTGGTGGTGCGCTACATTGCCCGCGCCCAGGAGAGGCACGAAATACGCGCCCGGCTGAACCATGCGCTGGTGGAGTTACTGCATGGCAGGCGGGCGGAGGTGAGCACACGGTAGAAGAGTGGTTCTCATGGGTCCGGATGTGACTTGCCGCGCCCCGTTTTGCGCTCGATTAAGGATGGCGATTGCCTAAAGGTCCCACGCCCCCGTTGTAGGTGACGTCCTGCAGTTGAACCCGAACATTGTCCGGATCTGTAA
Organism: Terriglobales bacterium; assembly: GCA_035935775.1. Taxonomy (GTDB): domain Bacteria; phylum Acidobacteriota; class Terriglobia; order Terriglobales; family Acidobacteriaceae; genus JAICWP01. The sequence continues at coordinate 826 of DASYWT010000469.1, forward strand.
GCATAAGTTCCTTGGTATCGCCGCGCAGGCGTATGCGGGCGTTCAGTCCGCGAGCGGTGAGCTTGTTCAGCACCACATCAGGGTCGAAGTTTTCCAAGCCGAAACAAAAGTGATCAATACCAGTGCGCCGGCCCTGGGCTGGATAAATACCCAGAAACCCTGTGCCTGCGTTCAGGTTCACACCGGGAGGCTGCGGAGTCAGCAATGGCATAGCAAACAGCTCGCGGTAGAATGCGGCCGACTTGGAGACGTCCTGCACAAAGATGGTCACATGGTTCAGCTGTTTGACAGCTCCGATCGCCGGTTTCTCCGCGCTTGCGGCGGAAAATGAAACAAACAAGGTTGTGAGCAGCGCGAGCAGCTCCCGGCGCGAGATATGTCCTTCTTCGTAGCTCCCCAACAATTGCTCGATTTGCGCGTTCATAGATGTTCCTCTCCCCCGGGTGATTGAAGTCGGGTAGCGGTTCCTAACATACGCTAATTGCAGAGGGACAGATTCGCCGCCGGCGCTCTATTGCCTCGGCCGGGGGGAAACCGATACCCGTTCTCGGGTCCTTGCAAAGCAACCCATAGAGGTGTATGCAGGACGGTAGCAACGGCGGTCCGAGCCGCTGAATCCAAGGTGGTGACGACGACCGACGGGAGCCGACCAGCTCATGAGCACCGCCGAATTGAAGAATTCCTCGCCCGATAATTCCTACGAGCAGCTATTGCGCTCCAGCCTGCGCGGTTTTGAAGCAGCGCGGGAAGCCGCGGAGGCACTGGCCAAAGGAGTGAACTCGCCCAACAGTGCGCTTGCCGAAAAAGTTCGTCAGTACGAAGAAGAGCTGGATAAGCTGGACCATGACATCAATGACGCGGTGACGACCACCATCAGCCAGGTGCCGGCACAAAGGGCGCGCGAGCTGCTGGCATGCCTGAAATTCATCATTGAACTGGAGCGGATTGGCGACCTGCTGCTAAACGTGGCAAACCGGGCAGTAGCAGTGGGCCCGCGGCTGGAAGCGCAGGAAGTGAAGGATCTTGCCACCATGTCCGGCATTCTGGCCCGCATGCTGGGCAAGGCGCAGGAAGCCTTCGAGGTGCGCGATCTAAAAGCGGCGGTAGACGTGCTCAAAGCGGATGGGGAGATGGACCGGCTGCGCAACCTGGTATTCGTGCGCCATATCGAGAATCCCGAGCACCAGTTGCACAACGAAAGTTTCCACGTAGTGTTCATGATCCAGAGCCTGGAACGAGCCGGCGACCATGCCAAGAACCTGGCCGAGGAAGTGGTTCACCTGGTGAGCGGGCGAAGCGTGCGTCACGTTCTGCGGCAATATGACAAACCTGACGAGGTCGTGTTTGTGGAACGGTTGCGCCGCCAGGCAGGCAAACGTTAGTTCCTCTGCCAACCCTAGGAAAAAATCCACAACTTTTGTTAGGCTCGCCGTGTTTTGCGCAACCGAGTTCTGGGGGAGCGCGTCTAATTCGCGGGAGTCTGCGACTCCACGAAGAGTGCTTGGCAGATCAAGACGCGCGGCGCGGGCAGCCGGGAGAAGGAAATGAACCGCGAGAAACTGGCGAAGTTCAGAAGCATGTTGCAGGTGCGCCGGGAAGAGCTGGAACACATTGTAAGCGTGAGCCAGGAGCACGGGCGTTCAGTGGTGGAAGACTATCCCCAGGACACCGCCGAGCGGGCCAGCATTTTTGCCAGCAAGGAATTTTTCTTTGCCAATAGCACACAAGGGCGGCGGCTGCTCAAGATGGTGAGCGAAGCGCTGGAGAGGATGGCGCGCGGCAACTACGGACAGTGTGTGGCCTGCGAAGAGGAGATCAACTTCAAACGGCTGGAGGCGGTTCCCTGGGCCCGCTATTGCCTGCGCTGCCAGGAACGGCTGGAGCAGTACTCGGCTCACGAGCGAGCGGCTTAGCCGTGTCCAAAACTTCCGAAAAAACTTCCTGCCTGTCTGCGCCTGTTTTCAAAAATCAAAATTAGCGCAAAAATCGGGTTGGGTATATACTCTTGCAACTTGTAGCTTGGGGCTGTCTCAACGTTAAAAACGGAAAACGGCACGATGGCGAATCGAACGAAAAGGAAGAGTGCTGATATGGGCTTGAGACAAAAATTTGCTCGGCACCTGCGTAAACAACGAGAACAGCGTGAATGGTCACTACGTCAGATGGCTCAGCAGAGTGGGATTTCGCTGACCCGCTTGTGGAACTACGAACAAGGCAATCATAGTCCCAACCTGACCGCCTTGTCGAAGATGGCGCGGGCCTTCGAAACTCCTCTGTGGAAGTTCATCAAGGAGCTGAGCTAGGCCACAAGGCCCACGAAAGCATGCAGTGGCTGACGGGAGATGGCTTCCGCGACTATGATGTCGCGAAGGAGGCCGAGCCATGCTCGAATTGCAAAGCGTGCGCATGGTATTCCCGGCGGACGCCAACATCATCATAGGCCAATCCCACTTCATCAAAACGGTGGAAGATTTATATGAGGCCATGGTGACGACCGTGCCGCAAGCGCGGTTCGGCTTGGCCTTCAATGAGAGCTCCGGACCGTGTCTGACGCGGGCCGAGGGCAACGACGAAGAACTGCGCGCGGCGGCGGTGAAAAACGCCCAAACCCTGGAGGCGGGGCACGTGTTTGTGCTCTTGCTGCGCAACGCGTATCCGCTCAACGTCCTGCATGTAGTGCGCAATGCACCCGAAGTTTGCTCGCTCTACTGCGCTACCGCAAATCCGGTGGAGGTGATCGTGGCGCGCAGCGAGCAGGGCGGAGGTGTGCTCGGGGTGATTGACGGCAGCTCACCCAAAGGCGTGGAAGGGCCGGCGGATGTTACGGCACGGCACGATTTTCTGCGAAAGATTGGATACAAGAAGTAGACGGGAGTCAGTAGTCAGTAGTCAGGAGTCGGTAGTCAGGAGTCAGTTAATCCAACGAAGTGCGCCACGCATTATTTCCATCCCCAGCAAGCAGAAGAAGCACGCGCCAATAGATCGCAATTGAATCAGCAGTTGCGGAAGGGGAAAAAGGGCGGGGAAAACTTAAAAGGGCCGTGACATTGGTTATGTTCTAGCCGCCAACTCCTGCGAGGGAGCTAACAGCGTGGAAACATGCACCGTCACAGCCCCTGATGCGACCACTGCTTTCGCAGTTCCAAGCCCCAGCGACTTCTCGCAAAGTCTGCCGGTTTTTTCGGGCCTGGTGACCCAGCGGCTTACGCCGCCAAGCCGATCACCCAGCTTACTTCGGACTGGCCATATTGTGTACGCCAACCCTTTCAGCCGTCGACGCGAGCTAAAGTACAAGTGCTATCAAATAGAGTCAATGCCCGTTTTTAGTGCAACTGTGGAAGAATTTGTGGAAATTGTTGCGGAAATCGCGAGGTCCGCAGGTTGAATTGCGTTTTCGCGCAGGAAAATCGCGGCAACGGCAGGAAAAGGGCGCCGCACAAATGAGAACTGGCGGTGCCCTCACGATGCGCGACTATTCTTTTTCCCCGCCGGGTTTTGGTTTTTGAGTGATTTTTCTTTCTCTGGGTTGCGCCAGAGTACCGTTTCTCCGGTGTTTCCCCCCCATTACCCCGGTTAATTCCAGTGATGTGGCAACACGGACACCTGCTTCCCCCGTCAGCGGCGGGAGCGGTGAGCAGAGGGCTCGGCCAGGGCGGTGCTGCGGGCCGGTTTGCGGGCGAGCCGCTGCCGGTTGGCTTCGGCGACGCCACGGATCTCGATTCGAAAGAAATCCTTCTGCTCAGGCGTGAGCATGTCCCACCAGGGGGCCAGCAGGGAGAGTTCGGGATGCTGCCCGGCAAGGGCGTGGGGAATGCCGCCGTACTTTTTTTCGATGCGGTCGGCGACGGACAGGCTTTCCATGTGCGCTGTTTCCAGCTGCAGCACGCGGCAGAGCTCCTGCAGGGCGAGCCGGGAGGGGTAAGCCTCCCCTTTGGCCAGCTTACGAATGTGCTCATACGTAAGGCCGGTTTGCTGGGCGAGCTGGCGGATGGTGAGGTCTATCTGGTTCATGCGCTCGACCAGAGCGCGGGCCAGGCGTCCTTGCGGGTTGAGATCCACGGCGAGAGGCATTTTGTTTAGTGTCTGCCATCCATAGCAGGCGGAAAAGAATCCTAATTTTTTTGCAGCCCCGGTGCAAGAATTTAAACAGGTACTATGGGTACACATGATTTTTGTGTATACTCCGATATTATGTCGTCGCCGTTGGTGGCTTACGTAGACGGAGGGTCGCGGGGCAACCGCGGCCCGGCAGGCATCGGAGTAGTGATCGAGCATGCAGGCGGGCGCAGAGTGGAAATCAGCGAAACCATTCCCGCCGGGGACAACAACTACGCGGAGTATTCCGCGCTGCTGGCCGCCCTGGAATATGCCGCCGAGAACCAGTGTTCGCGGCTGTGCGTGTTCAGCGATTCGGAAGTAGTAGTCAAACAGATGACGGGTCACTACATCTGCCAAAGCGCGGGTCTGCGCGCCATTCATGAAATGTGCAAGACGCTGATTCAGTCCCTGGAAGAATTCACCATCGTGCATATTCGCCGGCAGGCCAACAGCGAGGCTGACCGTCTGGCCAACGAAGCCATGGACCGGGCGCGCAAGCTGAAAGCCCGGGTGAGCCCGGAGATGGTGCCGGAGCCAGCGTAGAACCAGTTCTCAGTTCTCCGTTCTTAGAAAAAAGCACGTGGCAAGGACCGTCGTACGCAACTGCCTTCGCCGCTTCGGTGACTTCACTTGCCTTTGCGCAATTCCTCCAGTTCGGTCTTGAAAAACTTCTCATAACATTCGGGGCAGATGCCGTGGGTGAAAGTGGCCTGGGAGTGCTCGCTCATGTAGGTCTCCACCTGCTGCCAATAGTCGTGGTCATCGCGGATGCGCTTACAGTAGGAACAGATGGGCAGCAGTCCCTGCAGTTGTTTGACGCGGGAAAGCGCTTCCTGCAGTTGGGCGACGCGACTGGCGAGGGCAGCTTGTAATTCCACGACCCGGGCGCCTACCCGCAGGCGGGCGCGAAGTTCCTGGGCATGGAAGGGCTTGGTGATGTAATCGCTGGCGCCGGCTTCGAATCCGGCGAGCACATCGCCGAGGCTCTGGCGTACGGTGGCGATGACCAGATAGAAGCCGTCCCTGGCGGGGTCAGCCCGAACTCTGCGGCAGACTTCCAGACCGTCCAACCCGGGCATTTGCCAGTCCAGCAGGGCGAGCCGGGGCGCTCCCTCAGACTGCAGCATTTCCCAGGCGCGGGCGCCATCCTCCGCCATTATCACTTCGTATTCCTCGCCCAGCACGCTTTGCAGGACGCGGCGGTAAAACGCGTCATCCTCGGCGATCAGCACTTTCATGTTGCACCTCGACAAGTTCCTGCAGACGCGGGCGCAGGCGGTCTAACTCATCCTGCAGTTGCTGGAGGGAGTGGGCGGCCGCTTCGAGTTCGCCGCGATGCACCAGTTCCCGCAATTTCTGTAACTCCGCCAGAGCCGGGTCCAGGGCAAAATAGGCCAGTTCTCCCAGCAGCATGTGGATGGCCTCGCGCATGGCCGGCTGATCGCCTTGCTGCAGCGCGGCGCGCAACCGCTCCAAGGTTCTGGGATATTCGTCCAGGAAAACAGAGGCGATCTTACGCAACAGTTCCACATCGCCGTCCACCCGGGCCAAAGCCTGCTTCGGGGCCCAGGGGGAAGCAGCGGGGGCAGCGCCGTACAGCCGTTCAATTTCCTGCTGCACGAGTTCGAACTTCACCGGCTTGGCGATGTAGCCATCCATGCCGGCGGCGAGGCAGCGCTCACGGTCGCCTTTGAGGGCATGGGCCGTCATGGCTACGATGGGGAGATGCTCGCCGGTAGGCTGTTCCCGGCGGCGGATTTCGGCGGTGGCGGCGAAGCCATCCATTTCCGGCATTTGCACGTCCATGAAGACCAAGTCAATTTTTTGCGCCTGCAGTGTGGCCAGAGCCTCACGCCCATTGGCGGCCAGGACAGGAACATGCCCCAATTTCTGCAGCAAGCGATGCATGACCGCCTGGTTGACGGCATTGTCTTCCGCCAGCAGGATATGCAAGCCGGAGCGCGCCTCACGCAAGGTGTGGCGCGTGACCACCTGATCAGCCAGCCGCGCCGCGGCGGTCGTTCCCAGGGCCGCGCGTAATGCCTGCAATAGTTCCTTCTTGAGAACGGGCTTGACGAGATAAACGGAGATGCCGAGTTCGCGGCAGCGCGCGGCATCCCCGCGCTGCGCGTCAGAAGTGAGCATCATGATGACGGTCCCGGCCAGTGCGGGATCGCCGTGAATGAGCTCAGCCAGGGAGAAGCCATCCATGCCGGGCATGCGGCAGTCAAGGAGCACGACCCGGAAGGGTGAGCGCTCCTGGCAGGCCGCTTTCATGGTTTGCAGGGCCAGTTCGCCGTTGGGGGTGGCCACGGCACGCATCCCCCAGGCGCTAGTGAATTCAAGCAGGACGCGGCGGTTGATTTCGTTGTCGTCAGCGATGAGCACGGAAACTCCGTGCAGGTCCACCGTTTCATCGGCAGCTATGGATGGCTGGAGGGGAGCGACGGGAAAACAGGCCAAGAAATGGAAGATGCTTCCCCGGCCTTCGAGGCTCTCCGCCCAAATGCGCCCGCCCATCATCTCCACCAGGCGGGCGCAGATGGCCAGTCCCAGGCCGGTGCCGCCGAAACGGCGGGTGGTGCTGCTGTCAGCCTGGTAGAACTTTTCAAACAGCCGCCCCTGTTTTTCTTGGGGAATGCCGATGCCGGTATCGCTGACGTGGAAGTGCAGCTGGACGCTGTCGCTGTTGCCGGATTCCTGGCTGACCTGCAAGGCGACCTCACCGTGCTCGGTGAACTTGATGGCGTTGCCGAGGAGGTTGACCACGATCTGGCGGAGCCGGCTGGGATCGCCCATAAGCCGGGCGGGGACCTCGGGAGCGATGCGGTAAGCAATCTCCAGGCCCTTTTGATGAGCGGGAAGAGCCATGGACTTCACGGCTTCGCTCAGGCAGTCGTGCAGTTCGAAGGGAATCGATTCCAGATCCAATTTGCCGGATTCAATCTTGGAGAAATCGAGAATGTCGTTGACGACCGAGAGCAGGGCTTCGCCGGATTTCTTGACGGCGGCCAGATAGTCACGCTGCTCGGGGTTGAGTTCGGTATCCAGAGCCAGTTCGGTCATGCCCATGATGCCGTTGATGGGCGTGCGAATTTCGTGGCTCATGTTGGCCAGGAATTCGCTTTTGGCCCGGCTGCCGGCTTCGGCCGCATCCTTGGCCATGAGTAATTGCTGGTTCACGGCAAGCAGCTCGGAGGTGCGGGCGGCCACATCGGATTCCAAGTGGTCGCGGTGTTTTTGCAAGGCCTGGTCGCGGGCCTGGATTTCTTCCAGCATCTGGTTGAAGGCGGAAATGAGCCTGCCCACCTCATCGCGGCTGCGGGAGATGGCGCGCCGACTGTAATCCTTGTCGCAGGAGATGATGGTGGCCGTGTCCACCAGTTCAATGATGGGTCGCGAGACCACGCGCTGCAGGCGGGAGGCCAGGAATGATGCCAGTCCCAGGGAGCCGGCGATGATAGTGGTCACGATTAGCAGGTAGCGGTTGCGGCGGCTGGCGAGCTCCTGCAGGTCGGACTCGATGAAGACACTCCCCAGAGGCTCACCCGCCAGGGAGATGGTGTGAAACTGCAGCAGGCGGTCCGAGGTGAAATAACTTCCCTCGGGCCGAAGCAGCTGGCAAGGGCCAGAATCGCCGGCCAGACGAGAGTAGCGGGCAAACGGTTTGCCGTCGCGGGTAAAGATGCAAGCGGACTGGATGTGGGTTTCCGATCGCAGAGCGGCGAGCACGTCACGGGCAGCATTGGCATCGTTGAAGGTGAGGGCAGCGGTGCTGTTTTCGCCCACGATGGCGGCAATGACGTGCAGATCGCCGGCCATGCTGCGCTTCAAGTCGAGCAGGTCATAAGCGCCCACCGCCAGGCAGGCGAGCAGCAAGGCAGTACTGCTGATGGCCACGATGAGGAAGGTGAGCTTGCTGCCGATGGAGATGTCGCGGAAGCTACGCATCAATTCACTCCTCCTCCAACGTTGACGACTCGGGCCACGGCGAGGAGTTTGGAACTGAGCTTGAGGTGGTGGCGTTCGGCGGCCGCGAGGTTGATTTCGAAGCGCACCCGGTCCTGCTCCAGGACGAAGTTGATCATGCCGCCGAGCGGGAGAAAGTCAGCGCTTTCGCCCACGGTCAATATGGGAAGATCGCGTAGCCGTTCGAGGCCCTGCTTTAGAGTTTCGGGATCAGACTGACTCAGGAAGAGCACGTGGCAGGAGCGCGCTGCGGCAGCAGACTGCACCTGCATGCTGAGAATGGAGTGTCCGGAGATAGATTTGCCCTGGACGATGTTGCTCAGGGCATCTCCAAAGGGATCTTGGCCCAGCACGCAGATGCGGAAGGGGGTAGACGACTCTAACGCCGCCGAAGGCCATTCCACAAACTTGGCGAAATTGTAGAGGAACGCGGCCTTGACCTGGTATTCGGGAGCACGGGTGGACTGCGCCACCGCTGTCACCGCGAGAGCGAGAAAGCCGACGAGAAGGGAAATCGCGCGCATCGTACCTTAAAAGTGGAACGTGTGCTTCACGCGAAAATTACGGCCGTCCTGCTGGAGCGCGCCCTCCAAATGCTCTTCGGCGGCGGGGTCGGCATAGTTTTTGTCGAAAAGGTTGTAGAGGCCGGCGGAAACTTCCGCGTGCCGCCCCAGGTTGCGGGAGAGCAGGTTGGCGTTGAAAACGGCGAAGCCGCCCAGGGAAGCGCCAGAAAGCGTGCGGCGCCGGCTCATGTACCAGGAATCCAGGGAGGCAAAGAGCTTATTGCCCACCACGGGCACAATTACACCCAACTTGGCCAGGTGCAGTGGAGAATTGGTCAGCACCTGACCAGTGGCGCGGTCGGTCGTGCGCTGCAAATTGTAGCTGGCCCGCCCCTCCCAACCGCGAGGCCAGCGAGCATTGGCCTCAAGCTGCAAACCGCGTGAAAGCACATTTTCATTGTTGCGAAACACGATGAGCTCATCCACCGGGTCGATTGCTTCGCCGATCAGATTGTGCATGCCGTTGAGGTAACCGGAGGCGGCGAAGCGCAGTTGGCTGGTGAGTGTTCGTTCAACCACGACTTCCGTGCTGCGAATGGTTTCAGGGCGCAGTGCCGGATTCCCCTTAAGGGTCCAACTGCGGTAGTGGAGTTCGTAGGCGGTAGGGGCGCGAAAGGCGGTGCCGTATAGGATTTTGACCGTGGTTTTCTCTTGGGGACGATAGATCAGGGCCAGGCGCGGATTAGTGGTGCTGCCAACGGTGGAGTAGTAGTCAAAGCGGGCGCCAAGGTTAAGCAACAGCTTAGGAGTGATGGAAAACTCATCCTGGCCGTAAACCGCAGTCAGCCAGGAACTGCGGCGATCGTCGTTGCACAGAACGTTTGGCGCGATGTCGTAGTTCAACTGGTCTTCTCGCACGTTATCGCGCCACTCCATGCCGCCCGTAATCCTGTGGTTGAGGAGGAAGGTGTGAGTCACCTTCATTTCGCCGCCCCACCAGGCTCCGCGGGAATTGTCATAGCTGAGCAAGGGCGGGGTGGCGTCCGTTTCGCGCCACCAGTAGAAGTTGTCAACCCGAGAAGAATCATGGTAGACGCGGAACATCGCATCCCAGTCGCCGTGGAACGTGTTCTGATACTGCAAGTCCAGGGTGCGATTGAGGTCGAAACCGCGGTTGCCAGAGTCATTGAACACGGTAAAGTTTGCCGCGGTGGGGTCGCCTTTCTCGCGATACAGGTAGCCGGCGCGCAGAATGAACTTGTTAAAGGCTAGTTCGCCGAAAAAGCTGCGGGAGGTGTCGTCGTCAGCGTTCACGGCGATGCCGTTGTGTGTGACCGGGCTGTTGAATTCAGGAAAGAACAGATTCTGTCCGCGGCTGGTGTAATAGGAGCCGGAAAGCAGAAGCTCGAAGGGCTGGAATTGCTGGCCAAAGCTGATTCTGCCTTTGTAGGTGTTGAAACTGCCAGCTTCGCTGGACAACTCGAGACCCTGCAATTGCGCGCCGCGTTTGGTGATGATGTTCAGCACACCCAGGAAGGCATTCGTGCCGTAAAGGGAGGAACTGGGCCCGCGAATTATCTCCACCCGTTCTATGAGGTCAACGTCGAGGAGGAAATCGGTTCCTATGTTGGTGCCGTTGTGAATGGGATCATTCAGGCGATGGCCGTCCAGAAGCACCAGAACCCGCGCATTGCTGTCATCAAGCGGACCAAAGCCGCGCATTCCCAAGGAACTGTCGTGGCGATCGTTAGTGACGTAAAAGCCGCCAACACTGCGCAAAATGTCGGCCAGAGTGCGATAGCCATACTTCTGAATTTGATCGGCGGTGACAACCGTGACCAGCGACGGCGCAGCCTCGCTACTCTGCAGATACTTTGAGGCGCTGTAAACCTGGATATTCATCAGCTCTTCCAGGCTGGCCTGGGAGAGATCGGGGTTTTGTGCAAGCACAGCAAGTGAGCTGAAGAGCAGACACACTAGAGCGGCGGCGAAGCGAGAGAAGAGCATAGGCATGGGCATCCGCCGAGACGGATCGCCATACCTGATTGTCAGGTCGGAAGGCCGCAGTTCGACCTCAGATCGGGGTCACGAAGGGCTAGGCTCGTGTCTCTTCTGGGGCAGAGACCAGTTTGGAAGCAGAGCGGTGAAGCGGGGCCGGCGGCGGCCCGGCATCAGGGTCCTGCGGGGGCCCGCGATGAGGTGGGTCGGCTGGCTATCTCATCCCGCCTTTCTGTGAACTCCAGCTCTTTCTTGAATGTTTGGCAAACGCGCTTACCTTCCTCGGTACTGGCCAGGTTGTCCACTTCAGGTGTGTTGGCGCAGCAGCGAAAGAGTTCCTCGCCCGCTCTGCCGCCTGCGATGTAATGCCATTGGGGCGTAGTGAGGGAAGTCAACGGCCCATAGTAATTAGGAAAAAGCGGAGTCAATTTAAATTGCGCCAGTTCAGAGACCACTGGCATAAGTTCGGGGTTCTGGCCAGGGTTGGCCCACAGCGGGGAAAGAGAGAGGCCGGGCATGTGTCCAGCGCCGCCATCGGGTACGAGGCTAAGCAAAGTAGCGGGCAGGCTGACCGTGGAAACCGGGGTGGCGATGTGCATGCCCTGCGGCAGCTTGCCCGGCTGCCAGAAGATGAGCGGCACATGAATCAGCTCACGGTAAAGGGCGTTGAGGTGGTCCATGAAGCCGTGCTCGTTGAATTCCTCACCGTGATCGGAGGTGATGACCACGAGCGTGTTCTTATCCAGTCCGCGCTGCTGCAATTGCCGGAAAAATTCCCCGAGTTCCGTGTCTACGTATTGGATGGCGCCGTCATAGGCGTCCATTTCTCCCTGGCGCTGCTGAGGCGTAAGAGAAGCGAACCAGTCCCAGGCCATGGGAATGGGACCGGCGGGGTGAGGCAGGTTGGTAAAGCGATGAAGGTAGGGTTCTGGGGGCAGGTAGGGATCGTGGACGTCGTAGTAATTGAGGAACACGAAAAAGGGGTGGCGGTGGTCGGAGGCGATCCAGCGCAAAGCGTGCTGATTGACTTGGCGGGCATTGCGGCGGCCAATGCGGTCCTTGGCCAGGTGCAGGCGATATAGCAGTTTCTCCAGGCGCTCCCCGTAATAAGTCTGGGGGAAAGCGCCGGTTGCCGATTCAAAGTCATCTTCGAAGTGAATGAATCCCCGGCCCAGGCCGGTGCGGCGAGAAAAGAAGAAAGTGCTGGCAGAGAAGCCGGCGGTGCGGTATCCCAAGCGCTGAAAAGCTTCGCCCAGGGTGGGATAGCGCAGAGTCAGGGTGGAATCAATAAACCGGGCACGATGCTCGTGGGGATAGCGGCCGGTAAGCATGGAAGCGTGGGACGGCAGGGTCCAGGAGGAGGCTGCCATCGCGTTCTCGAAAAGCACGCCCTGAGCGGCAATTCGGCTCAGATTGGGGCTCGTAGGCCGGGCATAACCGTAGGTCGAAAGGTGGTCGGCCCTGAGGGTATCAACCACAATGACCAGCACGTTAGGAGAATCGGGAGCGGCGGCCGGCAGATGGGCGATTTGCCGCGCTTCGTGCATTCGCTGAAGCAGAGGAATCCCGATAACACATGCAGCAGCCAGGCCCGCTACCCACGGGAGGCTGCGCCGGTGGAAACGGCGCCCGCGAGGACGGGCCAGTAAAACGGCAACGACCACCGCCAGCAGGAGTGCAATCAGCATCAGGGCGACGGTCTCCAACAACGGGCGGGCGGCGATCGCAGCGGCCCAATCCGGAGGCAAAGCGCCTTCAAAGACAGAGGAGGTCACCCGCAACCAATCAAAAAACATCAGCCAGCCAAACAGGCAGGCGGCGCGCACAAAGAGGGAAGGGCGACCAGTCAGTAACTTGTGTAGCGCCAAAATGGGCAGTGCCAGAATCAGGGCCAGAACAAGGTCCACCGGAATCGGAACCCAGCTGAGATCGAGAATACGAAGGTGGCGGACATGAAAAAACAAAAGGCCTTCCACCAGGCCGGTGATCAGGCCGAACCAGACGGCCACGGCCAATACGTCCTTGCGTGAGGTGCTGTCCTGGGATGTACGTTCGAGAACCTGAGGCATATGAGAGGAGCGGATTGAAGACTCCCAACGCAAGAGTCCGCCTGCTATGGTTCAGCTACGAACGGAATCCTCAATCGGTATTGGCAAAGAATATCACGAGAAAAATCTGCAGCCACTCGGGGGCGAAATGGGCGCTTTGCGCGTAATATGGTTTGTCAACTTCAGCGAAGCCCAATACCGGACATTCCGTTGAGTATTCCTGCAACTCAGCCCACGGCGTCCTCCAGCGGTATGGACGCTGCCGCGACTCACGTTTTCGGGTGGCGGGGCTTTCATGACAAGAAATTCTGGGTCGTCTGGCTGGAACACGCGATCTACTTCGCCTTGCTGGCGCTGTTGGTTGCCGAGCCATTTTCCACACATAGTGTGCTGTTCATTTTTCGGATCGCCCTGGGTTTGTGGGGACTAAAGCTGGTCCTGACCGGCTTCAGGGTCCAGACCGATCGCCTGTCATTGCCCCTGCTCCTGTTTCTGCTAGGCGTCGGAGTTTCGACAGTGTTCAGCTACGCGCCCTTGCTTAGCTGGGAACGGATGGGGTGGTACAGTCTGGCGCTCATCTTTTTTCTGGTGACGCAGAATGTGAAAACCGGGGCGCAATTGAAGTGGCTGGTGTTGGTGCTGTTGCTTTCGAGTTCCGTTACTGCCATTCAAACCGGCTGGCAGTTCACCGCAGGAATCGGTACCAAGCTGCTTTATGTGGCGCCCGGCCCCATGCGCGATGCCGGGTTGCGCCCAGGGGACATCGTGCGCGAGATCAACGGCCACTCGGTGCGACGCCTGTGGCTGTGGGGGCGCGCACTGCGACTGACCGAGCGCGATTCCGTGCTCCGCATGCACGTGGCGCGTAGGTTTCCTGGCGGCCTCAATTCGTATTACACCACGGTCCCTCGCGCGGTAATCGAAGAGTGGCTGCGCACGCCCGGTCAGTTGGTGAGCAACGGCTATCCGCCGCGCGCCCAGGGGCACTTTTACCACGCCATCCCCTACGCCGGCATGCTCATGGAAATTGCCGCCTTGTGCTGGGGACTTCTGCTGGCCAGCGGGTGCGCCAAGCCGGGCAAGCGCGTGCTGCTGCTCCTGATCTTTGTGGGGCTGGGCGCGAGCTTATGGGCTACAGTAACGCGCTCCTATGTTTTGGCCCTTATGGCCGGTTGCCTGGCGGCAGTATGGCTCGCCACTCGATGGAAAATGCGTGTTCTGGCAATCCTGGCTGTGGTGGCTGTGCTGGTGGCGGGGTCGTTCTGGATTCGTGACCAACGGCATCTTTCCTGGTTCAGCAGCCGCGAGCCAGGGACAGAGTTTCGCATGATGATGTGGAAGGACAGTCCAAGCCTCGTGCGCGAGCATCCGCTGCTGGGAATCGGGCTGGATAGCGTGCAGTTGCCTGGCAACCGCTTCGACTTGAAGGCTTACCGGGTGTTTCCTTTAAAACACGCCCACTTTCACTCCACCTACATCGAACTCGCGGTGGACTGCGGTCTGCCGGTTCTGGGCCTGTGGCTGTGGCTGATGGTGGCGTATTTCCGGCACCTGCGACGCTTGCTGCGCTTGAGCACGCAGGCGAAGTGGTTCTACCAGGGACTGGCACTGGGCATCTTTGCCAGCGCCCTTGCTTTTTACCTCGGCTGCCTGGTGCAGTACACGCTGGGCGATGGCGAGGTCATGCCTTTAGTGTGGCTCTTCATGGGTTGTTCAGTGGTGCTGTATAGGCTGCTGCAAGCACAACCTGCACGCGTGGAAGTGGGGTGACCGCCCGCCTCGGCTCGATTGAAGGGCGGGGCGCCCGCGCCACAAAAGGCTAACGCAAGGTCCTTCCACTCGCGCTCTTCGCGAAGCTCGGTCACGCTCGGTCAGGATGACAAACTGAGAAGGTGGCGGTGTTGGGCAACGCGGGCGGGGCGCCCGCGCCACAAAAGGCTAGCGCGAGGTCCTTCCACTCGCGCTCCTCGCGAAGCAAACGCTCGGTCAGGATGACAAACTGAGAAGGTGACAGCGTTGGGCAACGCGGGCGGGGCGCCCGCGCCACAAAAGGCTAGCGCGAGGTCCTTCCACTCGCGCTCCTCGCGAAGCTCGGTTACGCTCGGTCAGGATGACAAACTGAGAAGGTAGCGGCGTTGGGCAACGCGGGCGGGGGCGCCCGCGCCACAAAAGTGTGTATTGACTCTTAACTGCGCCAGCACGGCACAAGGATCATTTTGACCCGCTGGACACCTCGCCGATGTATACCCCAAAAGGTTGAAGCTCGGTCTGCACGGTTTTCGAATCCGATAAGAGTTTGGCGGAGGCAGCCAGCAACGTGCTCACCTGCGGGCGGGCGAAGCCGTGCGCGGCCAGATTGAAGCTTGGCTTCTGCGTGCTCGCTGACATATTCAGCGCCACCAGCACGGCCTTCCCCTGGTAAGAACGCAGGTAGGAGAGCACGTTGTTGTCGTTTTCGTTGAGCGGCACGTAACGGCCTTCGCGGAGCTGCAGGTTGGTGTGGCGCAGCGCCAGCACGTGTTTGTAGAAGTTGATAATGGAGTTGGGATCCTTGAGTTCCGTGGCCACGTTGTGGGTATGGTAGCTATCGGGCACGGGCAGCCAGGGCTTGACGGTGCTGAAGCCGGCATTGGCGGTGTCGTTCCACTGCATGGGGGTGCGCTCGCCGTCGCGGCCCTTTTCTTTGGGCCAACCGCGTCGGCCGATGGGATCCTTCACGTCCTCGCGGCGCGTGGGGTCGTTGTTGCGCATGCCGATTTCTTCGCCGTAATACATGATGGGCGTGCCCCGCAGGGTCAGATAAAAGCCGGCCAGCAGCTTGGCGATCTGGTCATTGTGCCGGCCATCGCCGTAGCGGTCGTAGGCGCGGGGAATGTCGTGATTGCTGAACACGTAAACCGGCCAGCCGCCCGCCGAATCCACGCCTGCGATCTGTTTGCGAAATTCGGGGGCTGAAAGCTTGTCCACCCGGGTAAACAGAAAGTCCATGGGCATCTGCAGTTCGTTGTTGTGGACGCCGTAATACTCCTTGAGCTCGGAGATATTTTTGGTCCAGGTCTCGCCGATGAGTACGGCGTCGTTCTGGTCGGCCACCTGGCGCAGCTTGCGCAGCACGTCGTGCACTTCGGGCAGCTTCTTGTTGTACTTGTCCTCCATGTTGGGCAGGCCATAGGCGTTGGTGCCCGGCAGGGTGGGATTATCGCGCAGCTTAGGGTCTTCGAAGAGCGTGTCCACCGCGTCCAGGCGGAAGCCGGCCACGCCGCGTTTGAACCAGAAGCGGGGCACGTCAAACATGGCTTTCCCCACCGCCGGATTGCGCCAGTTGAGGTCGGGCTGCTGAACATAGAAGTAGTGGTAGTAGTACTGCTGCGTCTTGGGGTCCCACTGCCAGGCGGAGCCGCCGAAAGTTGATTCCCAGTTGTTGGGCGGCTGGCCAGGGCCGCGACCGTCGCGCCAGATGTACCAGTCGCGCTTGGTGGCGGTGCGGGAGGAGCGCGAGTTGATGAACCAGGGATACTGGTCGGAGCTGTGGTTCATCACAAAGTCCAGGATGATGCGGATGCTGTGCTGCCTGGCCACTTTCTCCATACGGTCGAAATCGCCCAGCGTGCCGTACATGGGATCAATGTTGTCATAATTGGAAACGTCGTAGCCGAAATCCACCTGCGGCGAGGGAAAGCAGGGCGTGATCCAGATGGCGTCCACGCCCAGATCATGCAGATAGCTAAGCTTAGAGGTGATTCCATTCAGGTCGCCGATGCCGTTGTTGTTGCTGTCGGCAAAGCTGCGGGGATAGATTTCGTAGAAGACCGCGTGCTGCCACCACTGGTGGCCCTCGGCGTCGCGCTTGCCCTGTTGGGCCTGGGCTGGAGAGAAAGCTAACAGAGAGACGAAGAGGAGGAGAGCTGAGATCCTAGCCATTTAGGAATTCCTTCATGATGATGTTTTGCGGGCAGTCGCTAGCGGGAGTCGGTGCAGCTTTTGCATCAATTAACCCAGGATTTACGTCCGGACTTTACTACATCGCCCCTTCGGGGCTGAGTTGAGCCGACCAGATGGCTTAGCGCCTGGGCATGGCCGAGGTTCCCGCCGAAACAAGATGGACGATCACGGTGGCGTTTTCATATTCGGAGCGGCCGCCTGCCGGAAAGCTGACCCGCAGCGCCGAAGCGCCAGTACGCAACTTTATCACTTCCCCGCCCTCCACGGAGGCGATTTGGCTGGGATTGCGCAGAGCCAGGTCGTAAAGTTCCCCGGCAATTCCGGCCAGGTGAAGCGTAAGCGCGCTGCAGTCGGCATTCCATGATTGAGAAATGAACTTGAGAGCGCGGGAGCGGGCGCCGAGTGGCGGCAGCGCGTTCGCAAAGTCAAGGCCGAAGTCATTCCGCAAGTTAATGCGCACTCTGTTGTCGCCTTCGAAGACGGCAAAGCGCACGCGCACATGCTGGTCTTCAGCGTTGGATTCAGCCCGGAAGGGCGCTGGGCGGCCATTGACCTCCACCCCTGTCACCTGGGCTCGCAGGCTGACCGAGGGCGAGAATTCGAGAGTGCAGTCGCCTTGGCCAGAGCGCCGGACCTGAAGCGAGATTTCATCGTCCGTGCGGGTGTAGGTCAGGCTCAGACCAACCGGCCCCACACGTTCATTCTCAATTCGGAACGAATTCCAGTCCGCCGGAACGTGCGGGGCGAACTTCAGCGTATGGCGGGGGACATCGGGCTGCAATCCCATCATGCCTAGTAACAGCGGGCTGATCACCATGGCGGCTGACCAGATCTGGTGCGGCGAGGCGGTGGAGAGTCCCTGGTAGTAATCGCCCGACAATACCTCGGTGACGTGGCCGAGGGAGCCTTCGAGCGCCAGCAGGGCGTTAGCGCGAAGGTTTGCATAGGCCGGAAGGGCGCGATGGTAGCGGTATTCGCCCACGCTCGCCCAGCCGGTAAAGAGCGGCCAGACACTGCCGTAGTGGTAGCCGCCGGGATCGTAGCGCGGGTCACGGTCGGAGATGATGCGGGCGCCCCAGTCAGCCTCGAAGTCGGGAGCGCCAAGGCGGTCAATCATCGCTTCCGACTTGTTCGCGTCCAGCAGGCTGAACCACATGGGTACGGTGGCCAGGATGGTGGCCACATCAATCTGGCGATTCTGAGGGTCGAGCCCGAAGGCGAAGATTCTGTTTTGCGAATCCCAGAATGATTCGTTAAGCAAGGGAAGCTGGCGCTGAGCAGCCTGTTCTATGTCTGCAACAACATCACCATGGCCCGTGATGCCCGCCAGATCGGCTAGGGCGAGCAGAGCCTCTATGCCTAAGCCACTCTGGTAAAGCTCCGTCTTGATCACCTGCGGGGCCGGGCCAGCCGAGGAAGCTGCAGGCGCAGCGTTTTCCGGCGGGCGCAGGGGACCGCCCTCCACCCAACCGTGGCCAACCCCGAGGTTCTGCGCGAATCCGTGCGCGTCCCAGGTGGAGCGCAGGAACTGGTACGCCTTCCAGACGCTCTTCCATTTTTCGCGGGCAAAAGCGACATCGCCGCTCTCTTGCACGTAATCGCGCACTGCAATGATGAACAGCGGGGTAGCATCGGCGGAGGCCCAGGGATAAGGAAACTTCTTGAACCAGTCCACAAAGGTGGCGGTCTGGGAAATCTCGTGCGGGATTTTGCCGTCGTCATGCTGGTATTTCGCAATGAAATCGAGTGCCTGGCGGGCATGAGCAAAATCACCCTCCGCATCGAGGGCAAAGGAACTCCACTCGGTATCGCGTCCGAAATACCAGGCAAATCCCGGACGCTGGCTCTCGCCGGAGGCGCGATAGCCGGCAACGAGGCCGGTGCCAAGATAAGGACTGGTGACCACGCCTTGCAGCAGGCTGATGCGCGCCCAGTCATAAGCCTCTTGCAGTTGCGAGTCGGGAAGTTGCAGGCTGACAGTATGAGCAAGTTCGCGGCGGTAGTATTCGGCTGAATCGCGCAGCAGCCCGGCGTAATTCTCGCTGAGATTTCTGTAAGTGTTTTCAGCGGCTTCGGGTCCGCTGACAGAACCAGCTACGACGATCACCTGCCTGCTGTGGCCTTTGCCCGCTGGCGCCAGGGTGAACGAGCTTTCATTGGACTGGGAGTAGTTGGTGGCGTACTCCTGACGGAACGCGACGGCATCCTTCGAGCCCACCAGCCCGGAAAATTTCTTCGACTCTTCTTCCAGAGAAAAGGCGTGCAGGGC
>DASYWT010000470.1:0-9776 GCA_035935775.1 Terriglobales bacterium
GGTCGGAATTTTTATCTTCATTGCTCTCGCTGGCGCTTTGCAGGGTATTGGGACGGCACATCGCGGCGAATCTGTGGCCCAGTTTGCACACCTGGGCGGCGCGCTATTCGGGTATCTGTATGTGAAGTTTCTGCCTCGCCGTGGGCTCACGTACGCCTTTTCGGAGCACTACTTCGGGTTCCGTAACTCCTACTATCGCTGGAAACGCCGCCGCGCCGCCCGGAAATTCCAGGTTTACATGCGGCGGCATGGGCGCGACGTCTACTTTGACGAGCACGGCAACTATCGCGATCCCGACACCGACAAGCAAAACGGCGAAACCAAATCCCCGCCGCCCTGGGTGAATTAAGAGCAGCCATCAGCACTCAGCTATCAGCATTCAGCAGGCTCATTGAGGACCCAGCCCCCAGGCAGCGGGGCGCAAGAGGCCCTTCAAGATTCGCCACGACCGCTGACTGCAGCCAAGCCAGCCCCTTCCGGGGCGGAATGGTAAAGCCCAGGACGGAAGTCCTGGGTAGGCATGGCAGTCTGATTCCGGAGTCCCGGAGGGACGGCACCGAACGAACGCATTCAGTCCCGCGTTCCCGCTGTGGCAGCCGCTTCGACGAGCGCGGTAAACCCACTTCTGACACGTGCTGGAAGATCGGCTCCTGCCTGCTTTCGTCCATAGCCCAAATCGTGGCCCGCGCCCTCCACCACCACCACGGATGTCGCCGCCGGAATCAGTTTGCGCGCCGCCTCCAGTTCCTCAAGTGTGCCGAAGGGATCGCGGGTACCAACGGTGAACAGCGCGGGAACCCTGAGCTGGGGAAAATGCTGCACTCGCAACTGCGCCGCTTTGCCCGGCGGATGCAGGGGATAAGACGTCAGCAGCAGGGCGCGCGCAACCTGCGGCTCCTCTGCCGCCAGCATGCTCGCCTGCCTTCCGCCATAGGAATGGCCGCCAAGGTAGAGCGGTCCCGGCGCAAGTTTGCCCAGGACTTCTATCGCCCGGCGAAGCCCGTCGCGGTCACGAGCGGCGGAAGAGGGTGAAGGCGGACCATAAGCACGTATCTGGCGGAAAGGCAGGTCGCAGCGCAGAACAAACCAGCCCTGGCTGGCGAATTCCTCCCCCAGGGCGCGCAGCAACAGCATCTGAGAATTGCCGCCGGCGCCGTGGGTCAGCACCAGGCCGGCGCCAGACGGCTTCTGCGGCCGGTGCAGAAAGCCGCGCACCGCCGGCTGGGCCGATTCATCGTGAAATGGTTCGACAATGGTTTCGACAGTCATAAGCAATAACCAAACCTTAAGAACAGTTCAGCGTGCCAACCCGAAGGGCGAAACAGCTTTTAGCTCTGGGCGTAAGCCCTGGGAAATCCGTTCCGCTTTGCCTATGGCGCGACTGAGCCGCGGCGAGGGAGCGCCATCACTGGTACTAGAGCTCCACCGGCTCAAACGTCTCGAACACCTGCTCGATGTGTACCAGGTTTCCCAGCCGCGCCCAGTAGCTGTGTACCTGCGGGTCTTCATGGGCGTCCTGCCGCGCCTTCTCGGAGGTCCAATAGCGCAGGTCCAGGTAGCGCCGAGATGTCCGGTCGCGATATAGCGAGTCGCGGCTGTAATTCTTTTCCGCCAGCAGGCGAATCAGCCCGCGAAGGGTCTCCAGAGCTTCCTGCTCCTTGCCTTCCAGCGGCTCGAACACAGCAATAGAGAAAATTTCCGCCATTGTCGGAGTTAGTGTACGACCGGGATACCAGCGCGTCCACCGTGGTAGGCGGCATTTCTCCGCGCGGGTGTCGTCGCGCTCAAGCCTACCGCAGAGGCCGCCGGGAACAGCAGAAAACCAGAATCTCTCCGCGTCCTGTGCGTTAGTCTTTTCCCCTGCGTTTGCGCGGGAAGCCGCCGCCGCGCCCGGAGCTGCGGCGCTCGGGGCGGCGCGGTCCCGGCGGGCTGACCACGTGCAGGCGAATGAAGTTGGTGGAGCCGGAAGTCTGCTGCGTGCCCGCCACCACCCCCAACACTTCCCCAGGACCGATCTTGCCCAGTTGCAGCAAGTGCCGCTCCGCGCCCTGCACCATTTCCTCGGAGGAGCGCACCGGCTCCGGCAGCACGATAGGCTGCACGCCCCACAGCAGGTTCAGCCGGTTGCCTACCTCGGCAAACGGTGTGAAGGCAAAAACCGGCACTCGCGGCCGGTACTTGGAAATCAGGCGGGCGGTGTTGCCCGTCTCGGTGAACACGGCAATGGCGCGCATGTGAACGTCGGCGGCGGCGTGCGCGATGGAGTCGCAGATGGTTTCCGCAATGGAGAAGGTCGGCCGGTGCTCGCGCCGGCGCCGCGGCGGCTCCGATTGGCGCACGTGGTTTTCCGCTTCCACCACAATCCTGGCCATTATGGTCACGGCTTCCACGGGGTAGCGGCCGCTGGCCGTCTCCCCGGAGAGCATGACTGAGTCCGTGCCGTCGAAAACCGCATTGGCCACGTCGCTGGCCTCCGCTCGCGTGGGACGCGGGTTTTCGCACATGGATTCCAGCATCTGTGTGGCGGTGATCACGGGCTTGCGAAAGTCCGAAGCCCGGCGGATCACGTTCTTCTGAATGATGGGCACGGTTTCCGGCGGCATCTCCACGCCCAGATCGCCGCGCGCCACCATCACTCCGTCAGCTACTTCCAGAATGTTGTCAAGGTCCTCAATCGCCTGCGGCTTTTCCAGCTTGGCGATCACCGGCACATCGCTTTTGCGCTCGCCGATCAGCCGCTTAACCCGGCGCACATCTTCGGCACAACGGATGAAGGAGACGGCCACCACGTCCACCCCATGCTCCAGACCGAACTCCAGGTCCTTGTAATCCTTCTGCGTCAGCGAAGGCACGCTGAGCACGGCGCCGGGCAGATTGATGCCCTGGTGCTCGGCCAGCAGGCCGCCGTTCACCACCTCGCATTCCACATCATCGTTACGGATGGCCTTGACCCGCAGCTCAATCAGCCCGTCAGAGAGCAGGATGCGCGAGCCCGTGCTCACCTCCCGCGCCAGGTCCTGGAAGGTAGTGGAGATCACGGAGGTGGTGCCGGGTACGTCGCGCGGCGTGATGGTCACTCGCGAGCCTGCCTTGAGCGCCACCGGGGTGCGGTACTTCAGGCGCCCGGTGCGCATCTTGGGGCCCTGCAGGTCCTGCAGGATGCAGACGGTGCGGTCTTCCTTCTCCGCTGCCCGGCGCACCCGCTCAATCACCCGCGCATGCTCTTCGTGGGTGCCGTGAGAGAAGTTGAGCCGGGCCACATCCATGCCCGCGCACAACAACTCGCGGATCATGGCTTCGGAATTGGAAGACGGGCCCAGGGTGCAGATGATCTTGGCGCGGCGCTCGCCGCCTGCTCCGGCGCCGTTCTTGTTGCCGAGTTCCGCCTGGGCTGTCGCCGGCTGAAGGAGTTCGGGGGCCTCGGTTTTATCCACGCGGGGACCCCAGAAGAAGTGCAAGAGCAACTGAGAAATGCATGCTCCACATTGTTGGGGAAAGCAGGCGGATTTGGCAACTGCTTCTTGAGGCGGGGAGTATGAGCCTGCTCAGGCCGTCGCGGTAGGAACCTGGCCAGATCGTGCATCCTTTTTTTACGCTGATTGCGCCTCCGCGAACAGAGATTCGGCAAACTTAGGCGGTTTCTTTTTCTCCTCCCCATCTTTTGTCTGCTGTGCGTCGCGCTTAGCTAGAGTTTCACGATATTCACGTGCCTCGGCTTGATCAATGAACTGAGCCGTGAGGCCTCGCTCCTGCACGAAAGATTTGATCTCCGCTAGTTTGATACCCTGGAAGAACTCCTTGCGGGTATTGACAAGGTTTAGGCGTCGTTCCTCAAGAAAGCTGTGCAAGGCGTATTCGAGGTCGGGGGCATCTTCTGAAAACATCATCGCGTGCAGGTCATAAGGGAACGGAACTGATGCTCCGCTCAGTTCCATAATGCGCTCCATCGGTTCTAAACGACGAGTCATTCCGACCTTGAAGACCCCTTCACCAAACGCACCAATATTCGAAATTACGTACACGAATCCTGATTTGGTAAGTTGGGCACGTGCGATCGCCTTCTCCTTCTTTTTCCTGGCCTCATCCAGTTTGGCTGAGAACTCCGAGACCTTATTTGTCAGTTCCGTCAGCTTTGCCCCTGTAGCCTCAGTGGCTTCCCGCCGTGCTTTTTCGAGTAGCTTTTGGTAAGTAGCTTCTTGAGCTTCCGCCTCCTGCTGCGCATGCTCTATTTCTCGCTGAGCCTTTTCAGAATCACGCATTTCCTCGCGACGGTGGCGCTCTTCCTCCCTTTCTTGGTACTTCTTGTTCTCGTACTCATTGATGAGGCGAATTTCGTCTTGTCGCAGTCCCATGTACTCTCGGGAGAGCGAAAGTTGCATTGTCTCGCCGAGCTTGTTAATGGTCTCAAACGCCTTAGCCACTCGCTCTTCCATTTTCTTGATGTTGTTGTAAGACACGTTCGCAGCAGCCGCTTCACATTCCCCATTAAAGGCGCGAAGCATCACTTTGGTAGTCTGCCGAACCATTTTTGCACCTTCCGACGAGCTGCCGTTTACTGTCCATTGGGGGTGGTTAGAAGCACCGCCTTCTCTGATCAGCTTTTTCATTTTTTCCCGAAGTGACACAAGGGCTTGTTTGTATTCCTCTGAACTTTGAAAAGTGAAATGAGGTTTGTAGAGGCCGAAGGAAAGATCCTCGAGATTTTCTTCGAGCATGGAGACCTCATGTTGCAAATGGCCGTATGTTGCCAAAGCCTGCTTGTACTGCTCTTCTAGTTTTTCCGTGGTTTGTTTCACGTGCTCCAATTCAGCCTTTGCCGCGTTAACGGCAACTTCCATGTTGGCAATGGCAGCGTACCGCTGAAGCTCAATGCGGCACCACTGAAGTTCAGCTCGACAGGAGTTACGTTGCTTCCACAGTCTGTAAACGGTGACCTCTAGGATGGCGACAATACCTACTACGATCAGAGCGGCCAGCAGCATCACGTCCCCCTTGACAGGCATCGATGAAGGATTCCCTGGTGGCCTACCTCAATAGGCGGGTTCTGATACGCAGAACTGCTCTGGTGAGGATTGTGGCGCGGTGGATATGCGCCCGATGCTGAAAAATTAGCACTCCCGCGAAACCTGAGTATGTGAGAGGGCTCACAGCCATTCGTGACCTGCCTGGCTGCGTGGGATGGGCAGGTGGTACGCCAGTCAGCGAACGTACACTTCGGGCTCGCGGTGTTTGGCGGGGCGGGCATTCAGATTCAGGCAGCGGGGGAAGAGCATGGCGTTCATTTCCGCCCCCACCAGGACAATCACCGAAACCATGAACATCCACACCAGCAGCGCGATGGCGATTCCCAGAGAGCCGTAGAGAATGCTGTATTCGGCGTAATGCCGCAAATACCAGCCAAAGGCCATGGTGGCGGCAAACCAGGCGGCTGTGCCCAGGCAGGCGCCCGGCAGCACGGTGTGCCAGGGCTGGGTGCGCGGCACGGCGTGGTGGTAAATAAGCGCCAGCACGGCGATGCTGGTGAGGATGGCTATGCTCCAGCGGATGAGGGTCCACATCGTCAGCACATAGGGACCGTAGTCGTGGCCGACATAAAACAGCAGCCGGGTCTCAATCTGCGTGCCGAAGGCCACCAGGATAGTCGCGAACAACATGGGGATGCCGGCCATGACAACCAGGCCGAAGGCGATCATGCGTTCTTTTACCAGGCCCCAGCTCTTGGGCAACTGATAGGCATTGCGGAAACCTTCCATCCAGGAAACCATCACGCCGGAAGCAGTCCACAAGGTGATGAGAGAAGTTGTAATGAGCAGGCCCACCGGGCGGCTGGTGGCGCCCTTCAGATAAGCCACCGCGGTGGCGCTCCCTGTGGGCAGGATCTTGCCCACAGCATATGAAATCTCCCTAAGCATCGGCGCGGTGTGGTGCGAGGTAGCCAGAGTCGCCCCTACCACCAGCAAGGCAGGGAAAAGGGTCAGGATGGCGGAATACGCGGCCGCCTTGGCCATAGTAAAGGCGTCGTGCTGAATCGCACGCCACAAGGCACGACGCAGAAGGCGGAAAAAACTCCACATTACCCTGATAAGGGTATTCCCGTAGCGCCAGGGAAGCAATTGGGTGGGCGGGTGCCGTTGGGCCAAGATGGCAGGCTGGCTGGACGGCAGCGGTCGCTCGGGACTTGCGTGCATGTACCTCAAAATAAAGCTCTAAAATTTAAGGGGCGACTCGTTGCCGGTCGCCCCTTCGTGCTGTAAAGAGCTTACTCCGCGGCCAGCTCCTCGGTCTCGCCTTCGTGACGCAGCAGTTCCAGGGCGCGCTCGGCCTCTTCGTAGGCGGCCGAGACCTCTTCCTGGACCTTGGCAGCAGCTTCCTCCAGTTCGGGAGAGAGCTTGACGTTGCGGTAATACTCCATGCCAGTTCCCGCCGGGATCAGCCGGCCCACGATGACGTTCTCCTTCAGGCCGCGCAGGTGATCCACGGCTCCCTGTATGGATGCTTCGGTGAGCACCCGTGTGGTCTCCTGGAAGGAGGCGGCAGAGATGAAAGATTCGGTCGAAAGCGAGGCCTTAGTGATGCCCAGCAGCAACGGCCTGCCGGTGGCCGGCTTGCCGCCCTGCATGATGGTGCGCTCGTTCTCCTCGCGGAAGCGGAACTTGTCCACCTGCTGCTCCAGCAGGAACTGGGTGTCGCCCACATCTTCCACTTTGACCCAGCGCATCATTTGACGAACGATCACCTCGATGTGCTTGTCGCTGATGTTGACGCCCTGCAGCCGGTAGACTTCCTGGATTTCGTTCACCAGGTAAGCCTGCAGCTCCTTTTCGCCCAGCACGGCCAGAATGTCGTGCGGGTTGAGGGGGCCATCCATCAGCGGCTCGCCGGCTCTCACCCGCTCGCCTTCCTGCACGTTGATGTGCACGCCGCGCGGCACCGAGTACTCCTTCTCCGTGCCGTTGTCGGCCACCACGTAGACCTTGCGCTGGCCCTTGCTGATTTCGCCGAAGCGCACCAGGCCATCAATTTCGCTGATGACCGCGGTTTCGCGCGGCTTGCGGGCCTCGAACAGTTCCACCACGCGGGGCAGACCGCCGGTGATGTCCTTGGTCTTGGTGGTTTCGCGCGGGATCTTGGCCAGCACGTCGCCGGGGAACACGGTATCGCCGTCCTGCACCATCAGGTGGGCGCGGGAAGGCATCAGGTAACGCTTGCTGGTCTTGCCCTTGACCACGATGGCCGGCTGGCGCTTCTCATCCGGCGAATCAGTGACCACCAGGCGCGACAAGCCCGTGACCTCGTCCACTTCTTCGTGCAGCGTCAGCCCTTCCTGCAGGTCCTTGAACTGCACCGGCCCGCCGATTTCGGTCAGGATGGCGAAGGTGTAAGGATCCCACTCCACCAGCACCTGTCCGAGCTGTACCCCATCGCCTTCCTTCACCTTCAGCTTGGCGCCGTAGACCACGGAGTAGCGTTCCTTTTCGCGGCCCTTGTCATCCACGATGGCGATGGACCCGTTGCGGTTCATCACCACCAGGTCGCCTACCTTGGACTGCACGGTCTGCAGGTTGATGAAACGAGCGATGCCGTTGTTCTTGGCCTCGAGGCGCGACTGCTCGGAAACTCGGGAAGCCGTGCCGCCGATGTGGAAGGTACGCATGGTGAGCTGCGTTCCAGGCTCGCCGATAGATTGCGCGGCGATCACGCCCGTCGCCTCGCCCAGTTCCACCAGGCGTCCGGAAGCCAGGTTGCGGCCGTAGCAGGCCACGCAGACGCCGCGCTTGGATTCGCAGGTGAGCACGGAGCGGATCTTGACCCGCTCGATGCCGGCCGCCTGAATCGCCGCCGCGAGTTCTTCCGTGATCTCCTGGTTGACGTCCACGATGGTGTTGCCTTCGTAGTCTTTGATCTTCTCCAGGGAAACGCGGCCCACAATGCGGTCGCGCAGCGGCTCGATGATGTCGCCCGCTTCCACGATCGAGGTCACGTAAATGCCGTCCACCGTGCCGCAATCGTTTTCGCTGACGATAACGTCCTGCGCCACGTCCACCAGGCGGCGGGTGAGGTAGCCGGAATCGGCCGTCTTGAGCGCCGTATCGGCCAGGCCCTTACGGGCGCCGTGGGTGGAAATGAAGTACTGCAGCACCGTCAGCCCTTCACGGAAGTTGGCGGTGATCGGGGTCTCGATGATTTCGCCCGAAGGCTTGGCCATCAAGCCGCGCATTCCGGAAAGCTGGCGAATCTGCTGCTTGGAACCGCGGGCGCCGGAATCGGCCATGACGTAAATGGGGTTGATGACCCCCGCTTTGTCCTGCTGCTCCATTTCGCTGAACATTTCGTCGGCCACGCGCTCGGTAATGGCTGACCAGATTTCAATCACCTTGTTGTAGCGCTCGCCGTTGGTGATGGCGCCGTCCAGGTACTGCTGCTGCACGGAGACCACCTGCTTCTCGGCGTCGCGCACCACGCCCTTCTTGTTCTCGGGGATGACCATGTCGTCAATGCCGATGGACAAGCCGGCGCGGGTGGCATAGCGGAAGCCCAGTTCCTTGATCTGGTCCAGCATCCTGACCGTCATCTCCAGGCCAAAACGCAGGTACCCGTACGTGACCAGGCCGCCCACGCCCTTCTTCTTCAGCAGGCCGTTGATGTAGGGCATGCCCTTGGGCAGGGAATCATTCAGGATGGCCCGGCCCACGGTGGTGTTGATGAACTGCCGCTCGTACTGCTGCGGCTCCGTGTGCGGGATGTCCTGGTCGTCGTAAGCGCTGATGAGGTCAATTACCTCGCCTGTGTAGCGCAAGCGGATGGGAGTAAGCGTTTCCACCTCGCCCATTTCCAGCGCCAGCAGCACCTCTTCGATGTTGGCGAAAGCGCGGCCCTCGCCCTTGGCGCCTGGTTTGGCCTTGGTCAGGTAGTAGATCCCCAGCACCATGTCCTGCGTGGGCACGGTGATGGGCTGGCCGGAAGCCGGCGACAGGATGTTGTGCGACGAGAGCATCAGCACGCTGGCTTCAACCTGAGCCTCAGGCGAGAGCGGAATGTGGACGGCCATCTGATCGCCGTCGAAGTCGGCATTGAAGGCCGTGCACACCAGCGGGTGAATCTTGATGGCCTTGCCTTCCACCAGCACCGGCTCGAAGGCCTGAATGCCCAGACGGTGCAGGGTGGGAGCGCGGTTCAGCAGCACCGGGTGATCTTTAATCACCTCTTCCAGGATGTCCCACACGATGGATTCCTGCTGCTCCACCATCTCCTTGGCCTGCTTGATCGTGGTGCAGTGCCCGGTCTGCTCCAGGCGGTGATAAATGAAGGGCTTGAACAGCTCCAGCGCCATCTTCTTGGGCAGGCCGCACTGGTGGAGCTTCAATTCGGGCCCGACCACGATGACGGAGCGGCCGGAGTAGTCCACGCGCTTGCCCAGCAGGTTCTGGCGGAAGCGCCCCTGCTTGCCCTTGAGCGTGTCGGAAAGCGACTTGAGTGGGCGGTTGTTGGCCCCGCGCAGCACCCGGCCGCGGCGGCCGTTATCGAACAGCGCGTCCACCGCTTCCTGCAGCATGCGCTTTTCGTTGCGCACGATGACTTCGGGAGCGTGCAGGTCCATCAGTTTTTTCAACCTGTTATTGCGGTTGATGACCCGGCGATACAGGTCGTTCAGGTCGGAGGTGGCAAAGCGGCCGCCATCCAGGGGCACCAGGGGGCGCAGCTCCGGCGGGATCACCGGAATCACGTCCAGAATCATCCACTGCGGCTTGTTGCCGCTCTTGCGGAAGGCCTCGACT
>DASYWT010000471.1:0-47914 GCA_035935775.1 Terriglobales bacterium
AACGACGCAGCGGCGCTGATGCGTTCCATCGTGGCCAAGCGTGGGCGCAACGTGGAGGTGGCGGAAAGCGCGGTGCGACAGTCCAAGAGCTGGACCGATGACGAGGCGCTCTCGCAGCACCTGATTGACTATGTGGCTCCCAGCGAGAACGACCTGTTCAAGCAACTCCAAGGCAAGCCGATTCGCCGCTTCAACGGGCAGACCGTGAAACTCGATCTGGTGGGCAAAGCGATTCGCCCGTTGGAAATGACGCTCAAGCAGCACATCCTCAACTACATCATGGACCCCAATATCGCCTTTATCCTGCTGGCGATTGGGGCGCTCGCCCTGTATGCCGAGTTCAACCATCCCGGTGCGGTGGTCCCGGGAGTGATTGGAGTCATTTTCATTCTCCTGGCCGCCTTTGCCCTCAACCTGCTGCCCACGCGCTATGCCGCCCTGGTGCTCATCCTGGCGGCGTTTGTGATGTTCGTACTGGAAGCCAAGTTCTCCACCCATGGGGTGTTGGGTATTGGCGGCATTGCCCTGCTCACCCTGGGGGCCCTGCTGCTGGTGGATGGGCCGATTCCTGAATTGCGAGTGAACCTGCTGACCGCACTGGCGGTGAGCCTTCCCCTGGGGCTGATAACGGTTTTCCTCATGGACATTGCCTTGCGGGCGCGCCGCGGAAAAGTTGTGACTGGAGCACAGGGATTGGTGGGTGAAATCGGAACCGCGCGCACGCCGCTTAGTCCCGAGGGCAAGGTTTTTATTCACGGCGAGCTGTGGGACGCAGTGGCTTCGGGGAACATTGATGCCGGCCAGGCAGTCGTCGTCAAGCGGATTGACGGGCTGAGGCTGGAAGTGGAGCCGGTAGGTAGCACACAGCCGTCGCGGGCGCCGGCGTCCATTTAGACCCCAAACTTAGGTTTCAAAGTTTCCCATGTTTCAGGTTTCGCCGAAGTGGTAACTGTCCAGCGAGCAGAAAGCCATGATGTCAGTGGTAATTGGGAAACCTTGAAACTTTGAAACATTCGAAACCTTGAGCCCCTCCCCGCACCTTTCCAAGCAACGGCCTCAGGCATTCGGGCACCGCGAAAGCCACTCTGATTGCTGTAGAATCCGCCTAGAAGCTCTGCACCAACAGCTGGGGCGTGGCCGAATGGAGGCCAAAACATGATTTCCTTCCCGGTGATAGCAATCATCATCGTGGCCCTGTACATTCTCAGTTCCATCAAGATCCTGACCGAATACGAGCGAGGTGTGATCTTCCGCCTGGGTCGCCTGCTGGAGCGCGCCAAAGGCCCGGGTGTGATCCTGGTGTTCGCGCCGATTGACCGCATGGTCCGCATTTCCCTGCGCCAGGAAGCGCTGGAGGTGCCGCCGCAGGACATCATCACCCGCGACAACGTGACCCTGAAAGTGAATGCGGTCATCTTCCTGCGCGTGATTGACCCGCGCCGCGCCGTGGTGGAAGTTTCCAACTACGTTTACCAGACTTCGCAGTTTGCCCAGACCACGCTGCGCTCGGTGCTGGGCGAAGTGGAGCTGGACGAACTGCTGGCGCATCGCGAGAAGATCAACCTGCGCCTGCAGACCATTCTCGACCAGCACACCGATTCCTGGGGCTTGAAAGTGGCCAACGTAGAGGTCAAGCAGGTGGATTTGCCAGAGACCATGCTGCGAGCCATGGCCAAGCAGGCGGAGGCCGAGCGCGAGAAGCGTTCCAAGATCATCCACGCCGAGGGCGAGTTTTCAGCGGCGCAGCGCCTGGTGGACGCCTCGCGTCTGCTGGCTGAGGAACCGGTCAGCGTGCAACTGCGTTATCTGCAAACCTTGACCGAGATTGGGGTGGAAAAGAACACCACCGTCGTCTTCCCCGTTCCCGTGGATGTGTTCAGCGGGATTCACAAGGTGATTGCGAAGATGGCAGGAGGAGGCGGCGACGGCTCGGCTAACACAACCCCCACCGGCGCCGGCCGACCGTGACCACCTACTGGCTGGATAAGAAGCGGGCGAGCGAGACAGGAGAACCACGTCGTATGGCGGCTTCGCAGGACACGGAAATTACTCTGGGCACCGGGCGCATGCTGGTTTTGTTTTTCGGGCTGGTGGGCATCTGCGCTTTGTTTTTTGGATTGGGATATTCGCTGGGAAAAAGCTCGGGCCGCACGGTGCTCAGTGCCGGAGAACCGCAGGCTGCGACCACAACCGCGAAGCCGGCAGCGAAACCCAACGCGCCGGCCAAGCCCAGCTCGGGAGACCTCACCTTTTATCAGTCAGTCAAGCAGAGCGACACGGCGGCACAACCCGCCTCTCCAGCCCCCGATAATTCTGATTCCCCGGTGGCCGCGGCCACTGCCGCCGGGGTCGCGCCGCAGCCTCTGGTGGGCACCCTTGATGGCGGGAGCTATGTGGTTCAGGTCGCAGCGGTCAGCAAAAAAGACGATGCGGATGCGCTGCTCTCGGCTTTAAGAAAGAAGTCGTATTCCGTGTTCATTGCCAGCAACGAGCCCCATGACCGCCTTTATCACGTGCAGGTTGGTCCCTTTGGCAATATCAAAGAGGCGGAGGCCGCCCGCGCCAAACTGGTAGCTGACGGGTACAACCCCATTCTTAAGAAGTAGGCTGTTATCGGCAGTCAGCGAGGTTACTTCGCTATTGCCCCGTAGGACAGACGCCCCCGGGCGTTGATCTGTTTGCGCAAGTCTTCCCAGATCGTAGTGGACATGGCCAGGAATATTCGCACCACCTCGGGGTCAAACTGCCGTCCCGACCAGGCCTTAATCTCTTCCCGCGCGGCTTCGATGGATTGTGCGGGCCGATAAGGACGGTCGTTAATGATGGCGTCGAGCGTGTCGGCAACGGCGAATATCCGTGCTCCCAGAGGTATTTCGTTGCCTTTCAGTTGCCGCGGATAGCCCGAGCCATCAAATTTTTCCTGGTGGGCATAGACAATTTCTGCCGCTTCCTGCAGGTAAGGAATTTTCTTCAGCATCTGGTAGCCGTGGAAGCAGTGTTCGCGCATGATTTCGATTTCGTCGTGGTTCAGCTTCGCCGGCTTGCGCAGAATATTGTCAGGAATGGCCATTTTGCCGATGTCGTGCAGAAACGCGCCACGGGCAATGGTGCGCATCTCGCGGCTATCGGGAGCAATGCCCATCTGCCGTGCAATGGCTATGGTAAAGGCGGTAACCCGGCGAGAATGGCCTTCGGTCTCGGCGTCCTTCATATCGAGGGCGTCGCCCAAAGCCTCCAGGGTTACGTCGTAGGATTTCTCCAGGTCGGCGTTGAGCCGCTTTAAGTTTTCATTCGCAAGGGCAAGCGTTTGGTTCGCCTCCTCCAGGTTCCGGTTGGCCTGGCGCCATTGTCGCGTGCGCTCCTCGACCAGCGCTTCCAGGCCGGTCTGGTAGGCGCGATTCTCCAGCTTGAGGCGGCGGTTCTCCAGGGCGCGACGCGCTGTCGCCAGCAGTTGTTCGCGTTCGAAGGGTTTCAGCAGGTAATCGTAGGCGCCGTCGCGGATGGCCTTTAAAGCAACGGATATATCGTGCACCGCCGTTACCATGACCACGGGAACGTCGGGATATCTTTCCTTGGTACGCTCCAGCAGGGCGATGCCGTCCAGGTCCGCCATCATCAGGTCGGAGAGAATGAGCTCAAATTGTCCGCCGGAATCCAGGATGGCCAGCGCCTCTCGGCCCGAGCCGGCTTGCTGGCACTTATAGCCAACCGAGCCCAGCATCGAGGTCACGACATCGCGGATCGGTTCTTCGTCGTCAACGACAAGAATGCGCTCTGCCGGCATAGGAAGCAGTATTGGGGGAGTCGTCATTGTAGCGCAGTTCTCCGGAAGGAGAGGTGCAATAACCGGTAGTAACCATGATTCCTTAGGTATTCCATGCTATATACGCGGTACCGTTCCCGAATCCGGAAGCGTGTGTTGGGAGGTGCGCCTGCCGCAAGGCGCTCAGCTCGTGGGCACGACTCTGCCAGCCGAAGCCTTCGCTGTACTGGCTTTGCTGGCCGCCAGCCTACTTGTGTTTCGCACCTTTCGGGAGCGCTACTTCCTTACCTGGATCGTAGGCTGGCTCGCCTATGTGATTTACCGCGTGCCAGTTATCCTCAGCTTAGGGGGCTCCTCTCCGCCCCGGGCGCTGGCGGATGCCTCGTTTACCCTCGCCGCCTTTCTTCTTGCCAGCGCCGTGCTGCTCTACTCCGAGAAGCAGCGTCTGGTGCTTCCGACCGCGGCGGTCGCCGGCATCGCCGGCATTACGGTAGTAATCAGGAGCGTGTGGTGGCCGCACTCCGCCCTGCTGGGATGGACCAGCATCGTGCTCCTTCACCTCATTACGGCGGTAGCTGCCCTGCAGTTACTGCGTTACACCTGGGCACGATGGGCAGCTGGACCCTGGCTGCTGGCTGCCACTTTGGTTCTTCTCCACCCCAAAGACAGCTGGTTGGGTAACCATTTTCTTTCAGCCGCTGATTTGCCGATTGATCTGTTGCTCGGCATCAGCATGCTGATGATCGTTTTCGACGAATCGCGCCTGCGCAATCTTCGCCTGGGCGTGGTGAACAACCTGGCTACCGCGATTGCCCAGGCTCAGGACGCCAACGCCATGCTGGTCGTGGCTCTGCACGAGTTGAAGCATTTAATGCGAGCGCGAGCGGCATGGTTTCGCGTGCTGGAAGGCGAACAAATGGTCCTTACCCAGCACGTGGGCCTTTCCCTGGAGTTTCTGAAGACCAATCGCTCACGCGTAATGAGCGAAACCCTAACCCGCATCTTGCACACGGGTGAGCCTTGCGTGCACAGGGTGCGCGAAAGCGATGCCCCAACGGCGGAGGTGCTGCGGCAACAGGGCTTCGAACACTTGCTGCTGGTTCCGGTGCACGGCAAGAAGTCCATCATCGGCCTGCTGGCCTTAGCCGGCGCCAAGCACCGCACTTACAGCACCGACGAACTGGCGTTCATGAAGTCCACCGCCAACCAACTGGGGATTGCGGCGGAAAACCTGCGGCTGTTCGGCCAGATTCGGCGTTCACAGCGGGAATGGATCAGCACCTTCGACTCCATGGAGGACCTGATCCTGGTGCATGACTCTCAGAACCGGATCATGAAGGTGAACCGCGCGTTGCTGCGACGCCTGGGCCGCGCTCCGGCGGAGGTGATCAGCCGGAGCTGCGAGGAAGTGCTGCCGCGGGGCCAGGCAGGTTGGCAGGGCTGCCCTTACTGCGCTCAGGGAACGGGCGATCTGATTGAGGCACTGGATCCCTGCTTTGGCGGCTTTTCGCTGGTCTCGACTTCTTCCTATGTATGGACGTCGTCCTATCGGGAAGAAGGCCGGCGGCAGCTGGGCACGGTCCACATCATTCGCGATACCACCGATCGCCGCACCGCGGAAGAAAAATACCGCCAGCTTTTTGAGCAAGTCCAGGAAGGCGTGTTCGTAGCGGATGATCAGGGCAAACTGCTGGACTGCAACAATGCCCTGGTCGGCATGCTGGGTTACGGCAGCCGCCAGGAGTTGCTGGCGCTCAGCGCCGACGCTCTCTACGCTTCCCCGGAACAACGAAACGCCCTGCTGCAGGCCATCGAGGTCCACAGCTACGTCCGCAGTTTCGAGGTCCAACTCAGGAAAAAAGACGGTAGCACACTGGCGGCCTCGGAGACCAGCTTTGCCACGCGCACGCAGGCCGGCGGGATTGAGCGCTACCAGGGCTTTCTGCTCGACGTGACGGAGAAGAAGCGGGCCGAAGATGAAATTCGGCGGCGCAATCTGGAGTTGCACGCCCTCAACGCCATCGCTGTCATCGCCACCCAGTCGTTCGATCTGGATGAGATTCTCAATCTGACGCTGCGCCAGCTGGTAACTCTTTTTGGCGCCGAAACCGGCTCCGTTTACCTGAGCGATAACGGCTCCGGCACGCTGCGCCGGCGCGCCGCGTGGGGCCACCGCAGCGACACGGCGATCCGCTCCGCCAGCACCGCCACCATGCCCCCTGACTTCTGGCAGACGCTGGTCAATTCGCACCGCGAGGTCTTTACCCAGGAGGATTTACCCCACCTGCCGGCACTGGCCGCCGAGTTCGTTCACGCGGAAGGCCTGCGTTCCTGGATGTGGGTGATTCTGTGGAGCCAGGAACAACCCATGGGGGTGCTGGGGGTGAGCAGCCGGAAAGAGCGCGACTTCACTGCCACCGATGAGAAACTTCTTATCGCCATTGGCCGGCAATTAGCCACCACGATTGAAAAGATTCGCCTGTACGAGGAGACCACGCGCGCCTACGACGATCTGCGCCGCACCCAGGAACAGCTTCTGCAGAGCGAAAAAATGTCGGCCATCGGACAGTTAATTGCCGGCGTAGCCCACGAACTCAATAACCCGCTGACCGCCATTCTCGGCTACGCCCAACTGCTCGAGGGCGAACCGATGGAGGAGCGCTGCCTGGATTTCGTGCGCAAGCTGCTGAAGCAGGCGCAGCGCACCCATCGCCTGGTGCAGAATCTGCTCTCTTTCGCCCGCCAGCGCACGCCGCAGAAGATACCGGTGGACCTTCGCCGCGTGGTGGACGACAGTCTGGCCCTGCGGGAATACGATTTCAAACGCGGCAACATCGCGGTGCAGCGCGAGATTGCGGAGGAGCTTCCGGCCGTCACCGCTGACCCGCACCAGCTCGAGCAGGTGTTTCTTAACATCATCAACAATGCCGTGGACGCCATGCTGGAAATGGAGCGCGGCGGCGTGCTGACCGTGCGCGTTTATGGCGAGAATGGCGCGGTGTGCGTGGAATTCTGCGATACCGGGCGCGGCATTTCCGACCCCAAACGGATCTTTGATCCCTTTTACACCACCAAGCCGGTGGGCAAGGGCACGGGCTTGGGGCTCAGCATCTGCTACGGCATCTTGAAAGAACACGGCGGCGAAATCGAGGCCCGCAACGTTCCCGAGGGCGGAGCGGCACTGCTGGTGCGTCTGCCCGCCTCCGGAAAGCCGGAAACGGCGCGTCCGGCCTCCCTCCCGCCGGCGCGCGAGTTGGTCCTGCAGGGCCGCCTGCTGCTGGTGGATGACGAAGAGGCCGTGTTGGAGTTTGAGCGCGAGGTATTGGCGGGAGCCGGAGCCGAAGTCGTGGCCGCCTCGGATCCGCTGAAAGCGCGTGCGCTCCTGGAGGGCGGTGGTTTTGACGCGCTTATTCTCAATGGCTCCATGCCCAGCGGGTGGAGCGCGGCGCAGATGCATGGTTGGCTCGCCCAGCACCATCCCCGCCTCCTCGGACGCGTGCTGTTTGTCTTTTCCAATCTCGACGGCGAGACACAAACCTTTCTAGAGCAGAACCGCATCTCTTATCTGGTAAAACCGTTTGATGTCGCCGACCTCATCGCCAGCAGCCGCAAACTGCTCCAGAAGGCGCTGACGGCGACGGCATCTCCTCCTAAGCTCACAGCGGCACGTTAATTCCAAGTGTGGGTATTAGCGTACCCACATGTGCCCTTTAACGGCCACACACCGTTCTGTATCGCCATGGATGGCCTGCCCTGTCGGCGCGCCACTTTCCCGTGACTTGCAGTCAGAAACGCCTCTGAACGCCTGACAGTAAGGGGATTTCCGGGGCAACTTTATGTCTGGATGGGGTTTGAATTACTTGGACTTGAACTACTCCCAGCCTGGACGAATGGCTGGGAACGTGCAGACCTACTTGGTGGGTTAGATCGCTAAACGTTCACCCGCAATAAGTTTTCTCCTGGGGGGAATGATGGCAAGGGCTTTAGATCAGGCAAAGATTACCGGGTTGGCGGCACATTTTCCCGTCGCCGCAGAACAGTCCCTGGCAAGATATGAGAAAGCCTACGACGAGCACCGCCACCGGGTGTATGCGCTGGCTTTCTGGATGACCGACAGCGAAATGGCGGCGGAAGAGATCTCAGCGAGTGTCTTCGCGCGGGCCTTTGCCAGCGACAGCAGCCCCAGCGCGGAAGCCGTGGATCGCATCCTGCTCGCCGAAATCCGCGATTTGATGCCGATTGGTGTGTTGCGCCTGAATATTGCTCCGGTCACTGAAGTGGCCTCCGTGCGCGGCAATGTCAAGCGGGTTGAACTGGAACGTGCCGTGGTGCAATTACCCCCCACCGAACGCATGATCTTTCTGCTGCACGATGTGGAAGCCTACGACCATGCGCGCATCGCCCGCACTCTGGGCGTGAGCGAGCAAGAATCGCAATATGGTCTGCACCAGGCCCGGCTGCGCTTGCGGCAACTACTGGCGGCCAAGGCATAGTTGCGAATAATCTGATTCGATCGCAAGGGCACCTCACGCAGGTGCCCTTCCTGTTTCTCCACAGTTAATGGGCTGCCGGGTCTTATGGCCACGTGGCCGAGAGCCGACGCCTGCGTGTTTGCATCCTGACGGCGAATCCCGCGTCTAAACCGTATGCTTTTCGAAGGGACAGAGCGCAAGCAGCGGGAGCAGGAAATGCAGCGTGCCGGGCGCCTGCCGCCCGGCCAGGCGCTGACTCTGAAGTGGCCGGTGTTGCATTACGGCTCCGTACCTCGGTTCGACCCTGCCACCTGGGATTTCCGTATCTTCGGGCTGGTGGAAAAACCCGTCCGCCTTCGCTGGAATGAGTTCAACCGTCTGCCCAGAGCGCAAGTGACCAGCGACTTCCATTGCGTCACCCGCTGGAGCCGCTTCGACAACCGCTGGGAAGGCGTTCTATTTCGCGAGGTGCTCCACCTGGTTAAGCTGCAGCCGGGCGCCGGCTATGTGCTGGTACATGCGGAGCAAGGCTACACCGCCAATGTGCCTCTGCCGGACCTGGATCGCGATAACGTGCTCTTTGCTACCCACCATGACGGCCAGCCCTTAACGCCGGAGCACGGCTATCCTCTGCGCCTGATTGTGCCTCACTTGTACGGCTGGAAATCGGTGAAGTGGGTGCGGGGAATCGAACTTCTCGATCAGGATGCAGCCGGCTTTTGGGAACGCAACGGCTACCACATGTACGGCGATCCCTGGAAAGAACAGCGCTTCGATACCGATTAAAACCTGGAGTCGGAAGTCAGGAGTGAGCCCACGCGCGATTTGTGGGGGAATGAACCTGCGGACAGGAACACCAGGCGTGCCCCACGCGGCGGATTACTGCACCGCTTCCAGGGATTCAGCGACGCGGTTCAGTGCGATTTGAATGCGGTCCAGCTCGCGTTGCGCGGCTTCATTCCATTCCACGGCGCGCTGCAGGTTTTCGCTCAGCCAGCGCAAAGTCTGCCGGCCACGGTCGGTGAGCAAAAGCGCCCCCACACCGGCAATACCCAGCACCGCCAACGGCACATACCACTTTCGCATCAAGCCTCCTTGTCGGCTGCTTAAAGCCTTACACAAGTGCCGCGCCAGTCGCAATCTTAAAGTGTAGGGGGAAATCCTGAAAAACCCGAGAAAAACAACCGCAACGGCAGCCGGAAGCAGCCGAATGGTGGAAAAATTCATCCAAATTCTGCAGCAACTTAGAACAACCTGAGGTCCGAACATGTGGAGACTCGCCACGCGCGCGGGGTGCTGTGCCCTGTTGTTGGCTGGCCTGGCAGCCGCGCAGACTCTGGGCCAGCGTTTGCCATCCGCGAATGCTTCGCCCGCGAACTTGATCCCCGAAGGAACCAAATTTCTTGTCCGCCTAGGTGACAAGCTCGACACCAGCAAGTCGAAGTCAGGCAAGCACTTTCAGGCCAAGCTGGCGGAAGATCTGGCGGCTCCCGGCGGCGACGTCATTCCACGGGGCAGGAAGATCAAGGGACACGTGAGTTCCGCAGAGAGGGGATTCCACGCCCGCCTGCTGCTCAGCTTCGACGAAATCGAGACCCAGCATGGCTGGGTGCCGCTGGTGGCCACCGTGACCGGTGTGCCCGGCGAACACGCGGTCAAACAGCCTAACTCCGAAGGCGAAATTGAGCGCAAAGGTCCAGGCAAGGGCCGGATGATTGAGAGTGCCGCCATCGGCGCCGGCGTGGGCGCGCTGGGCGGCGTTGCCGCAGGCGGCGGTCATGGGGCCGCCATCGGCGCGGGAGTGGGCGGCGGCGCCGGTTTGGGCGCAGGTCTGCTGACCGACCGCGACCTCAAGCTGAACAAGGGGCAGATGCTGGAGGTGCGCCTGGATCGTCCCCTGCAAGTGCCGCTGCACTAGAATGGCGCTTCCGGGGAGTACGTCTGGAAAGGACGGAGACGAGATATGACCTGGAGGCTTGCGGTCTTGTGCGCTGTAATGACTCTGCTGGCTGCCGCGGCCGTGGGGCAGGAACATCCGGCCGTAACGGCGCAGCCCAACACCATCTACGTGGGGGCGGACGGCAAGTACGAATCAGCGCCCGACACTGCGCTGGTGCAGTTCAACATTTCGGCCCAGGAGGAGACGGCCAAAGCGGCTTACGACAGGGCCAGCCGCGCAGCCGAGCAGATTCGCCAGATCCTGCGCTCGAATGGGGTGGAACCCAAAGCGGCGGAGATTGGCTTCTTCTCTCTGGAGCCTGTGTATGACTACCGCAATCCCAAGCGCAAGCTGATCGCCTACCGGGTTAACAGCAGCGTTTCCCTCAGGCTGAAGGACTTCTCCAGGATTGCGCCCATTGTTTCGCAAACTTCCGACCTGGATGTAACCGCTAACCAGACCGTAAGCTACATGCTCGACAATATGGATACTGCGAAGATGAAAGCCACGGAAGACGCTTACCAGCGCGCCCGGGCCCAAGCGGAGGTGGTGGCCCACGCCGCGCAGAGGACGCTGGGCGAGCTCTCCTACGCCTCCGTGGACACATTCGAGCAAGTGCGGGTGGTAGCTGGGGTGATGCAGCGGGCTATGGCCGCGCCCATGGCGGCAGCACCCGCGCCGACGGAAGAATTCACACCGCAGAAAATTACGGTCACGGCGCATGTGAATGCGCTGTTCACCATGCGGTAGCCTCGTCGTTTCCGGTCCATTCATCCACTAGCGAGTGTTGGTAGAGACGTAACTCGTTACGTGTCGTTTTTGATTTTTCGGAGATTTTGCAGGCAATGTCTCTTCGGTAGGGTGGCGGCTAATCGGGGAGCAATGCGAACACCGGGTAGTTTGCGGCGATCTCCGCAAACGCCGGTGCCGGCGAGCCCGCGGGCACGGGAAAGTAGCGTTGCACCGTGGTCTTGAAGCGATCGAGGTAGGCTTTGAGCAGTTCCGGTTTGGCGGCATCAGGAATGGGCTGAATACGATAGCGAACGCTCGTCCTTCTCTTCTTGAGCGTCACCTCGCCCGCGGCCTCGGCGTTTCTCACCCACTGCGTGCGGCCGCGCGGCGCCACCAGGAAGCGCTTGCCATCGAGTTCCAGCAGATCAATGGGTGTGGAGTAGACCTTTCCGGTTTTGCGGCCCCGGACCTCGACCAGATAATTGTGCGACATTCCGAGGCCTAGCCCCACCAGCAGGCCGAAGGCGCGGTTGAAGAACCGCTCGGCGAGGGTTGCTTTGCGATAGGCGGGAAGTTCCGGGCTCATGCTCGAATTTTAGTCCCGCGGGTGAGGATTGTCCTGCCGGCTCACTGGCCGCTAACGGCCTGGAAAAAAAACGGGAATAGTTTGCGAATCTCCTCTTCGCTGGGCTGGCGGCCGTACTCCGTGATCTCGAAAGCCTCGGCATGCTTGATATTGGCGGCTGCCGCGCCATAGCGCTTCTCCAGCGCCTGCCGCCACTGCGGCAAAACGTTGTCCGGCTGCTGCGTGGCCAGCCATTGCTTGCGTGCGGCGGGGTCTTTCGGCACCTGCTCGAGCAGACCGTCATGCCAGGGCAGCCACTCGTAGAACTGGGAAACGTGCGCGTCGAGCATGTCAAGTTTCTTCTGGTAGACATCGTCAATGGAGACCACGATATCCGGACGAAAGGGCTGCGGCTGAGTGAACTGATCCCAGAAATAGAGGAACACGGGATTCTTGCGCAGCGCCGGAACATCGGTCACCAGATCAGGGACGGTGACCATGTAGGCGGCGTCCTGCACCAGCACACCGGTGTAGCGGTGGTCAGGGTGGTAGTCATTTGGTCGAGGCGAGAGCACGACATCAGCTTTCCACTCCCGAATCTCGCGAATCACCTGGTTGCGCACCGGCAGCGTGGGCAGGAGTTCGCCATCATGGTTATCCAGAACGTCGTATTCAATTCCAATGCGGCGCGCTGCCTCCTGCGCCTCGGCGCGGCGGCGCTTGGCCAGCGGGCCGCCGCCCATGGACTGGTGCCCAGCATCGCCGTTGGTGAGGGAGACAAACTTTACCTTGTATCCGAGGGCGGCGTACTTTGCCGCCAGCCCGCCCGCGCGCAGGTCACAATCGTCGGGGTGCGCGCCGAAAGCGATCACCCGTACCGGTGTGGGAGTTTGCCCGAAAACCGGGGCGGCCACGAACAACACCAGCATCAATATCCAAGCCACAGGTACCTCCCGCGAAACTGGCGATTGTACTGCGAAGCACGACGAAGGGACACTGATGCCGCGCGAGCTTAATGCTGGAGTGGTCTCCCAAAGGCGATCACCTGGACTTGGAACGCGTCAGCGGGGGTATGGTCCGGCCCCGCCATGAATCTTCGATGAGGCGTGCCAGCCGGCTCTGCCGCGTGTCTTCCTTTTTTGCGCTTACCACCCAGAACGCGGCCACCCTGCGATACCAGGGAGGCTGGCGCTGAAAAAATTCCCAGGCTTTTTTGTTAGCGCGGAAGCCCCGCTCGTGAGTCGGGCTGAGGCGCGCAGCTTGCCTTTGCTCGTAGGAATAAATTCCGGATTTCTTTTCTTCGCGTTGCTGAAAAGCCTGCATTCCCGAGGGCTGCATGAGCCCTGATTTCGTGAGCTCCTCAACGCGTTTGATGTTTACGGCGCTCCAGGTGCTCTTCGGCTTGCGGGGCGTGAAGCGAATGGTGTAGCTGGCGTCCCCCAGGCTCTTGCGGACTCCGTCAATCCAGCCGAAGCACAATGCCGCATCAACAGCTTCGGGCCAGGTGATGCTCGGCGTGCCGGAATTCTTCTTATGGAAACCTACCCACAACTCCTGGGAGTTCGAGCCGTGCTTGGCCAGCCATTCGCGAAACAGGTTTGGGGAAGCGAAGAACTTGGGTTTCACGTGGGTATGTTACGACAGGGACTGCAGGCGAGATGCTTCGGCGCAGCCTGACCCTTCCTGCTTAAGGCGGCGTCTTGGAGCAAACTGATCTTTTCTCTCTGCTCAGTGTCGCTGAGGTGGATTTTTGAGTTTTCTCACTGAT
This sequence comes from Terriglobales bacterium, assembly GCA_035935775.1. Classification (GTDB taxonomy): domain Bacteria; phylum Acidobacteriota; class Terriglobia; order Terriglobales; family Acidobacteriaceae; genus JAICWP01. The sequence continues at coordinate 13,240 of DASYWT010000471.1, forward strand.
GCGAAAGCATCGTAATTCCCTGTGCGCTCATGCTTTGCCATCGCTGCTTACCTCGATGTGTCTAGGCCTCAACATCAGCATCCCAATACAGATGCGCCGGGCAAAGCTGGCGACAGCCGGCAAATTGTTAAAGCAGCAGGCGTGGGGCGAGGTAAGCAGCCAGTGGGCAGGAAGTTTTGCCGGGCCGCGCAAGTGTAATCCCGCGAGGAAATCTGACTTTCGTTTATTTCTGTAAGCGCTTGAATCTATTGAACCACTCTTAGCTCAGGCTTGTATCTGGCATGACAGAGAGTGTTGTCGTGCACGGCCAGCATTGATGTCGGCACGCTGCCTTTTGTGCGATGCGGGAGGGCCTGGACCCTTCGGAGCCTCGCCCCCCCTAAGATTTTTAAGGTTTGCGGTTCGGCCGTTTGGCGGTTTCGGCTTCTCGGCGTGATCTATTGCGTTTTGGGCGATGCGCCGCATCCAGGTCTTAACGTCTTCGTCGTTGCTCCAGCGGATGCCATGCTCGTCCATGTAGGGGCGCAATACCAAGCGACGCCTCTTCGCCTTTCCCAAAGCTAGCAATGGCGTGAAGCGCATCAAGCATGTACTTCTCGCGGTCGTTAAGATGTTCCACTTCTGCCATGACCCGTTACCTCTTTAGTCAGATACGCCGCGATGGAGCCGCTGCTGTAGGAACCCCGGCAGTAGGCTGTGTGATCACAACCTTGAGGCCATCTGGCGTGAGCGCCTGAGCCAAGCCTTTCCTGATCTGCGTCTGCTCCACCCATACCTCGCCGAAGTGCTGTGGCGTGTAGAGATGGTTCTTGATGTACTCCACAGTGTGGTCGTATCCCACGGCCTTTCCGACGGCCTGGTACAGATCAACGCGAAGATCGATCAGAGTGCTGTCCCACTGAGCTGGATTGGCACTGCGATCGGTGATGACGTGCGCCAGCACTCTATCCCATGCCTGACGGACGGCCGTGTCCTTACCGTCACCGTCGAATACGGCATCGACAGAATTCAGGGCGCGTACGTGATCAGGGTTAACCGGATCGTTACGAAGCGACATTAACGTCGCATAGAGAAGATACCGCCGTTGCTTCTTCTCGCGAAAGCGATCAAGACCACGCTGCGCTGTGAGCGCGAAAATTGGTCCAAAGAAGATCGCAGCGACTGTAAGCCAATCAAACCAGGATGGGTGCGGCATGATGCGTATTTACCGTTCTCCTTTCTGAATTCCAAACTACTGTTGAGCTCACTCGACTGCTATTAAGTAGGGACCTTAGATGTTCTGGGAATTTCACCTTAGAGGGGCGAATCCATGGCGAAGAGCAAAATTGATGGCATATGTTTCTCGTGCAGGAACTTACAACGGACGATCATGCAGCCGCCCCTTCATCCACCACACAACGGCAATCCTCGGCGCAGCCGGCTCAGACCAGATTCCGTAATTCTGGCCTGAATTGCCTGTTCGATGCAGCCGGCGGAGTCACCGCAGTCAGCTCAGGCTAGCGCGATCGCGCCGCACTCGACGGCGTTCTCGCCGGTGGGATCATTTTCTGGAATGACGTACGCGTCACAGCATAGTTGACGGGCTGGCATGGGCCGCTAATTTTACTGCTGGTCAGGCTGCGATGTGAACATCTGACCGCAGCCCTGGCAGTGGAGGGTGTTGGAGTCCAGTCGGTGCAAGGTGCCCGCCGTGTGGACGTGGCCGCAGTGGGGGTAGGTCCAGGTCGGCGTGGGTGGGAGCGTCTTCTTGCGAGTACGTGCCATAATAACGGCGCAATGGCCTTCGTATCAAAACTGGACAGCATTGTTGAGCAGTCCTTGCGCTCCTTCTATCAGGATATCTGTACCGACTGGTGGGGACGCGAGAACGAGATGGTGAACCTGTACGCCTGTCGTCTCGCCAAGCTTGTGCCTCAAGGGCAGATCGGAATTGAAGTAGCAGTTCGTCAACTTCCACTTGACGATCTGCTAAAAATCGACCGCAAAGTCCCAGGTTGTTGTGAACGTAAACGCATAGGGGCTAAAGACGTGGTCCGCAAGGATTTGGTGATATGGCCCTCAGCGCGCATGACGGTGTGGAAAGATAACCTTCCTATGAACGAACCGTTGGCGATTATGGAATGGAAGGCGAATCATTCTCATAACCGTGATCGACATAACAAAAACTGGCGTTGTCACCGGTGGGATGTCGAATGGCTGCGCCGCACGTCGCTCCGGCGAGACATGGAGAGCTTCATCGGATACGCAGTCATGGTGGAAGACACACAAAATCCGAAGGCTGTCACCTGTACGCGAGTCCAAGTTGGTGCCGTGGATAAGAAGTTCTTGCAGCTACCCGCAAAGGCAGCAACCCGCACCGCTGCGGGAAGTTAAGGTCTCGATGCTGCGGCAGCCCTCGCGCACACGTCCCAGCCGATCTCCGGCGCCCCGGCTGCTTCGTAGCGCTTCTCGAAGAACTCGTCACGGCCGATCAGCTGCGAATACTGGCGATTCTTGATCTTCACCCAGCCGCGTTTGCCGTCCGCAACGGTGTACCGGCTGAGCATGCCGCGCAGATCCTTGCTGTGGAGGTACGGAAGATCGAAGGCGCAGAACCGCGGCGTGCCGCGGCCAAAGAGGAGCTCGTTGAATTGTGGGGAGCCATCTTCGTCCGGGCAGGCGATCTCGCAATCCAGGAATATAATGGAGCTTCCTGTAGGAAATCCAGCGCGAATCCGTGAGGACCATTCCATCTTGAGCTCCCCTGCCGCCCCGGCGCTGCACAGCGAGCAGCCGGTCAGGACTACGCTTCGCAGCCCGGCGCTGCTGCTGCTGGCCATCATTTTTACGGTGGTTTACCTGGGCTCGGTCTTCTCGCCGCCTTTGCTGGATGATGCCGATTCCACCCATGCGGAAGCGGCGCGGGAGATGCTGGCGCGCGGCGATTACATCACCCTGCACGTGAACGGCATCCGCTACCTGGAGAAGGCGCCGCTTCCCTACTGGCTGGTGGCGGGCAGCTACCGCCTGTTTGGCATCAACGAATTTGCCGCCCGTTTGCCTACCACGCTGGCGGTGCTGCTGCTGGCCTGGCTGGGATTGGCCTGGGGCCGGCGTGCCTTTGGCGAACGCGCCGGAAACTACGCCGGACTTTTCGTTCTCACCTGCGCCGGCGTGTACCTGTTCACCCGCATTTTTATTCCCGATGTTCTGCTCAGCCTGCTGATTGCGGCTTCGCTTTACTTTCTGCTGACCGCGCTGGAACTTCCGGGGGGCGCCGGCCGCTGGTATGCCGGATACGCCTGCGTGGCCCTGGCGGTTCTAACCAAGGGATTGGTGGCCCTGGTTTTTGTAAGCATGCCGGCCGTTATTTACCTCGCCATCACAGGGGAATGGAGGCGTTGGCGGGAATTTCACTTGCTTTCCGGCCTGGCGCTCTTTTTTGCCATTGCCGCGCCCTGGCACATTCTTGCCGGTCTGCGCAACCACGGATTTTTCTGGTTTTATTTTGTTAACGAGCATTTTCTACGGTTTCTGGGCGAGCGCTATCCCAAGGATTACAACAAGCTGCCGGCGGCGCTTTACTGGAGTCTCCACCTGGTTTGGCTGTTTCCCTGGAGCTTCTATTTGCCGTCCTTGGTGCGCAGCGTCATTCGCGATGTGAAACAGCGCCCCGCCGGAGTGGCGGAAGCGCGCGCCCGTTTCGCCGCCCGCACGCGCTTGCTGTGCTGGATTTGGGCGGGACTGGTGCTGGTGTTTTTTGCCCTCTCCACCAACCAGGAGTACTACACCTTTCCAGCGTATCTGCCGCTGCTGCTGTTGCTGGCGGATGCGGTGGCCCGCGAGGAGCGGCAGGAAAATGGCCGTCATTGGCTGATCGGCTCCTCGGGGGCAATCGCGCTGGTCTCCCTGGTGGCGGGCGCGGCGCTGCTGGCGGGCTTGTGGTATTCGCGCCATCTGCCCTTCGCGCCCGATATCGGCACGGTTCTGGCCAAGCACAACATGGCGGAAGACACGCTGTCCATGTCCCATGCCCTGGACCTGAGCGCGGAATCGTTTGCCGCGCTGCGGCTTCCAGCGATTTTAGCCGTGATTGCCCTCATTGCTGCCCCGCTGCTTTCGCTGCTGCTGCGTCTGCGCCGGCGTCCGTGGCAGGCAACCTGGGCGCTGGCCGCGGGCATGGCGTTGCTGCTGGTTGCCGCGCATATCGCCCTGGCCCGTTTCGGGCCCTACCTCTCTTCCAAAGCGCTGGCACAGAAGATCGCGGCCCAGGAGAAGCCGGGAGATGAGGTCATGATTTATGGCGACCAGGCGTTCGGCTCTTCCCTGCTCTTTTACCTGCGGCAGCCCATCGAACTGGTGAATGGGCGCACAACTTCCATGTGGTTCGGGTCCACCTTCCCCGACGCGCCCAAAATCTTTCTCAAGGACGGCGATTTGTTGCAGAAATGGAATGGCGGGGGACGGGTGTTTCTTTTCGTGCCGCCTTACGAAAAAAAGCGCGTGGACAATCTCCTGCCGCGGAAATACGTGGTGGCCGAGGTTTCAGGCAAGTTCGTCTACAGCAACCGTCTCTGAGGAAGCGGCCGATTCTTCCGGCGTTGCCTGGCGGATCATTTTGCCGCCCATTTGCAGCCGGTAGCGTTCTCCTCGCCACACAATGCTGGTGCTGATGAAGCTGGCGCACCACAGGAGGAAGCCCAGAAGATCGCGCACGGGGTACAGCCAGAAATAGCGCAGAGCCAGCGGATCGCGCACCACGCCCCAGCCCGCCAACATGGCTTCCATCATGCGGTTCAGGGCGGCATAGAGAAATAGCGCCAGACCCAGCAGGGGGTCGCCCATGACAACACCGGCCACCAGACCCAACAGACCAAAAGGCATGGCAAAGGTCAGGCCCGTGCCTATATGGCCCTTGGGACGGGAAAAGCGCGTGCTCTTCATCCACCGCACCTGGTGCTGCAGTGACGCCATGCAGCGCTGATGAAGAGCCACATGGTCTACCACGTAGTGGGAAAGCACAACCTGTTTGCCGGCCTCGAAAACCCGCTGCCCGAGGACGAAGTCGTCGGCACAATAATCGGCCAGAACCTGGAACCCGCCCATCTCTTCCAGCGTGTCACGGCGGATGGCCATGGTCGGGCCGAGCGCGAATTTCAAGCCTTCGAGCATGTCGGCCACCACTACGCCCGCGGTCATCTCCACCGACATTCCCAGCGCTTCCAGGCGCGACCACAAACCGCCGCTGGGAACGCCGCGATAGAGGCAGGTGACCATGCCCACTTCGTTATCCAACAGCGGCCGGGTTACTTCTCTCACATACTCGGGCGTGACGCGCACATCGCTGTCGCTGATCACCAGGTAATCAGAGCCGGCGGCTTCGGCCATCTTCTGCAGGGAGCACACCTTGGCATTTGGGTGCTCCGGCTCGCCGGAGAATACGATCTTCACTGGCACCTGGGGGTGGTGGCGGCGGACAGCCCGGACCACGTCCAGAGCCGGATCGCTCTCCTGCCGGCAGCCAAAAATGATTTCGTAAGCGGGGTAGTCCTGGAGAAAAAAGCTCTCCAGATTAGCTTCCAGGCCCGGTTCCGAGCCATGCAGCGGTTTAAGCAAGCTGACCGACGGCCAGGGCCCGGCATAGGCCTCCGGGCGCGGGCGACGCCCGAAGCGAACAAAGCCGGCAGCCAGCAGGATGAGGAAAACGGTGCAGCTGAGAAGGCCAACAATCGAGCACAACAGCAGCAGGTGACCGAACATGAACGAGCGGCCTCACGACCGTGCAGATTTGGTTAAAAACGCCTAAACGGAACAGAATTTCCAGACGTCTTCGCGGACTCTCTCACCTTTCCGCGCATACTGAGCGGGGCAGATCCCCGGTCCCCCGCTAACGATGGATGATGCCTGACTCAATTCTAATCTATTGGGCCTTCAAACCGCCCAGGCGAGAGTGCTGCTGCAATTTCTACAACATTCACTCTCGCCTGGAATCAAGGAAGCTGCTCTGTGCTTTCCTTGCTCATCTCTAACGCCATAGCTAAACACACCGCACTCCATGCGGGCGTAAAGGTTTGTTACGCTCCTGTAAAGATTTGTAAATGCCAAAAAGAGAGAGCAGGTCAGCCGTTCTCGCCGCATTTTGGACAGCGGCAGGCTTTGTGGTGCCCGGCGTTGCTGTTGTTGCAGAAAGGACAGCGGCACTCTTGCTCGTGCGTCCCTCCCAAAGAACCGCAGGCTGGACAAACGCAGCCCAAGGTATGCTTGCCGCCGCTTTCTCCGCACATAGGACACTGGCAGTACTCGCGATGGCGACCACCGTACTTATAGGCCGAGTGAGACCTATACCGGGCCTCGGCGTGCACCCGGACTTCCTCTCTCAAAATATCGGGGGCCGATGTATCGGGAACTGAGCGTATTCTGCCACCCCGCCGCCTTCCTCACCAGCAGATAGAAAAGCATCCCATAGTGCCTGGCTTGATTCTCTTGTTGATCGCCTAGTCGGCGACGGGCAGGTTTGGGGCTTGGCAGAGACGGACAACAAGGGGCATGATAGTTGATCGGCGACGCATAGGTGCGCGCGCGAGGTCCTCATGCCAGATCGCCTCAATGAACGGGAACGGGAGATTGCCTGGCCATCGCTTCCCCTGGAAGCCTGGAAGGACACGTACGCGACTCTCCACATGTGGACGCAGGTTGTGGGCAAGATACGGCTAGAGCTCACGCCCCTGCTCAATCACTGGTGGAACGTCCCGCTCTACATCAACTCGCGCGGCCTGACCACCTCGCCCATTCCCTACGGGCAGCGAACCTTTGAAATGCAATTCGATTTCATTGACCATCAGCTGGTAACCACCACCAGCGACGGCAACGTGGACCATCTGCCGCTCCGGCCGATGACGGTGGCCGACTTCTACCGCGAAGTGATGTCTCGCCTGCATGCGCTGGGCCTGGAGGTGCGAATCAATACCAAGCCGCAGGAGGTTCCCGATCCCATTCCCTTCGAACGTGACACCGTGCACGCCGCCTACGATCCTGAATACGCGAATCGCTTCTGGCGCATTCTCGTGACGGTGAACAGCATTTTTGTGGAATTCCGCTCCCACTTTCTGGGCAAGTGCAGCCCGGTGCATTTCTTCTGGGGCAGCTTCGACCTGGCGGTAAGCCGGTTCTCCGGCCGGCGGGCGCCGGAGCGGCCGGGCGCCGATGCCATCACCCGCGAGGCCTATTCGCACGAGGTGATCAGCGCCGGCTTCTGGCCCGGCGGCGGAACCGTCAATGGCCCGGCCTTTTATTCCTACACGGTTCCCGAGCCTGCCGGATATTCCTCGGCGCAGGTGCGGCCTGGCGCCGCTGGTTACGACCCGCAATTGAAGGAGTTCCTGTTGATGTACGATGATGTTCGCGCCGCCGATTCGCCCCGGCGCGGGTTGCTGGATTTTCTGCAGAGCACCTACGAAGCGGGCGCCAATCTCGCCCGCTGGGACCGAAACGCCCTGGAAATGCCGGCCGCGGCCTGAGCCGGCAAGGAGAAATGAGATGGCCTCAGAGTGCACTCACCTCAAGCAGATCCGCATCACTAAAACCGATAAGCATGTTTGCGAAGAGTGCGTGAAGACCGGCGACTCCTGGGTCCACCTCCGCATGTGCCTGGAATGCGGCCATGTGGGCTGCTGCGACTCCTCCAAGAACAAGCACGCCACCAAGCACTTCCACGCCACTCGCCATCCCCTGATTCGGTCCATCGAGCCGGGAGAAAAGTGGATCTGGTGCTACGTGGACGAATTGGTGACGGGCGAAGTAGCCGCCTGATCTGCTCCAAAACGAAGACTAAACCTGCTACCTCTCACAGTACTGAGCGCAGGCTCGCAAGTCACGACCCAGTCGCTCAATTATGTCCGGCGGAGTCCAAGCGCGGACACCATCAGTCGTCTCAAGATATAATGCCCGGTCCTGCTGTGCAGTCCTCTGTTTAGCGAGCAGTCCACAAAATCATTGCGGAGCGTGACGATGCGCACTTTGGGCATACTGGTGTCGGTATTGATTCTGACCGCGGCTTTGTCAGCCCAACAAGCCAAGCCGCCAAAATCGCGGGCAAACCAAAGCACTCCCACACCGGCAACCACGCCGCCGGAAAGCGCGCAAGCGGCGCCGCAGCCGAGCGCGCAGCCCGCGTCCCAGCCCGCAACCCGCAAAGAAGGCAAAGATCTCCACTTCGACATGACCGAGGTGGCGCAGATCGTCACTCATCAGCAGGCCACGGTCAACGGCCGGGTGCTGCGCTACACGGCGACGGCCGGGCGCCTGCCCATCAAGCGCGCCGATGGCAAAATTGAAGCGGAGATGTTTTTCGTGGCCTACACGCTGGACGGCGAGAATGCCGCCCAGCGGCCGCTGACCTTCGCCTTCAACGGCGGTCCGGGCTCCTCCTCGGTGTGGCTGCACATGGGCGCTCTGGGACCCCGGCGGGTGGTGCTGCAACCGAATGGCTTTATGCCGGCTTCGCCCTATCACCTGCAGGACAACCAGTACTCGCTGCTGGACAAGTCGGACCTGGTGCTGGTGGACGCCATCGCCACCGGCTGGAGCCGCGCGGAAGATGAAGCAGCGACCAAGAAGTTCCTGGGTGTGCAGGGCGACCTGGACGCCTTCGGCGAGTTCATCCGGCTCTACATCACGCGCTACGGGCGCTGGGCGTCGCCGCTGTTCCTTTTCGGCGAGAGCTATGGCACGACTCGTGCCGCCGGCCTGGCGGGCTACCTGGCCGACCGCGGCATCAGCTTCAATGGCATCGTGCTGCTGTCCACGGCCATGGATTTCCAGACCCTCGAGTTCCAGAAAAACAACGATCTGCCTTACATCCTGATTATTCCCAGCTACACCATGATTGCCGCTTACCACCACAAGCTGGCCTCCGACCTCACGCAGGATCTGGCTAAGACGCGGGCGGAAGTGGAACAGTGGGCTTCGACGACCTACGCGCAAGCTCTGGCCAAGGGCGATGCCATGAGCCCGCAGGAGAGGCAGTCGGTGATTGACCAGATGGCGCGCTACACCGGGCTGAGCAGGGAGGTGATTGACCAGGCCAACCTGCGCATTGACGTAGCTCAGTTCACTCATTACCTCCTGATTAATCAGAAGCTGCGTGTGGGACGGCTGGACGGGCGCTTCACCGGGCCCGACCCCCAGGGGTTGCTGGATACGCCGTTCTACGATCCCGCCGAGTCGGCCTTGATGCCGCCCTTCACCGCCATGTTCAACAACTATGTGCGCAACGATCTGGGCTACAGAACGGACATGCCGTATTACGTGTTTGCCATGGGAGGTGGATTGTGGAGGCAGTGGGAGTGGGGATCAGCGGTCAAAGGGTTCCCCGATACGGCCACGGCGCTGCGCGAGGCGATGGTAAAAGATCCTTACCTCAAGGTAGTGGTGCTCGAGGGCTATTACGACCTGGCCACGCCTTACTACGCGGCAAACTACGTAATTGACCATCTGAACCTGCCGGATAACTTCCGCAGGAATATTTCGGTGGAAACCTATGACTCGGGACACATGGCGTACGTGAACGAGCCCTCCCTGACCAAAATGAAGCAGGATGTGGTGCGGTTCATGGATTCGGCCATGCCGGCGGGGCACTGAGAAGGGCTGTCTTCGGAGGGCTCCTGTGGGAAGGATTGGGGTTCGCATTCTTGTCGGTGTGCTGGGCTTTAGCGCTTGGGCCGCCTGTGGCCTGCCCGCCCAGAACCTGCGGCTTTACGTGGATGACAGCGGCGGCAACGACATCGCTGTAGTGGACCTGACGACGCAGAAAAAGATTGACGATATCGCCGTCGGCGCTCGGCCGCACGGTCTGGCAGTGCAGGCGGACGGGCGCCGACTGTTCACCACCATCGAATCCAATAACACTCTGAAGATCATTGATACCGCGACCGACAGGGTGCTGGCCACAGTGGCGCTGACCGGCCGTCCCAACCAGTGTGCCGTTACTCCCGATGGCAAGTATGTGGTGGTGCCTATTCGCGATAGCAACAGCGCCGACATTGTGGACGTCGCTCAAGGCAAGGTGGTGAAGGTCCTGCCCGTCAAGATGCCGCACAACGCGGTGGATGGCGGCAGTAACCGCTACGTGTTTGTCAGCTCGATGGGCTCGGATGAGATTGACCTGATTGACCTCGATAAGATGCACTACGCTGCCCATATTCCTGTGGGCGGCGTGCCGCGCCCCTACGTAGTTTCAAAGGACGGGAGCAGGATGTATGTGGCGCTGAGTTACCTGCACGGCTTTGCCATCGTGAGTGTCCCCGAGCGCAAGGTAATCAGGAAGGTGCGAATGCCGGCGCAGCACGAGCATCCCATTGAGCGTCCCTACGAACCCAGCAACACGCTTACCCATGGGCTGGCGCTGAGCCCGGACGGGCGCGAACTGTGGGTCACCAGCCTGCTCGACAATTGCCTGTACATTTATGACGTGAAGGCGGGGAAAGTTGCAGGCAGCGTGCCCGTAGGAGATGGGCCGAACTGGGTGGCCTTTTCGCCCGACGGCAAATATGTGGTGGTGAGCAACGCCGGCACCGGCGATGTTTCCATCATTGACGTCAAAGCCCGGCGCGAGGTGACGCGCGTAAAGACGGGAAAGATCCCCAAACGAGTGGTGATCGCCAGCGTACCGGCAGCGTCCTCCGCGAGTGCTGCGAAGTAAGGGCACCAACGCTCGCGAGACGCCTTTCTGCGAGAAGAAGAGACGTTAGAGAGCAACTCTCAGGATGCCGGCGGGCAACTCTTGGCCTGTCCTACTATAATTGAGGTTTTGCGGCCATTCCGCGTAATTCCAATCTAATCAGGCTAAGGGCGCCAGCAGGTAAGAACTGCAAATTTACTGTTTGAATTCAGGAGGAATAACATGAGTACCGCAACTGCTGAACTGGCGGGCGTGCTGCGCATCAACGACACAGCTCCCGATTTCACCGCAGAAACCACGCAAGGCCACATCCACTTCCATGACTGGATCGGCAACGGCTGGGCTATCTTATTCTCCCATCCCAAAGACTTCACCCCGGTGTGCACCACCGAACTCGGTTACATGGCCGGGCTGCAGCCCGAGTTTGCCAAGCGTAACTGCAAGATCATCGGGTTGAGTGTTGATCCCGTCGAGGACCACAAGAAGTGGGCGGGCGACATTGAGGAGACACAGGGACACAAGGTGACCTATCCCATGATCGGCGATCCGGAGCTGAAGATCGCCAAGCTGTACAACATGTTGCCGGCTTCGAGCGGCGCCAGTTCGCAGGGCCGCACGCCGGCCGATAACGCCACCGTGCGCACCGTGTTCGTCATCGGCCCGGACAAGAAGATCAAGCTGCAGCTCATCTATCCCATGAGCACGGGCCGGAACTTCGATGAAGTGCTGCGCGTTCTCGATTCCCTGCAACTCACCGCCAAGCACCAGGTGTCAACCCCGGTGAACTGGAAACCAGGCGAGGACGTCATCATCAGCGGCAGCGTCTCCAATGACGACGCCAAGAAGAAGTATCCCGGCGGCTGGAAGGCGCCCAAGCCTTACTTGCGCATCGTTCCCCAGCCGAAGTAGCGTTCTGAACGATGAGGCGCGGGGCTTCCTTTCCCGCGCCTCAATTCTGATTTCCGAGAACGGGCGGCTAATAATCGGGCTCGTAGACTGAGGAATCAGACATTGCCGCCGGCTCAAGCCTTCGCTGCCAGTCGCAATTGCGCCTGCCGCGCCGTCTCACGGAGAAGCGGATCCGGATGTTCCAGGCACTTTTGCAGTTCCTGGCTTAAATTTGCCAAACCCAAACTGCCGATCGCATAGGCCCCGCAAGCTCGCAGCCAGGGGTCATCGCTCTTGACCAAAGCCTCGACCGCCTTTTCTTTGCTTTCAATATCGGTGTGCAGAACATGGTTGGCCACGCGGATACGCTCACCCAGGGTGACTTCCCCGTCTATGAGGGGCACCAGAAGATTGCGTAGTTGCTTTTTGAGGATATTGTCCAGAAACTCGAGGGCGTTGTCGTGTACGGCCCGTTCCTTAGATTGCAGCGCGACGTAGGCGCTATGCAGGTCGAGGTGGGGGTGCATCAGCGACATCAAGCGGAAGATCCGCTCCACTTCCTGTCTTATGGACTCGCGCAGCCCGCGCGTGATGGGGTCATCCTGATCGGGTGCTTCCTGGAGCATCCCCAGAACTTGGTAGGAGCGGTAGTGCCCCATGATCTCGGCCTGCAAGGCTGTTTCTAATACTTCCGCGTCGAGCGGAATCGCGGACGGCGTCTGCTGCAACTTATTCAGAGCAGAAATGACACGAAATCGGAAGGTGTTGTCGGGCTCCAGTAGGTTGTCCATGAGTACCCGTTGCGCATTTGCGGTTCCGATGCGTTGCAGCACCGCCGGGATCTCACGCCTCACCTCCATCGGTGCGGCGGGGTCGCATAAGTGGTCGCCTAGCGTACCCACAATGGTGTCGCCGAAATCGGCCAGAGCTTCGATAGCATGTTTGCGCAACTGGGGATCCGGCAAACGACGCAACACGTCGCTGACAAAGCGGCGCTTTCGATGTTGCCCCACGGCCCGCAAGCCGTGAACCACCACCTCCCGTTCAGGGTCGGACAGGAGTTTCTCCAGTTGCGCATCGAAACAGTCTGGAAAGATAACCAGCAGACGAGCAGCCTCCTCGCGGTTCTTTTTTCCCTCAGGGCCGGTATCCGCAAGCATGGCGTTGAGTATTTCGCTGGCGGCCTCCAGACTTTGGTTCGGGCCGGGACGGGACAAAAACGCCGCCACAGCCGAGCGCATCGAGAAATCAGGGAAATCGCCCAATTCCTGGATGTGGTCCAGGGGGTCAACGTGCGAGAAGTGGGCCAGGTACAACAGGGCCTCGGTGCGCACGCCCAGGTGTGGGTCGTGCAGCAGTTCCTGAATCCGCGGCACCACCGTCTTGTCGCCAACCTTGGCCAGCATCTCAATGGCTTTCTGCTTCACTTCGGGTGTGGGATGGTTAAGCAGGTCACGAATAACCGGGTGCGACTCTGTTTGCTGTTCCGTATCGAACAGGCTCAAAGCATAGAGAACGTCCTTCGGGTCTGTAGCCTTTAGCCCGGAAGCAAAAATCTCGGCGGTCGAGCGGTCCAACACCGGAGCCGACGCCCGTTCTGTATCGAGCCGATGCTGATAAACACTCTCGCGCAGGGTGGCGATGTATTCCTTGCGTGCGACGAAGGCCGCCCCGAGCCAGGCGCCCAGCAGAACCAGCGTTACCCAACTCAGCTGGGGCGCTCTAAGATGAAGATAGGTTGCGAAGAACAGCACCAACACTCCCGACAATCCATCTCCCGAACGCCAGATCACCGTATCAATGAAAGGCTTAACTTGGAACTTAACCTTAGGCGTCACCGGCAGATAAAGGAGTTCCACGGTTGATCTATCCAGCGAGTAGCGTAGAACCTGGTCGCTGCCTTTCAATATGAAAACGGCGGCCAGAGTGCCCCAGATCAGAACTCCGAACGAACTTAAGATGAGCGCGATTGGAACTGCCACTAGCCCCAAGCCGATGCCGAAGCGCCGCAACACCCGTCCCGTGAGCAATAACTGGAACAACAGGCACAGAATGCCGGCGTAAAAGTAAAATGACCCAAAAAATAGCGCCAGGGCCTCCTTGTTTCTCAGGAAGTGTTTAGCGATGGCCTTGAACTGCCATCCGGTCATGGTAGTGGCGTAAGAAGAGAGCAGGACGAGCAGGGCAATGGCACGCAGATATCTCGAGCGCCAGATCAAGTTCATGCTTTGGAACACGCTCGAGATGGATTCTGGGTCAGAGGAAAGCTTAGCGGTTCCGCCTGCGGTCGAGCCGTGGCGTCGAGCCAAAATGTACACCGGAACCGCGGCCGCGGCTAACAGTATCGCTATGAGCAGGAGCAGGCTCTCCGTGCCCGCGATTTTGGGGAGCGACTTGCACACGTAGCCCCCGAAGATACCGCCCACAATCCCGCCGGCGCCGATCACCCCGAAGAGCCGCTTGGCTTCCCGTGTTGTCAGGACATAATTTGCCAGGGTCCAGACTTGCGCCGGACAGAGCACGCCAAAAATGCCTACCCAGATATAGAAAGCCGGAAACAGCCAGCGCAGGTGGTAATAGCGGCTGAGATACCAAAATGCAAAGCTGTTGGCGGCAAAGAACAGCAGACTGCTGGTGAAGAGAGTCGTCGGGCTCAGCTTGCGCGCGATCCGCATGTAGCCGGCTGCCACAAATCCCACGAGCACGGCAATGCTGATGTCTACAAAGGGCAGTTGGCTGGCGCGGAACTGGTCGAGAAACAAGGCATCGCGTGCCACCCTGCCTGCTACGTACGTGGTAATAACCAGGAAGAGGTACAGGAACAACAAGCCGGCCCGGCTAAAATCTCCGCGGCGCATGTTCAGTACACGCTCAAGTACCAGCGTCATAAGAGGAGCCAATAAGCGACTGCCAAGCTAGGGAGCAAATTTCGTGCAGCCGAAATGCTTCAAATCCGTACCCCTGCACTCTTAACGCCCAAAAGTGCGCGAATTCTACTCTCACGCTCCATCTGAATAAAGATAAAACTGGTTATTCGTAAGGAGGGTTCACGAAAGTAGTGAATGGTCTGCTGTTTCCGCCTGGAAGCGTGGTAGGGCACATCGGACAGGTACCAGCGCGAAACTGAAGCTATAATCGCGTCACCTGTTCGAGGATGTCATCCATCCTCGATGTTGGCGGAAAGAAAATGGCCGCGCCAGCGATTAGTCCCATTGACCCTGTTGCCCGCCGCGCTCGCCGTCGGATAGCGTTGCGTCTTCTGCCCTATGTGCTGTTCCTGTACGTCATCGCCTACCTTGATAGAAACAATCTTGCCACTGCGGCCCTGCAGATGCCGCACGATCTCGGCTTCGACGAGCGCGTAGTTGGGCTCGGGGCAGGTATTTTCTCCCTCGGCTATATCATCCTGGAAATTCCCGGCACCATCATCGTGGAGCGCTGGAGCGCGCGTCGCTGGCTCACGCGCATCATGCTTTCCTGGGGACTGGTCACGATGGGGATGGCCTTCATCCATACCGCGCATCAGTTCTATACCGTGCGGTTCTTGCTGGGACTGGCCGAGGCTGGCTTTTTCCCCGGGATAATCGTCTACCTGACGCACTGGTTCGTCTATGAAGATCGGGCCAAGGCAGTGGCCGGCTTCATGGCCGCTATCCCCTTAGCCTTCGCCGTAGGTTCACCCATATCGGGATTGCTGCTCGGAGTCCACTGGTTTGGTTTGCACGGCTGGCAGTGGCTGTTCATCATGGAAGGCCTGCCCGCTCTCTTCTTCGGGGTTGTCACCTGGTTTTATCTATCGGATTGGCCGCATCAGGCAAAGTGGTTGTCCGCTGCCGAGCGCCAATGGGTGATCAATCAACTGGAAAGCGAAAAGCGCGCCAAAGAGTCGGTCCGCTCCTATACCGTGTGGGAGGCGGTCCGCCACCGTGACGTTCTCATCCTGACCGGCTTGCATTTCGTGCAGAATGGGTCCGCCTACGGTCTTGCTTTCTGGCTGCCCACTATGCTCAAGCGCTTGTCCCACCTGAGCGATTTCAAAGTAACCCTATTAGTGGCCCTGCCCAACCTGCTGGGGTTTGTTGCCATGCAGGTGAACGGCTGGCATTCCGACCGCACTGCCGAGCGGCGCTGGCATACCGCCATTCCGCTGTGGGTGACTGCCGCGGCTCTGCTGGTGCTCTCTGCAGCCAATTGGGGAACCCTGCCCTCTTTATTGCTATTTTCTATTGCTGCAGCCAGCCTGCTCGCATTTTTACCCAGCTTCTGGGCCATGCCTTCCGCCTTTCTCTGCGATTCGGCTGCGGCCATGGCCACCGGCACCATCAACTGTGTCGCGGCCGGGCTCGGCGGCTTTCTCGGACCAGCCTTGGTTGGGCTACAGGCCGCACGCACCCACTCCTTCAGGTCCGGCTTTGCCGTCCTGGCCGTGGCGCTGGCGATTGGAGGTGTCTTGCCCCTCTGTGTAGGCATTCGCCGTGGCCGAATCGGATTAGCTGCAAGTTAACGCTCACCGTGTGCAGCGCGTGGTCCTTGCCCCAGATACCAGCTCGGGCCGCACAAAATCCCGGGAGCGATAGACGCCGGCTTCAGGAGTCGCTGTTCCTTGCAGCCAGCGCCAAACCCCGTGTGTTTCCCCGCCCAAGCGCCACGCTCAAACCCGCAGCCAGCAGGGCCACTGGCCAGAACATGGCGCTGAAGCGCCCGTAGTGAAACCAGAGCAGGAAATAGACCGGGCTCAAGAACAGTACCCCTATGCTGGGCACCAGCAGCCGGCGGGGTATGCCCTTGGGACGCTCGCGCAGCAGCCAGTCCGCCGCCAGCAATAACGGAATCAGCAGTATGCTCAAATCGTGCGCCATCAGGTGATAACTCACGATCACGGCTACCGCCAATGTTAGGCCAAAACCCAAGTCGAAATCTGGCTGCCGCGCATCCGCGTGCCATCTCCAGGCAGCTAACCCCAGAAGTGACAGCGACAGCAGCGCGACAACCCCGTGAGCCAGGTTTCCTTCACCAAAAAGGACGGAAACTATGCCCCGCAGGTTGGGCATATTCTTCGGATTCATGGCGGTAGCAGCCTGCGCATGGCTGATTTGTAGAAGTTCACGCGGATAGCTCAACAGTTGACCCCAACCCACCACCGCCGCGGACACGCCCGTCAGCGCCGCAGCGGCGAGCGCAAATCCGGCCACCACTTTCCATCTCCCCCGTAGCAGCACCACTGCCATCACCGGCAGCACCAACTGGAAGCGGAACAGGGCCAGGCCTAAGCAGATTCCCGCCACAAAGTCTCGCCCACCCTTCATGGCCGCAAACGTCAGTCCAAACAACAGCAGCAGAAGCAGCGAATCTTGCCCCTGCAGCAGGCAGATAAACACCGGGAAAAAAGCCAGCCCGCACAAGAACGGCAGAGCTTCCGACCATGCCCGCAATTGGGGAACATGGGAACGCAATACCAACAGAAACGCCAGCAGCAGGAGCAGGCTGACCGTATTCCAGGCCCAGTACGCTCCGGGGTAGGAAAGAACGGCGAAGGGGATAAACAGCGCCGCCTCGAACGGTGGATGAGTAAATGGCAGCGGACCGTTGCGTATTTTTACACCCGACGCGAACTCCAGCTGAATTCGCGCCTGAGTTTCCATGCTGTATAACTGCGAGCCTAAGCCCCGCTGCAGGCATTTGCCGGCAGCGTAAAAAGCAGTAAAGTCCGGGTATCCCTGCCGCACTTGCTGCCGCAAGGTGAAAAATACCCAGGCATGCATGGCCACCATCGCCGCCAAAGCCAACAGCAGCAACGATCGCAGTCTTCGCCTGAGGACTGGAGTGCCCGGAGGGGAGGAAAGCATGCGCGGAGTATAGCTTACCCCTGGCGCTAGCCAGGTTTACGGGCCAGAACCAGATACTGCGCCCCCAGCGGCAGGCGGGAGAGACTGGGTTCTAAGCCCCACAACCACCTTAGCCAGTGCGGGAAATAGAAATAACTGCTGACGTGCAGCACCTGGAACCCTGCTTTGCGGACCAGTCCTCTGGCCCTCGTGGGGCTAATGGGCATGGCGTCACGATCGAACTCACACCGCCCCATGACGTAGCGGGTAGCCGGATTCCAGGGATTGTTCTCCCAGAGCGCCAGCACCCCGTGACCGACCAAAGAATCATAGATATAGCGTAAGGCGGCGGGCCGATGGTCGGGGGGGATGTGGTGGAAAACACCGTTGCAAAAAGCCAATTGGAACTCAGAAGGAACCAAAAAATGGCGCGAATTTGCGAATTCGATGCCTTCACCGCCGTGTTCCTGACGGGCGCGGACGAGAGATTCGGGGGATACATCCACCCCTAAAATGCGGTTCGGACGAAGAATTTCCCTCAAGAAAGGCACTGATCCACCTATGCCGCACCCATAGTCGAGCACAGAGGTTGGGACCACCCCCAGCCTTTGCAGCCATGTCTGCAGGCGCTCAATCCGGGACCGGGCGAAGTATGAGGCAGCCTCACCGGAGGGACCCAAGGCGCAATCGAGCACCGCCCCATAGCGGCCGGCATAGTTATCAAATAGGTTCCCGTCCGACTGGGGAGAGGCACTTCGCAAGTCGGTTGACCCCCCGCGTTTCTGTGCGACGTGTGCAAAAGTATACTTCGCCTGAGGACCTCTAATTATTAGAAAAGTCGGCTTCCAAGGTGATTACCTTAGAAGCCGGTTTTAAAGGTCGGCAGTGACGGTTCTCAACATGAGACTGCACCTGCCCCCGGCTCCGCCAAAATTAGGGTATTTCTTCCAGTTGCCTTTCTGATAAGCAATATGCGAATAATGTCGTTCGATTCTTCCGGGTACACTGACAAACCTTGGGCCGATCAGGGTCGCGCTGGACCGCACCATAGTTCCAAAGTACAGCTCAGGAAGCTCCTTTGGGGAGAGATGTGAGAGATGAAGTGTCACTTTGTAGATGAACGGCTGGAATTTTTCGACATTCTAAGCGAAAAGCTGGGGGAAGACTTCACGCTGGAAGCGGTCGCTCTGGAGGAGCGGGAAAAGCTGCTGGCGTGCGACGTACTGATCACCAGCCTGCCCAGCCGGGAAGATCCAGAATTTGCCGCGCATTTCGAACGCCTGGAAAAACTGGTGCGGAATCCTGCCGGTATTCCAGTGGTCGCCTTTCTCTCCACCACCGACCGGCAGGTGGTGCGCATGGCGTGGGGCGCGGGCGCCTACGACTATTTTGTGGAAAGCGGATCGTTGGAAGAATTGCGCCTGGTCCTGCGGCGCGCCAGCCAATTCTATGAACTGCATCGCGAAGTGGAGCAGTTGCGGGTGTCGTCTGCGCGCCTCAGCGATTTTGTAGCGGTGGTGGGCACGGACGAAAAGATGCGTGCCGTTTACAGCTTCGCTTCCAAGGTGGCAGCCAGCGAGGCCACGGTGCTGATTAGCGGCGAAACCGGAACCGGCAAAGAATTGCTGGCGCGGGCCATCCATCGCACCAGCCCGAGAGGGCGGGAACCATTCGTGGCCGTTGCCTGCTCCTCGCTGCCGGAGACTCTGATCGAAGCCGAGCTCTTCGGCCATGAGCGGGGAGCGTTTACCGGCGCGACCGGGGCCCGGCGGGGACGCTTTGAGGCGGCGGAGAGAGGCACGATTTTTCTGGATGAAATCGGTGAGCTCTCGCCCAACATGCAGGTCAAGCTGTTGCGCGTGCTGCAGGAACGCAGTTTCGAACGGCTGGGCAGCAACCAGCCGCGCAACATGGAGGCGCGCATCATGTGCGCTACCAATCGCGACCTGCTCGAGCTGGTGAAAGCGGGCAGCTTCCGCGCCGACCTCTACTACCGGCTGAATACCATTGAAATCAAGCTGCCGGCGCTGCGGGAACGCCGCGATGACATCGTAGTGCTGGCCTACTCGTTCCTGCACAGCCAGGCCGAGCGGCATCACCGCCCGGCGCGGCGGATTTCCACAGCCGCCATGGCCGCCTTCCAGGAATACGAATGGCCGGGCAACATCCGGGAACTGCAGAACGCCATCGAGCGCGCGGTGGTGGTATGCGATGGGCCGGAAGTCCGCATTGAGCATCTGCCTTCGCAATTTTCCGCCTGGGACATGGAACTGGAAGATAACTCCTTCGACGAAGAAGTGCGCGCCTTCAAGCGCCGCCTGATACGGCGGGTCCTGCTGGCCTTCGATAACAACAAGCTGCAGGCGGCACGCTCGCTGAAGATTGCCCGCTCTTCCCTGCACCGGCTGATTGACGAACTGGAAGTGCCCGAGCCGGCCCCGCGGGGACGCAACATTCCCAACTGAGCAGCGATGGGCCTGCTTTCCACGCGGCGCGTTTTCGTCATCATTCTCGGGCTCGGTCTGCTGGCGATGGCTGCGCGCGGGGTACACGACCCCGATGTTTGGTGGCACTTGCGTGCGGGGCAGGAAATTGTCGCCAGCCACCAGGTTCCCCACCAGGACAGCTTTTCCTATACCCGCTACGGCCAGCCCTGGATTGCCCACGAATGGCTCTCGGAGGCCATATTTTATTTAATCTTTCGCGCGACCGGGTGGGCGGGCCTGATGGTGGCGTTCGCCGGTTTGATCGCGGCCACATTCCTGCTGCTCTATCGGCAGTGCGCCGGGCGTCCCTATGTTGCCGGACTGGTGGTGGCGCTGGGCGCGATTGCGACCATTCCTTCCTGGGGAGTGCGGCCGCAGATGTTTTCCATGCTGCTGGCAGCCATATTTTTGTGGCTGCTGGCCAAGGCCAGGGCGAGCGATCCCGGTCAACTGCGTTTTCTGTGGTGGACGCCGGTCCTGATGTTGCTTTGGGTGAACCTGCACGGTGGTTTCCTGCTGGGCCCGGCGCTCATGGCTATCACGCTGGCGGGGTGGCTGGTAGAAGCGTGGCTGGGGCTGACGAGCTGGCCGCAGGCTCGAACTCGAGCAACACGGCTGGGAATCGCGCTGGCGGCCTGCGTGGCAGTGATTCCGCTCAACCCTAATGGACTGGAACTCTACCGCTATCCGTTTCAAACCCTGCAGGCCCGCACCATAGTGAATTACATCGTAGAGTGGGCTTCGCCCAACTTTCATTCCACCGACTTCAAACCGTTCCTTGGCCTGTTGCTGCTGACCTGGCTGGTGGTGGCGGTCTCGCGCAAGCGCCCGGCGCCCACTCAAATCTTGCTGCTGCTGGCAACGGCGTACGGCGGTCTGAGCGCGGCGCGCCACATTCCTATTTTTGCGCTGGTGGCAGTTCCGATTCTTGCTGAAGGGTTGGAAGAGCTGGCAGCGCGGCAGCAGTGGTTCAGCGCAGCAGAGCAAACATCGCTTCCGCCGGCGAAGCTGGCAATCAATCTCGTGTTGGTACTGGCAGTGGCCGGATTGACCGGCCTCCATTTCTACCAGGTAATTAAGAGCCAGGCCGCGGGTGAGAGCAAGAATTTTCCCAAAGCAGCCACCGAATTCTTAGTTCGCGAACATGTGCCCGCGCCGATCTTTAACTATTACGACTGGGGAGGCTACTTCATCGCCAGGCTGTATCCCCAATATCGCGTGTTTATTGACGGGCGCACGGATCTGTACGGCAGTCTGATGGACACTTTTTCCGATACTGCGCGGGGCGAGGGCAACTGGCGGGAAGGCTTGCAGAAATACCATGTGCGGACCGTGGTGGTGCCTCCCGCGAGCGGTCTCGCCGGCCTGCTGCGCCTGGATGGGGGATGGAAAAAGGCATTTGAGGACAAACAGGCGGTGGTGTTTGTAAAAGCGGGAAGTTTTTGAGCGCCGTCAGATACATAGGTTCGTAGTCGCGCTGGCCGCAAGCCCCTTCTCCCCGCGTTCGTGAGGCGGGGAATGACTCGGTACGCCCGCAGGTTCTGGGCATCGTGCAATCCTCTCTTGCCCCCTCATATCTGACAGTTTCCAACTGACGAGACCAGTGGCCAAATCCACCTAAGGTGGCGTAGCAGTTAGCGGACCAGTTTATCGGCCTGCTCAGCCGGTTTTGTTGTAGAAGACGAGCAAAGCCGCAAAATCGGTGTGAGACGCAAGTGTCATGCAGGAGGTATTCAAACAGATTGCCGGCTGCATTGCACTGGGGGTGGAGGCTTGCGCCGCGCTGATCATCGCCTATGGAGCAATTGAGGCCCTTTACGGAGCGATTCGTGCTGTTGCGGGAAAGCGGTCGAAGAGAGGACAGCGCAAGGACCTATGGCTGCGCTTTGGGGTTTGGCTGTTACTGGGTCTTGAATTTGAACTGGCAGCCGATATCGTGCGCACGGCGATCGCTCCTACTTGGACTGACATAGGACAACTCGCCGCCATCGGCGTCATTCGCACGTTCCTGAACCTGGTCCTGGAGAAAGATCTGCAGAAGTACGAGCCCCAAGCGGCCGGGCTGGAGGGAACGGGAGTGGGACCGGTGTCGGGCTAGAGGAAGCGCAAAGGTTCTGATCACTTTCGCGCAAAAGGAGGCGAGGTTATGTTGCGGCTGGCGGCTCTGCTGCTCTTAATTCTGTTCATCCCTATTGCTCGCGGCCAAACCATACCGCAGCCGATACGGTTGTGCGTCGCCATCCCGCAAAGCAGTTCCTGGCAAATTGTCAAGCCGGCTTGGCAGCAAAAGGAGCTGACCAGGGCGCTGGAACGAAGCAACAAGAACGAAGATGTGAAGAAGGGCGCGACAGCACGCATTCAGCCGGTTGGGCTGCGATCAACCAGTACTGCTGAGCTCGACATGCAGGTGAGGAATTGCGGGTTCATCCTGTACACCAGCCTGGCCAAAGTGCAGATGGGAAAGCCACAGGCAGGCCTCCCGCCTCCCCGGGTGTGGCATGACGCAACCGTGAACTATCGGATCCTGCGGGCCGACAACCCCAAATGGTGTGTGTCCGGTGTGGTATCCGCTCGAGATACGGTTTCGGAGCAAACCCTGGTCTCACGCCTGATGGAGCAGATCGCCACCGGAGTGGCGACCGAGGTGCGCACACTGCACTCAGGAGGAGCTCACGGATTCAGTTCCAGTGATTGCTCGCAATAAACAGTGCCGGAGAATTGTAAAGATGAAAATTACTTTGAGGCCGACCCAGAAAATTCCCGTCACCATCAATGACGGAGAACAACAATTGTGCTACGTTGGCCGGAATCGCGCGGTCAGCTTCCCCCAGTCTGATTTTTAGGAGAGCGGAATGTCGTGCAGATCGTGCCAATCAGAAAATCTAGGAAAGTTCAGCGGCGAGATTAATATCCACTTCCCTGGACCCAAAGGCCTCGACAAGCCTACCGTATGGGTATTCCCCAAACTTCTGGTCTGCTTGGATTGCGGCTTTGTGGAGTTCTTAATTCCCGAAGCCGAATTGCGCCAGCTTGCCGAAGGTACGGACGCCCAAGAGACAGTCAGGTAGGACTTAGCTAGCGCCTGCGTCGGTTGTGGCCGACAACTCTTGATTCCTTACCCGCCTACTGACAAATTTCTCCCCGCGAAACACCGATTCTATAGCGGGCAAGAGTTCGTGGCCGGCATCCGCCTTCACCACATACCCCCGCGCACAGTCGCTTAAGGCCGCCCGCGCGATCTCCCAATCCGGATTCTGGGTTAGAAACAGTATTTTGGTGCGGGGAGCAACCTGATCTATTCGGTGTGCAGCCTCGATTCCGTTCAGGCAAGGCAGGCCGATATCCAGCAGGATCACGTCCGGTTGCAGTTCCTGGGCTTTCTGAACCGCTTCCAGCCCGTCGGCAGCTTCGGCCACAATATGCAAGCGTGGGTAGGTTTGAAGCATCGAGCAGACTGAGCGACGCCACTGCTCGACATCATCCACCAGGAGAATGGTAACCACCTTGGGTGGTGCTGGCTTTTCGGGTTCCATGGTTTCCCCCCGACTCGCCGAAAACTCCCATCGAAGCCTGCTGTAGTGTGAACCTTACTCCGCGTTTGGGGGCTCCGGCAAGGCAAATTGTTTCTTGGGACGGGCAATGTATGTTGATAGAGTCTCGCTCCCAGGGGCATGCAGTGAGAGTGAGGCTGGCAGTTACGCAGGTAACTGTCTCTCCTCTGCGGCAGCGCCCCGGCCCACCTGTCTTAGTTTTCGGACAGCGCCCCCTGTCAGCCGGCTATCACCAACCTAAGTTGCTGAATCGGTTGACACAAATTATCTCCTCCACCGGGCGGGAAATGCCCCTGGATTGCACGTAATGACTGCGGAGCTCCCAGGCGAGCTACCACTATTTTGTGCACGGAGGGGGTAGGAAATGTTGGAAGTACTTCGCAAGGCGTGGCGGGATGATGAGGGCCAGGACATTGCGGAATACGCGGTGATGCTGGCGGTGATTCTCGTCATCGTGGTCGGCACCATACGTTTGATCGGCACGCAAGCCAACAACGTATTTTCCCAAACCGCCAGCGCGATCGGCGGGTAAACGTTGGCCGTCGTTGGCAGCCGAGCCGGGTTAACCGGCGGCTGCATAGTTGCCTTTTGGCGAGTGGAGGCTGGCGCAGGCGGAACCGGATTTGCGCCGGCTTTTGCCTGTGTGACCACCAGGGCTGAGGAGAGGCTGAGATGCTGACCGCGGCGGTACTAGGACACAAGATGTCGGTTCCCCACCCGGAGGTGTGGAACGCGCTCATTTTGGCCTTTGTGCTGACGGCGGCGGTGGGTGACATCCGCTGGCGCAAGATTCCCCGCCTGCTGACCACGGCGGCGGTGGCGGCGGGATTAATTTTTCATCTGGTGCACGGGGGCTTGGGCTGGGAATTTGCCTCCGCCCTGATCGCGACGCTGATCGCCTTCGGGGTGGGATTGAGCTTTTTCCAGTTGGGCGCCATCGGGGGCGGCGACGTGAAGCTGATCACCGCCCTGGGCGCGCTGCTGGGGCTGGACCGCTGGATCCTGGCCATGGAAGTGGCGGTGGTGGCGGCGGCGGTGATCGGAATTGTGCAGGCCGTGCGGCGCGGCATGCTGGGGCAGATGCTGCGCAATATCGGCGAGCTCATCAAGTGGCTGATTGGGCGGGGCGCGGTGGCTGAGCACCCGACCATCAATGTGCGCAACAAGGCCATGCTGCGGGCTCCCTTCGGGGTAGCGGCCGCGCTGGGAACGTTGATTGCAGTGTTCAAGCCATGAAAGGCAGGCAGAGGAAACGGGGGGCGACCATCGTGGAAGCGGCGGTCACTTCCCTGCTGCTGTTTGCGCTGCTGTTCGCGATTCTGGGATTCGGGCGGGCGTTCAACATTTATCAGGTGGTGACGGACGCGGCCCGGGAAGGAGCGCGCTACGCGGTGGCCCCCGATGCTCATGCGGCGACGCCCTACGCCCTGCCCAGCGCCGGGGCGGTAGCGGACAAGGTGTGCGGGTATCTGCAGTCGGCGAATATCCGCTTCGCCAGCGGGAGTTGCGGACTGGCCACGGGACCGGGCGGTCCCACCTGCGCCAGCGGCGGCGCTATGCCGCCGGGAGTGACGGCGGGAGTTTACGTGCTGCAGGGCTGTACGCAGGTGATCAACGGCGTGCAGACCTACTACACGGAAGTGGACGTGAAGGTGCCGTACCGGCTGTTGGGTCTGCCCTTCACGGTGAGTTTGACGACGCGGGCGGTCATGTGTAATGAAGCGACCGGTCAGGCATATGGCAACTAGGCGGGGAACGCGGGGCACGCAGGTGGCGGAACTGGCCATCGTGCTGCCGCTGCTGCTGTTCTTGTCGCTGGCGGTTTCGGAAGGGGCGTACATGATCCGCGTCCACCAGGTATTGAACAACGCCGCCCGGGAAGGAGCGCGGCTGGCAGTGGAGGAACAGAATTACGACAAGGCCAATCCCCTGACCAACTGCAGCGCCCCGGCCAACAGCACGCAGGCCACGCTCTGCCAGGCGGTGATCAGCTACGCGCAGAACAACGGCATCAGCGCAGGGGCAGGTTTTAACCGCTGCAACGGGGCGACGGGCACCAACGGGCTGAACATCACCATCAACCAGCAATATCCCATTCCGGGCACGGGCGGAGGCCTGAGCCTGAACGGCACGCAAGTGACGGTGGTGTGCCCCTATTACCTGGCCTTTTTGCCGCGTCTTCCCAGCTTTGGAGTGACGGGAACGGTAAACCTGAAGGGCCATGTAGTGTTTAGAGATTTTGGCTTTTAGATTTTCTTTGGCGAGGAGAAGTGATGAACCGCAACCGGCTGTTGTTGATTGGCATTCTGGCCCTGGGCGTGGGCGCCCTGGTGAGCTACATGGTTTACACCACGCTGCGACGCACCGTGGCCACGGTGAAGCAGGCAAACACGCAGGTGGTGGTGGCAGCGCTTGACCTGCAGGTGGGCAGCAAGCTGGAGGACAAGGACCTGCGGGAGATCCGGCTGCCCGGCAGCGACCTGCCGCAAGGCTACTACCAGAACAAGTCCGACGTGCTCGGCCGCGGCGTGGTGGTATCCATTGCGAAAGGAGAGTTCATTCTGCCCAGCAAACTGGCGGCGGAAAACGCCGGCGCCGGGCTGCCTTCGCTGATACCGCCGGGCATGCGCGCGGTTTCCGTGCGGGTGAACGAGGTGGTAGCGGTAGCCGGCTTCGTGATTCCGGGCACGCGCGTGGATGTGCTGCTGACGGGCAATCCCCGGGGCACCGACGAACCGCTGACCACGACCGTGCTGGAAAACGTGGAGGTACTGGCGGCGGGCCAGAAGCTGCAGCGCAGCTCCCAGGGTGAACCGCAGAGCGTGCCGGTGATCACCCTGCTGGTTTCCCCGGAAGACGCGCAGAAGCTGACCATGGCCAGCAACGAAGGGCGCATTCAGCTGGCGCTGCGCAACCCGCTGGACACCTCGGAGGAGAACCTGGCGGTGCTGCGTGATTCTTCGCTCTACCGGGTGGGCGCGCCGGCGCGCGATCCCCAGCCCACGCGCACACGCGTGCGCCGGGTCGCGGCCGCCAAACCGGCGCCTGCGCCCAGCATGTACGTAGTGGAGATGATCAAGGGCGACAAGCGCGACGTGGCCAAGTTTTAGGCAGTGAAGAGTTATCGGCTCCCCCAGGTTGTGAATGACCTGTTTTTCTAGCGGAGAGAACAAGATGCGTGTTGCGAAAGCGGTATTTCTTACAGGTGTGCTGGTGCTGGCGGTAATGGCGAGCACCTTGAGCTTTGGCCAGGCGGCAACGGAAGCGGGCGCGGCCGCACAGCATGTAAACGTGCCCACACCCAATCCGGCGGCGATGGCGGGACAACAACAGCCGGCCCCACAGCAACAGCCGGCGCCAGCGACTCCGGCGCAGCCGGCAGGACCGGCGGCGGCCAGCGCGCAGGCGCCCGAGGGCGGTCCGGCACCGCTGCGGGTGATGGTGGGCAAGTCCCTGCTCATCAACACCACGGAGCGGCTGAAACGGGTTTCGGTGACCGATCCCAATGTGGCCGACGCCATCGTGGTGACGCCCACGCAGATCCTGGTCCACGGCCGGTCCCCGGGCGAGGTTTCGCTGCTGATCTGGGACGAGGCCGAGCGCTCGCGCAGCTTCGACCTGCGGGTGGATGTGGACGTGACCGCGTGCGCGGAGGAAATTCACCGCATTTTTCCCGAGGAGCGGATCGAGGTTTCGCCTTCGCGGGCGGCCATCGTGCTTTCCGGGCACGTTTCCACCGAGGACGTGGCCAAGCGCGCCGGCCTGATCGCGCAGGCTTACAGCCAGAAGGTGGTCAACGTGCTCACCTTCGGGCCAGTGGGCTCGCAGGAAGTGCTGCTGGAGGTGAAGTTCGCGGAAGTGGACCGCAACGCGCTCACCCAACTGGGCATCAATCTGGTCTCCACCGGCGCCGCCAACACGGTGGGCACCACCACGACGCAGCAGTTCGGAGGCTTTGGGCCGCAGCAGATAACGGATGAGTTCCCGCGTCCGTCGGGGTCGGTGTTCACCACCAACCAGACCATCCAGGACGCGCTCAACCTGTTCCTGTTCCGCCCCGACATTCACCTGGGAGCGGTGATCAAGGCGCTGCAGACCAAGAACCTGCTGCAGATCCTGGCCGAGCCCAACCTGATCGCCATGAACGGCAAGGAAGCCAGCTTCCTGGCGGGCGGGCAGTTTCCCTTCCCCGTGGTGCAGCCGGGGGCGGGCTTCACCGCGGTGACTATCTCGTTCAAGGAGTTCGGCGTGCGCCTGAGCTTTACGCCGGAGATCATGCCCAACGGCGACATTCACCTGAAGGTGGCGCCGGAAGTGAGCGCCCTGGACTTCGCCAACGCGCTGACCATCTCCGGATTCACGGTGCCGGCGCTGAGCACGCGCAAGGCGGAAACCGAGTTCCAGATGCAGGACGGGCAGAGCTTTGTGATCGCCGGGCTGATGGACAACCGGGTGACCAACCAGATGAGCAAGATTCCCGGCCTGGGCGACATCCCGATCCTGGGCAACCTGTTCCGCAGCAAGAGCCTGCTGAAGAGCAACTCCGAGCTGATGGTGCTGGTGACGGCCAAGAAGGTGTCTCCGGACCGGGTGGCGCCGCCTTTGCCGGAGAATCCGCGGCCGTTCCTGGACAAGAACAAATTTGACGGATCCAAGCCCGGAGGCGGCAAATGAAAGGCGGGCGCAGTGGCCGGCGGGAACGAGGGATGACGCTGCCCCTGGTGGCGCTGTTCATCGTGGTGCTGTTCGCTTTTGCCGCGCTGGCCATTGATCTGGGGGTTCTGTACACGGCGCGGACCAGCGCGCAGCACGCCGCCGACGCGGGCGCGCTGGCGGGGGCCTTCGTGTTTGCCAACTCGCCCAATCCGGCGGTGACCACCGTAGCCAATTCCGCCGTTTCAACCGCGGTGCAGAACCACATTCTGGGGCAGACTCTGACGGCGGCGGATTTCGGGACGGCGATGACCGCGTCACCCTGCCCGGCGACGAATGCCGGCACGGGCGTGTGCGTGGACAGCACCAATCGGCGGGTGACGGTTTATATCGCGCGCACGGGGGCGGCCAGTGTCGGCACGTTCTTCGCCCGCGCCATCGGCTGGAACGCGGTGGCCGTGAACACGCGGGCAACCGCGGAAGCCAGCGGCCAGGCGGGAGGGAGTCACTGCCTGAAACCGTTTTTTGTTTCCAATACGGTGCTGGCGAGCGATCTGACGGCGGGGTGCGGGGTGCCTCCCAATTCGCCCAATCCCCCAACCTACACCGAGGCCATTTTCAACCCCAACGTGACCGACCCTGAAACCGGGGCGCCGCAGATGACGGGATACGCGCTGACCCGGCTGGGGACGCAAATGCAACTGCGGCCCGTGACTTCGCAGACATGGAAGAACGACGGCGTTCCCAGCCAGTATTTCAGTCTCGACTTCGGCTCCGGAGCCAACACCTACAGCTGCACCATCGGGCACTGCCTGAACGATCCGAATTGCGGCGTGGACACAAATATCCTGCAGAATTTCACCGGAAAATGCGGCAACAGCCTGCCGGTGGAGAACGGCAAGATGACGCAAAAGACTTACAGCGGGATCGCGGACCTGATCGGAGCTCCGCCCGATGTATGGTCGGCGGATAATCCGGCGCCGCCGGTGCCGACCAATCCCAGCCCCGACTTCCAATACTGTTACCAGGGCAACTGCTCGCAGCTGCGGGACACCAGCCAGTCGCTGATTACAGCGCCGATTTATGACAATTGCAAATGGAACCTGCAGCCGGGGAAGCAGTCCATTCCGCTGATCGGGTTTGCGGAATTTTTTGTGGACAATGTGCCGGACAACCAGGGCAACATCACGGCCCATTTGGTAAATGCCAGCGCCTGCGGCTCGGCCCAGGGGGTGGGACCGGGGACAGGCACAGGACCGACGGCGATACCGATTCGTTTGATCCAGGGGCCCTGAGGACGGGAGTGAAGACGAAAGGGCAAGCTGGCACGGCTTTTCCCAGGGAAGGTAGTGAACGATGGCTGAATTGGCAGTCGTAATTCTGGCGACCGACGACGAACAGCGTTCGGTGCTGCAGGTGCTGGTGGACGGCACCAACGTAGCCCGCACGGTGCACAGCTGCGCCGCGTTTCCGGTCGCCGCCACCGATCCGCTGTTGCGGAGGATCCATGGGGTGGGCCCGGACGTGCTGCTGGTGGACATCCCCAACGACGCCACGGCCACGGCGGCGATTCGAGCCATTGAGACGCTGCGGGCGGAGGTCAGCAACGCGGCGGTGTTCGCCGTAGGCAGCATGTCGCAGCCGCAGGTGATTGTGAACGCCATGCGCGCGGGAGCCCGGGAGTACATCGAGCGGCCGACCACCACCACCGCCCTGCTGGAAGCGTTTGTGCGGCTGACCGCGGCGCAGCGCAAGCACGGGCAAAGCGGGCGGCGGGGCAAAGTATTCAGCGTAGTCAACGCCAAGGGAGGCACGGGAGCGACGACGGTGGCCGTCAACATCGCCCTTTCGCTGCACTCGGCGCACGGCAACGTGGCGCTGGTGGACCTGGCGCCGCTGGGGCATGCGGCCCTGCACCTGAACGTGAAACCGCTGTTCACCATCGCCGACGCGCTGCGCAACCTGCACCGCATGGACGGCTCGCTGCTGGAGAGCTTCATGACCCGGCACCCCGACGGACTGCACCTGCTGGCGGGGACAAGCACGCCGACCTCGATTGAGCCCACGACCAGCGAATTTGCCGCGCTGTTCGACCTTCTGGTGAGCCACTACCACTACATCGTGGTGGACAGCTCGACCCGGCTGGATGCGGCCACGCGCCTGGTGTGCAACCTTTCCGAATACGTGCTGCTGGTAGCGCACACCGATGTGGCCTCGCTGTGGAGCGCGGCCCGGGTGCTGCAGTACCTGGGCGAATCGGGCGG
This sequence comes from Terriglobales bacterium, assembly GCA_035935775.1. Lineage (GTDB taxonomy): Bacteria > Acidobacteriota > Terriglobia > Terriglobales > Acidobacteriaceae > JAICWP01. The sequence goes on from DASYWT010000471.1 coordinate 43,564, forward strand.
ACGCGACCGGGTGCGGCTGGTGTTGAACCGTTTCCGCAAGATTCCCGGTTTCAGCGAAAGCGACGCCGAGGCGGCCACGGGCGTGAAGCTGTTATGGAAGATCCCCAATCACTATGTCGCGGTTTCCAATTCCATTGACCGCGGCGTGCCGGTGATTCAGCAAAACCACTCCGAAGTCGCGCGCTCGTTCACTGGGCTGGCGGCAACGCTGACCGAAGCGGACGACAGCGGCAAGCGCGGCGGGTGGTCGTTGTTCAAAACTGTCTAGGAGCAAGGCATGGGTGGAATAGGAACGGGAACACAATTCGAGCGCACGGAATACCAGCAGGTCAAAGCCGACCTGCACCGCAAGATCCTCGACCGGCTGAATCTGGAGAAGCTGGGACGCGCACCCAGCGATGCCGCGCGCGAGGAAGTGCTGGTGCTGATCCGCAACTCGGTGAACGGCGAGGCGGTGCCTTTGAGCTTCGCCGAGCGCGAGCGCCTGGCGCGGGAAATCCTGGACGAAATCTTCGGCCTGGGCCCGCTGGAGCCGCTGCTCAAGGATCCCAGCATCTCCGATATTCTGGTCAACCGCTATAACCAGGTGTACATCGAGCGCAACGGCAAGCTGGAGCCGACCGGTCTGACCTTCAAGGACGACCAGCACCTGATGCAGATCATTGACCGCATCGTCTCCCGCGTAGGCCGCCGGGTGGACGAATCGTCGCCCATGGTGGACGCGCGCCTGCCCGACGGCTCGCGTGTGAACGCCATCATTCCGCCGCTGGCGGTGGATGGGCCGGCGCTCTCCATCCGCCGTTTCGGGCGCGACCCGCTGACGGCGCGCAACCTGATCGAAAACAAATCCATGACGGAGCCCATGTTGGAACTGCTGGCGGCCATGGTCAAAGGGCGCCTGAACCTGCTGATCTCGGGGGGCACGGGCGCCGGCAAAACCACGCTGCTGAACGTGCTTTCCGGCTACATCCCCAATTCAGAACGCATCGTGACCATTGAAGACGCGGCCGAATTGCAGCTCAAGCAGGAGCACGTGGTGCGGCTGGAGACGCGCCCGCCCAACATTGAAGGCAAAGGCGCCATTCGCCAGCGGCAGCTGGTGATCAACAGCCTGCGTATGCGTCCCGACCGCATAGTGGTGGGCGAAGTCCGCGGCGAGGAAGCTTTCGACATGCTGCAGGCCATGAACACCGGCCACGAAGGCTCGCTGACCACGGTGCACGCCAACTCGCCGCGCGACGCGCTGTCGCGCATCGAGAACATGGTGTCCATGGCCAACCTGAACATCCCGGAGCGGGCGGTGCGGCAGCAGATTTCCTCCGCCATCCACGCGGTGGTGCAGATTGCCCGCATGGCCGACGGCACGCGCAAGGTGACCACGGTTTCCGAGATCACGGGCATGGAGAGCGAGGTCATTTCCATGCAGGACATTTTCGTATTCGAGCGCAAGGGACTGGCGGAGGGCGGAAAGGTGAAGGGCTTATTCAAGTCCACGGGCATCCGCGCCAAGTTCACCGACCGGCTGGCGGCGGCGGGCTGCCGCGTACGTCCGGCGGTTTTCGAATCGGTAGTCGAGGTATGAAGCCAGGGTTGAGGCGGGGAGTACAAGCATGATTATGGCGTTGATTGCGGTTGTAGTTTTCGTGCTGGTGGCAGCCGGCGTGTTTGCCGTGGCGTCGCTGTTTGACGAACGGCGTTCGCATGCCCGCCTGCTGCGGGAACGCCTGGCCACGGTGCAAACGGCCAGCGAACGCCAGCCTTCGGAAGAGCTGCTCCTGCTGCGCGACGAACTGATGAGCGACATCCCCGCGCTCAACCGTTTGCTGCAGCAGTGGCCGCGCATGGCCAAGGTGCAGCACTTCCTTTCGCAGGCCGACGTAAAAATAAAGGCGGGCAAGTTCCTGCTGCTGACCATCTGTTCCTGCGTGACTTGCGGGGTGTTGCTGCTGCTGCTCACCGACTCCCCGCTGTTCGCCGGAGTGGCGGCGCTGATGGGGCTGTTTTTGCCCTACGGCTACGTTTCCTACATGCGCGCGCGCCGTTTCGCCAAATTCGAGGAGTTGTTTCCCGAAGCCATTGACACGCTGGCACGCGCAGTGCGCGCGGGACACGCTTTTCCCACCGCTCTGGAGTTGCTGGCCACGGAGATGGGAGAACCGGTAGCGGGAGAGTTCCGCAAGTTGTTCGAGGAGCAAAAATTCGGTCTGCCGCTGCGCGACGCCCTGCTGAATCTGGCGGAACGCATGCCCATCGTGGACGTTAAATTTTTTGCCACAGCGGTGATGCTGCAGCGGGAAACCGGCGGCAACCTGGCGGAAATCCTGGACGGGCTCTCCTACGTGATTCGCGAGCGCTTCAAGATTCTGCGCCAGGTGCGGGTATACACAGCGCAGGGACGACTGACCATGATCCTGCTGATGGCCCTGCCGCCCATCATCGTGGTGGTGATGATGCTGATGAACCCCGGATTCATGTCTCCGCTGTTCACCGACCCCATCGGCCATGCGCTGATCGCGGCGGGAATTATTCTGCAGACGATCGGTTATCTGCTCATCCGGAAAATCATTCGTATTCAGGTCTGAACCTATGGCGATGATATTGGCAGTTCTGCTGTTTGTGACGGTGTTTGCGGCGATCTTCGCTTTCGGAGCGGCGGCAGCGGCGCCTTCCTCCGTGCTGGGGACGCGCCTGCGCTCGCTGGGCTGGCAACCGCGGGAAGAAGCGGAAAAGCCGGCGATCAAAGAGCGGGTGGAGCAGGTTCTGGACCCGCTGTCCAAGGCCCTGCCCAAGTCGCCGAGCGAGGTTTCGGCCACCCGCGCCCTGCTCATGCAGGCGGGCTATCGCGACCCCAATCACCTCACCATCTACTTCGGCATTCGCGCGCTGCTGGCCTTTGGCGGTCTGGTTTTTGTGCTGGCGACGGGGATGGGCCTCAACTCGCCCATGCTGATCGTGGCTCTGCCATTGGGAGGATACATGCTGCCCCGCTTCATGCTGAAGCGCATGATCCGGAAACGGCAGCACCTTATCCGTCTGGGCTTGCCGGACGCGCTCGACCTGACGGTGATCTGCGTGGAGGCCGGACTGGGCCTGGATCAGGCGCTGCAGCGGGTAGGCGAGGACTTGCGCCACGCCCATGCGGAACTCAGCGACGAGTTCCGGCTGGTCAACCTGGAACTGCGGGCGGGCAAGGCGCGCGCCGAGGCTTTGCGCAATCTGGCGGAACGCACGGGCGTGGACGATTTGAAAGCCCTGGTGGCGGTGCTGATTCAGACTGACCGTTTCGGCACCAGCATCGCGCAGGCGTTGCGCGTACACTCCGATTCCCTGCGTACGGAGCGCCGGCAACGGGCGGAAGAAGCGGCCGCCAAAACCACCATCAAGATGGTGCCGGTACTGGTTCTGTTTGTATTCCCCTCCATGTTCTTTGTCAGCCTGGGCCCGGCAGCGATCCAACTGATCCGGTACTTCCTTCCGGAGATGCAACGATGACGCCAGGAGTGGTAGCCGTGCTCGTGATTCTGCTGGTGTTGGGATTGGTAGCTTACAACCGCCAGAAAGATCAGGCGTAGGAGCGCTGGGATGTCGGGTAACCATTCGCGGAAGGGATATGCCTTTAATCGAACGCGGCAGGCGTTTCTGGCCACCGAACTTTCGGTGGCGGACACTCATTGGAGCCGGCTGCGAGGCCTGATGGGCACAAACCCGACCGCTTTCCGCTTCGGCCATGGCCTGTGGATCGTGCCCAGCCATGGCGTGCACACGCTGGCCATGCGCTACCCCATTGACGTGATTTATCTGAATGAAGAAAAGACCGTGATTCATGTCGAAGAAAACGTGAAGCCCTGGCGAATCGCGCCAGTGCGCATGGAGGCGGTTACGGTGCTGGAACTTCCCTGCCACACGGTATGGAACACGGGGACCACGGTTGGGGACCAGATTGAGATATCCTTCGGCGTGCAGAAAGGCGTGCAGAAAAAAGTGGAGGCGGTATGAGCGCGACTTTGCCGGTAATGTCGCGGGCGCCTGAGCCTCCTAATTTCCTGATTGAGTGGGAGTCGCGCTGGAAGTCCTTTGCCACGGCGCTGTCGCCGGCCATGCAGCGCTCTCCGCGGCATTTGCAGGGAGAGTGCCGCGCAGGCCTGTTTCCGATGTCGGGGATGGTGGTGGCCTGGGTGATGGAGTTCGCCCTGCTCCTGGTCATCATAACCTTGCCCAGCACCCTGCAGTTCATGCAAACCTTCACGCCCCCAGTGCACCCCAAGTACCAGGTGATCTATTTTTCCGGCGACTATCTGCCGCAAACTACGGACACGGGCGGAGCGCAGGCGGGCCACAGCGGGAAATCGGG
>DASYWT010000472.1:0-7119 GCA_035935775.1 Terriglobales bacterium
GCGCGGCTGCCCTCCCCCGCTTGTCATCCTGAGCGAGGACCGGTAATACAGAACCGGTCCGAGCCGAAGGACCTTGCGTTTCCATGTTCAGCACCCATCTCTCCGTAAAGCCGTTTTGCCGTACAAAATAAAAAGCCGCGATCCCCGAGAGATCGCGGCTGCTTTGGCTAGAACCTTTGGGCTTATTTACGATGCCCGGGCACACGGTTCGCCGGCGCCGCTACTCTCAAAGAAGTAGCGGTAAAACCACCGCCAGCTAAATCGCACCGCATGCATGGTGAGTGAATATACCTGCCCCGCAGGCTGCTGTCAACGCACTCACTCCTTTTGTCCTTGTCATCTTGAGCGAGGGCCCACGCCCGAATCGAAGGATCCCTACACGGGGAGGATGTGCCAGCTGCCAAAAGGAGTTCTTCATCCATTGAGAAAAAGGCATGAAGAACTCCTTCGAACGGCTGAAATGGTGCGCGACGAACACGGGGTCCTTCGACTGCGTCGGCCGATCCGCAAGCGAATCCGCCCACTCCGCTCAGGATGACAGAAGGTGTGGTTATGGCGTTCCTACGCCGGCACCGCGCTGCGCTTGCTCTCCTGCTTTACCACGACCGGGTCGAGGAACTTCATCAGGGCCCGCAGGCGAACGCCGACTTCTTCGATCAGTTGCTCTTGCTCGCTGGCGCGCTTGGCGTCGAACCACTCCCGCCCGGTTTTGTTCTCCTCGATCCACTTGCGCGCGTAGGTGCCGTCCTGGATTTCGCGCAGCATCTGCCGCATGGTGGCGCGCGTCTCGTCGGTGATCACGCGCGATCCGCCGGTATAGTCGCCGTGCTCGGCGGTATCGCTCACCGAATAGCGCATGTAGTTCAGACCGCCGCGATAGATCAGGTCCACAATCAGCTTCAGTTCGTGCAGGCACTCAAAGTACGCAATCTCCGGCTGATAGCCGGCTTCCACCAGCGTGTTGAAACCGGCCTTGATCAGTTCGCTCACGCCGCCGCACAGCACCGCCTGTTCGCCGAACAAATCGGTTTCGGTTTCTTCGGTGAAAGTGGTCTCCAGCACTCCGGCGCGTGTCGCCCCAATCGCTTTGGCGTAGGAGAGCGCCTGCTCGCGTGCGTGCCCGCTGGCGTCCTGGTGCACGGCCAGCAGCGCCGGCGTGCCTCCGCCTTCCACGAACACTTCGCGCACGCGGTGCCCAGGCGCCTTGGGCGCCACCATGGTCACGTCCACGTCCTTCGGACACGTAATGGTGCCGTAACGGATGTTGAAACCGTGGGCGAACATCAGCGTCTTGCCCGGAGTCAGGTGTTGACGAACTTCGTTTTCGTAAACTTCCGGCTGGGTGGTGTCGGGGATCAGGATCATGACCACGTCGCCCCAGCGGGCGGCTTCGCTGACCGAAGTGACGGTCAGCCCTGCGGCCTGCGCTTTGGCGCGCGAGCGGCTGCCTTCGTGCAGCCCAATGCGCACGTTCACCCCGCTGTCCTTCAGATTGAGAGCATGGGCGTGGCCTTGCGAGCCGTAGCCGATGATGGCAACTTTCTTCGTGCGGATCAGGGCAACATCCGCATCTTCGTCGTGATAAATCTTGGCCATGGAGGAGTTCCTTTCGTTTTTTGTGAATCCGTAACGCCGCAGTCCCGGTGGCTGTCCTGCGGGCGTCTCGCCCGCAGCAACGAGGGCAAGATGCCCTCGCGACAGCCGGCCAGAGGCCGGCGCTACTTAAACTGAATACGAAATCGTGCCTGAAGCCGGTGCCGCATCCACTGAATCCGCGCCCGCGCTCGCTCCCGCCGCCTTGGCGCCGCGCCGCATGGCAACCCGCCCGGTGCGCACCATTTCCAGCACGCCATAGCCCTCGAGCACATGCAGCAGACCGTCAATCTTATCGTCCGTGCCGGTAATTTCAATCATCATCGAATCCGGCGAAACGTCCACCACTTTAGCGCGAAACACCTCCACCAGGTCCATGATGTGCGAACGCTGCGCCGCGGTCGCCTTCACGCGAATCATGGCCAGCTCGCGGTACACCGCCGCCTCCGCCGTCACGTTCTCCACCAGCAGCACGTTGATCAGCTTATAGAGGTGCGCTTCCAGCCGCCGCGCTCCCGTTTCGTCGGTATCCACCACGATGGTCATGCGCGAAACGCCAGCCTTCTCCGTGCGCCCCACGGTGAGCGAGTCAATGTTGAACGCGCGCCGGCGGAACAGCGATGCCACCCGCGTCAGCACGCCTGGTTTGTCTTCCACGTAAACCACGAACGTATTCAGCATGGTTTGCCTTTTACTCGTCAGCGGCGGTTTCCACCAGCACGCTGGGCCGCCGGATCATCTGGTGCAGATCGGCGCCCGCCGCCACCATGGGGTAAACCGAATCTTCCTGCTCCACCTGGAAATCAATCAGCACTGGCCCGTCGTGCTGGCGCGCGGCCTGGATGGCCGGCTCCACTTCGGCGCGCTGCTCCACTGCGGCGCTGCGTATGCCGAAAGCCTCCGCCAGCTTCACGAAATCCGGGTTCAGCAGCGGCGTGGACTCGTAGTTCCGGTCGTAGAAAAATTCCTGCCACTGCCGCACCATCCCCAGGTAGCCGTTGTTGATGATGGCGATGTTGACCTTGAGTTTTTCCTGCACCATGGTGGCCAGTTCGCTCATGGTCATCTGGAAGCCGCCATCGCCCACCACCACCCACACCTCGGCTTCCGGCCGCGCCACTTTAGCGCCGATCGCCGCCGGCAGCGCGAAGCCCATGGTGCCCAGCCCGCCGGAAGTAATCAGCGAGCGCGGGCTCTCGTGGTGGTAGTATTGCGCCTCCCACATCTGGTGCTGGCCCACGTCGGTCACCACCAGCGCCTTGCCTTCGGTGGTCCGCCACAAATCGTTGATCACGTGCGCCGCATAGAGGTGCCCGCTATCGGGCAAGTTCTGAATGTCGCGCACCGCGGAGTCGCCCTTCAGCTTCTTCAGGTAGTCCAGCCACTCCCGGTGTTCGCAAGGCTCCAGTTCCTCCAGCAACTCCCGCAAGACTTCTTTCAGGTCGCCCACCAGCGCCACATCTACGCGCACGTTCTTGTTGATCTCCGCGGGATCAATTTCCACGTGAATCTTTTTGGCATTGCGCGCGTACGTCTTAATGTTGCCCGTCACCCGGTCATCGAAGCGCATGCCCAGAGCGATCAGCAGGTCGGCTTCCTGGATCATGGTGTTCACCCAGGCCTCGCCGTGCATGCCCATCATGCCCAAGTTAAGCTGGTGCGAAGCGGGGAACGCGCCCAGCCCCAGCAGCGTCAGCGCCACGGGTATTTGCGCCCGCTCGGCGAATTGCAGGAGTTCCCCGCCGGCTCTGGAAACCAGGATGCCGTGGCCGGCGAGGATCACCGGGCGTTTAGCTTGATGAATCAATTCCATCGCCTGCTCGTATTCATCGGCGGTGGGCGAAAGGTCGGGACGGTATCCGGGAAGCTGCGGCGCCGCCGCCTCCCAGTCGAAGTCGCAGCTCGACTGCTGCGCGTCCTTGGTCACGTCAATCAGCACCGGCCCGGGACGCCCCGATTTCGCGATGTAGAACGCCTCTCGAATCGTGCGCGCCAGTTCATTGGCGTGCGTCACCAGGTAATTGTGCTTGGTTATGGGCAGGGTGATGCCGGTGATGTCCGTTTCCTGGAACGCATCTGAGCCAATCAGCTTGCTGCCAACCTGCCCGGTAATGCACAGGATGGGCGAGGAATCCATCATGGCCGTAGCGATGCCGGTCACCATGTTGGTGGCGCCGGGGCCCGAGGTGGCAATGGCCACGCCCACGCCGCCGGAGGCGCGCGCGTAGCCGTCGGCCATGTGCGTGGCCCCCTGCTCGTGCCGCACCAGCACGTGGTGAATCGAGCTGTGCTGCAGTGCGTCGTAGGCGGGAAGAATGGCGCCTCCGGGATAGCCGAAGACGTGCTTCACGCCTTCGCGCTCCAGGCACCTCCAGATGATCTCTGCTCCGGTTTTGCGTTCCTTGGTCATGATTAATATTTTGCGGTTGCCATTTCCGCCGCCGCTGCCGGCGTGGTAATCGCGCCCTCGGAAGCCGAGGAAACCTGGCTGGCATATTTGGCGAACACGCCGCGGGTGAAGCGCGGCGCCGGCGCCGTCCACTTCCGCAACCGCGCCGTCAGGTCCCCCTGGCTGAGTTCCACGGTCAATTCGCGCCGCGCCAGGTCAATGCTGATCATGTCGCCGTCCTGCACCGCTGCGATCGGCCCACCCACAAAGGCTTCCGGGGCGACGTGGCCGATCATGAGCCCGCGAGTGGCGCCGGAAAAGCGGCCGTCGGTGATCAGCGCTACCGATTCGCCCAGGCCCGCGCCCACAATCGCCGCCGTTACCACCAGCATCTCCCGCATACCCGGCCCGCCGCGCGGCCCTTCGTAGCGAATCACCACCACGTCGCCGGGCTTCAGCTGGTTCTTCTCCACGGCCGCAAATGCCGCTTCTTCGCTGTCGAACACGCGCGCCGGCCCGCGGAAGCTGTCGCCATGGTGATGCGCAACCTTGACCACGCAGCCCTCCGGCGCCAGATTGCCCTTCAGGATGGCTAAGCCGCCGGTCGAACTCAAAGGCTTCGCAGCCGGACGAACCACTTCCTGCCCGGGCGTCTCCTTGGCATCCGCCGCCTCTTGTCCCAGCGTTCGCCCCGAGGTGGTCATCGCGTTGGAATGTAGCAGCCCCGCCTCGTGCAGCCGCTTGGCCAACAGCCGCGTGCCGCCTGCGCGATACAAATCGGTCGCCATGAAGCGGCCCGCCGGCTTCAGGTCGGCCAGCAGTGGAATCTTTTTGCTGATGGGATTGAAGTCGTCAATGCTCAGCTCAATGCCCATTTCCGCGGCAATGGCCAGCAGATGGAGCACGGCATTGGTGGAGCCGCCGGAGGCGCACACGCTGGCAATCGCGTTCTCCAGCGCTTCACGAGTGATGATCGCCTTGGGACGCAGGTCGCGCCGGTAAAGCTCCATCACCTGCGCTCCCGCCCACCGGCAGACTTCATGTTTTGCCGAATCGGTAGCCGGCACGCTGGCGCTCCCCAGAGGGGAAATTCCCAGAAATTCCGTCGCCATTGCCATCGTGTTCGCCGTGAACTGCCCGCCGCAGGCGCCCGCGCCGGGGCAGGCGTTATCCTCCAGGCAGGCCAGCCGCTCGTTGGACATCGTGCCCCGCGCGTGCGCTCCCACCGCCTCAAACACGTCCTGGATGGAAACGTCTTTGCCTTCGAATTTGCCCGGTGCGATGGAGCCGCCGTAAATCATCAGCGACGGAATATCCAGCCGGCACAGCGCCATTACCGTACCCGGAATGGTCTTGTCGCAGCCGGAAAGCGCGATCATGCCATCGAACATGTTTCCCCGCCCCACCAGTTCGATAGAGTCGGCGATCACCTCCCGGCTCACCAGCGAGGCCTTCATGCCCTCGCTGCCCATGGTGATCCCGTCAGAAATGGAAACCGTATTGAACTCCAGGGGGGTACCGCCTGCCTCGCGAATGCCCTGCTTCACGTACTCAGCCAAGTCGCGCAGGTGCAGGTTGCAGGGGCCGATTTCAATCCAGGTGTTGGCCACTCCGATCAGCGGCTTTTCCAAATCTTCCCGGCTGAAGCCGGCGGCGTGCAGCATGGCCCGGGCGGGCGCGCGGTTCCACCCGGCGACAAGAGGGGCGCTGCGGCGTTTTCCGTTGTGGCTGGACATCAGAACCTGTTTTGCGATTGCTGGCCCGGCTGGAAGAGGCAAGGCGTATCCGGCACTATGGCAGGTCAAAACTGATTAGTCAAGCTTATGATATTTATACAGTCCATAAGCTTTCCTTATGACATGCAGCGGGACCGGACGCCAGCAATACGGCCGGCACCATCGCTAGTGCTCCGGCAAGTAGCACAATCGCCGTTATTAGAAAGTTGGAGGGCAAAGGTGCCTTCTAGGAGGTAGAAGACGCCCGTGCGAATCGAGCCCTGTCCCCGTTGAGATCCGCGGCGGCCCGCTTGAAAACGCATAGCTGTAGTAGGCTGATACCCCTAGTACCGTGGCCTGGAGCTTGCAGCAGCGGCTGTTTGGCGTAATTTCCAGAACCTGCATCGCGGTTTACGGTCGCTTCCCCATCTTCGGCGCGCTGCGCGGTTCAGCCGCCGTGATTCGCCGCGACCACCGTTTTCTGGTCGTCGAGCGCAGCGACGGCCTGGGTCTCGCCTTTCCCGGGGGCCTGGCACACTTCTGGGAATCGGACGAGCACGCTCTGGCCCGTGAACTACTGGAAGAAACCGGCCTGCGCCTGACCTCGCACGCGCTCCTGCTCCGCTACACCACGGCCATTCCCTACCCGTCCCGAGTTTCAGTTTTTCTGGTGGAAGCAGAAGGCGAGTTGCGTCCTTCCTGGGAAGGTATTCCCTGCTGGGTTGAATTTTCCGATTTACAAGAGCGCCTTATGCTCAACCAGCGTCCCATCCTGGAGCAGGGCGTGCTGGACGCAAAATGAAGGCGTCTCCACACCCTCCGATTTGATATGAACCACAGATGCAGTCCAGGTAGAGACGTAACAAGTTAAGTCTCTGTCGGTCTGGGGCGCAAGGGCCCGATCATGGCCTTGCATTTCTCTGTGCCTCTGTGTCTCTGTGGTGAGCCCGGCTCGGCGCAGATGACAAACCTTCTGCCCTTTCGCTAACCTAGAAATTGACGCCATGAAAACCGAAATTTCCTTCGCCGCTCCCAGCCAAATTGAAACCGAGTGCCTGGTCGCAGTGGTCCTGGACTGCAGCGCCAATGGCAAGCCCAATCCCGCACTGGAAACCAGCGACCAAGCCGTCACCGCTGCTGCCGCTGATCTGCTGGCCTCCGGCGAAGTGACCGGCAAGATTTTCGAAGCCACCATGGTCCACCGTCCACAGGGACTGAAGGCCAGGCGCTTGCTTCTGGTGGGCGGCGGCAAAGCCGCCAACTTCTCGGGCTACGAACTGCGCAGGCTCACCGGAACGGCGGCCCGCTTTTTGAAGCCCAGAAGCATTCGCAGCTTCGCCTTCCTAAGCCCGGAGCGTTTGGGGAGCGGGGGTCCGGCCGATGCCGTCAAGGCTGTCGTGGAGGGCGCCTTCGTTGGCAACT
>DASYWT010000473.1:0-5902 GCA_035935775.1 Terriglobales bacterium
GGGGAACCAGTAGTAGGTGGCGGCGAAGATGCCGAAGATGGCCGCCACGCCCATGATCAGGTGGAAGTGAGCCACCACGAAGTAGGTGTCGTGCAGCGGGATGTCAATGGCCGGCTGCGCCAGGAAGGGGCCGCTTAATCCGCCGGAAACGAACAGCGAGACGAACCCGATGGCGAACAGCATGGGCGGGGTAAAGCGGATCTTGCCCTTCCACATGGTGCCCAGCCAGTTAAACGTCTTGATGGCCGAAGGCACGCCGATAGCCATAGTCATGAAGGAGAAGGCAAAGGCCGAGTAGGGGCTCATGCCGCTCATGAACATATGGTGGCCCCAGACCATGAATCCCAGGATGCCGATGGCCATCATGGCGTACACCATCGCCCGGTAGCCGAAGATAGGTTTGCGGGAGAAGGTGGAAAGCAGCTGCGAAGCTACGCCCATGCCGGGCAGGATGGCGATGTACACCTCGGGATGGCCGAAAAACCAGAACAGGTGCTGCCACAACAAAGGCGAGCCCCCGCTATGCTGCACCGGCACACCGCTGACCACCAACCCTCCGGGCACGAAGAAGCTGGTGCCCAGGTTGCGGTCCATGAGCAGCAGAATGCCGCCAGCCAGCAGCACGCCGAAAGCCAGCAGGCCAAGAATGGCCGTGATAAACCACGACCAGCAGGTTAGAGGCATGCGCATCAGGGTCATGCCTTTGGCACGCAGGTCCAGCGTGGTGGTGATGAAGTTCAGCGCGCCCATCATGGAGGCGACGCAGAACAGTGCGATGCTTATCAACCACAGATCTTCACCCAGGCCCTCGCCCGGTCCGGCCAGGGGGATAGCGCTCAGCGTGGGGTAGTTAGTCCAGCCCGAGAGCGGCGCGCCGCCAGCCACAAAGAAAGCCGAGATCATCACCGCAAACGACAGGAACGTGGTCCAGAAGGAGAGCATGTTCAGAGTGGGGAAGGCCATGTCCGGCGCCCCAATCTGGATGGGCAGAAAGTAGTTGCCGAAGCCGCTCTGCGGAGCCGTGGTGAGCACGAAGAAGACCATGATGGTGCCGTGCATGGTCATCAGCGTCAGGTACTGCTCCGGCTTGATGGCGCCGAAAAAGGGAATGGAGGCGTCCGGCCACACCATGTGAATGCGCATGGCCAGGGAAAGAATCATGCCCACACAAACGGCACTCAGAGCCAGGAAGTAGTACTGGATGCCGATGACCTTATGGTCCAGACTGAAGATGTATTTACGGATAAATCCGGTCGGAGCGTGTCCGGGAACCGCGGCCGGTGCACTCCCTGCCGGGCCGTGTGCCTGCGTCATTGTTTATCAGCCTCCCGTCCCGCCAACCATTTTTCGAAATCCTGTTCGCTCACCACCCGCATGATGCCGTGCATTTTGTAGTGCCCCAGGCCGCAAAGCTCGGCGCAAGCGATTTCATAGTCGCCGGTTTGCTCGGGGCGGAAGTGCATGTGGATCATCAGCCCAGGCACGGCGTCCTGCTTGAAGCGCATGGCGGGAACAAAAAAGCTGTGAATCACATCCTGGGCGCGCAAGGTGAGGTCCACTTCGCGGTTGACCGGAAGCTCCATGATGCCGCTTACCACATCATCCTTGGAAGCCGGGTCGGCCGGATCCACCCCCAGGGCGCTGAGGCCGCCCAGAGAAGCATCCTCCAGCTCCGGCCGCGTGTTTCCGAATTTATCGTCCGGTCCGGGATAGCGGAAGTACCAGGCGAACTGCAAGCCTGTAACCTCCACTTTCATGGCACCCTGGTCGGCGGGCCGGAAACGCTCGGCTGCCCAGATGGGGCTGCCGATGGCATTCAGTCCCAGAAAAAGGATTGCTGTCAGTACCGTCCAGGTTAGCTCCAGCTTGTTGTTGCCATGCGAATAACTGGCTTTGCGGCTGTCGCCCCGGTCGCGAAAGCGCCACGCGGCCAGCCCCAGGGTTACCTGAGCAGCCACGAAGACCACGCCCATGGCGATGAAAGTCAGGTGCCACTGGTGGTCAATGTAGGGAGCGCTTGCCGAAATTGCGTGTGGCCACCAGGCGTGGGCTACGAAGAAGTAGGAACTGAAGAAGGTGATTAGCCAGATAATCAGCAGTAGTGCCAGGCCCATCCCCTCGCCTCCCAGGTTCGAAAATTGCGCTGCAAAAACCCTTGTTGTGAGCGCGCGAAATTCGGAGTTGCTTGTTGGGCCGGAAGTGTATCACAGGGGAGTGTGAGGGAAGCAAGAGGAGAGGTGAAGGGGAGTCTATGAAAAGAAATCTGCTGAGAGGGGCGGAAAAGTAGCTGGTAGCTAGTAGTTGGTAGTTGGAGCTTGGCACCGACACGAACTACCAGCTACCACCTACTAACTACCGCTTTTCCCGTTTTTCTCGATCTCCCGAATATAGAGTTTCAGGGCCGCCACCACGAACACAATCGCCACCAGCGACATGCCGAGGCCGGTGCGGCGATAGTCGCGCTCACGCAGGGCGCCTTGGCCTTCGCCGAAGGTTTTGGCGGTGATCTTCAGCCCGGAATCCACGTCGGCGCGCACTGGAGCTGCGGCGAAAGTGTGCACGCTCACGCGCGCCTTGGTGAGCGCGTCGCGTGCCTGGTCCTGCTCCAGGCGCGCCTGGCTCACCTCCATGCCGGAAGATTCAGCCCGGTTCAGGATGCGGTCGGAGCGCGTTATCGAAGCTTCCAGCCCGGAAACCTGCTGCTGCAAGTCGCCGGCAACTTTGTAACCAGCGTCGCCTTGAGTGTGGCAGTTGGTGCAGACCGACTGCGCACTGGTACCCAGCATAGCGTCGCCGGGCTTGCTGATCCCGTGATTGCTATGGCAGGTCACACAGCCGGGCAGACCCGCCGAGGCAAAGGCCGCCTTATGCGGGCTGGCGTCGAAGAGTTGCGCCTGGAAAACGTGGCAGGTGGAGCAGACGTTCGCCACCGAACCCACGCCCGGCGGCGTCGCCCCATGGTTTCCGTGGCAAGTCGTACAGGTGGGGGCGCTCAGGTCGCCCCGTTCAACCATGGCCTCATGATGCACGCTGGTTTTATAGGAGGCGAACTGATTGGTGGGAATCTTGTAAGCCGCCATGTATTGCGTATCGCCGTGGCAACGGGAGCAGGTGGTGGCGATGTTCAGGGGGTGAACCTTGGAGCGGGTATCGCTGGCCGGACGCAGGTCGTGGACGCCATGGCAGTCGGTGCAGACCGCTACCTTGGTGTCGCCTGCCGCCAGTCGCTTGCCGTGGACGCTGGTCTGGTACTGGCTGAGCTGGTCAGTGCGCAGCGACGGATTGTACTGGCGCATGAACCCGGGGTCGGAATGGCAGGAGCCGCACAGCTTGGGCACGGCGGCGCGCTCAATTCTGCCTTTGAAGCCGGCGGCCTTGCTCATAGCACTCTCGTCAGTTTTGCTGGGATCGCCGCCGTGGCAGCTGGCGCAGGTGAGACCCTTCTGGGCGTGAATGTCCTGAGCGAATTGCTCCGGGGTAACGTGCAGTTCACCCTCCAGCGCGGAATGGCAATCCACGCAGCTATTGGGCTGCTGCCCCTGGGTCAGCGTGACCGCTGCCGCGAGCACGAGTACCGCACCGAGGCTTCTATTTAGCCGCATAACCGTATGCCGTCATGGTTCCCATGTAAGCCACCACGAACATGGCCGCTCCCGTGACCAGCCGCTGTGTCCGCTTGGTGCCGTCCAGGAAGGGCACCAGCAACCAGATCAGCCCGGCCAGGGAAAAAGTAAGAATGCCCACCACCTCGCCATCCAGCATGCCCAGCTTGGCGGGAATGAGCTTGAGCGTCTGGAACATGAACAGGAAGTACCACTCCGGCTTGATACCGGCGGGAGCGGGGGCAAAAGGATCGGCCTTAGTGCCCAGGCCCCAGGGCGAAAACGCAGCCAGGGCGCCCAGCACACCAAGAGCGATGTACCACGCCATCAGTTCGCGCAACAGGAAGTTGGGGAAAAAGCGCATCTCGCGCTTCTCCGGTGGCAGGGCTCTCCATTCCGGCTCAATCCGCGACGGCACGCTGATGCCGAAGCGCTGGATCAAGAGCAGGTGAACGCCCACCAGCAGAGTGGTCAGCCCAGGCAGTACCGCCACGTGGAAGCCGAAGAACCGGCTCAGCGTGGCTCCGGTCACCTCCTCGCCGCCGCGCAGGAAAATCATCAGGCGATGGCCAACGAAGGGCACCTGGCCGGCAATATCGGTCCCAACCTTGGTGGCGAAAAAAGCCAGCGTGTTCCAGGGCAGCAGGTAGCCACTGAAGCCGAAGCCCATGGCCAGGAATAGCAGCAGCATGCCGCTCACCCAGGTCAGCTCGCGCGGCTTGCGGTAGGCGCGCAGGAACACCACGCTGAACATGTGCAGAAAAGCGGTAAAGATCATCAGGTTGGCGGCCCAGGAGTGAACCGAGCGTACCAGCCATCCGAACTGCACCTGTGTTATCAGGTACTGCACGCTCTCGAACGCTTCGTTGGCGCTGGGCCGGTAGTAAAGCAGCAGCAGGATGCCGGTGCATACCTGCACGCCGAAGAGAAACAGGGTGATGCCGCCGAGGAAATACCAGTAGGAATAGCGATGGATCGGGACGGTTTTGTGGCGGAGCGGAGCGAGCAATTCCTCCCAGCCGAAACGTTCATCCAGCCAGTTTCGGACCCGAGCCAGCGGAGCCATCTATGCCTCCCGCCGGCGGCTGACGATGATTTCGTCGCCGCGGACGTGTACGTCGTATTGCTCCAGCGGCCGCGGCGGCGGTCCCGACAGGTTGCGGCCGGCCAGGTCATACATGCCGTTATGGCAGGCGCACCACACCTGGCGCAGGTCCCCGCGATATTGCACGGTGCAGCTCAGGTGCGTGCAGGTGGCCGAGAGTGCGCGGTACTGGCCGTCGGTTCCGAGCATCAGCAGGCCGGGTCGGCTGCCGAAGCGGAAGATCTTGCCGCTGTTGGGCCGCAGCTCGCCCACCTTGCCGGCCACCACCGTATCGCCTCCCATATCGGTGAGGCTGGGCGGCACCAGGTAGCGCAAGACGGGATAGATAAACGACAGGGCCGAGGCAAACAGCCCGCCGCCCAGCAGCATGCCTAAGAACCGCCGCCGGGCCGGCGATGCCACTTGTGTTTCTTGTGCAGAGTGCATAGTCCTCGCCTAGTGTTTGCGGCCGGCTGCCGACCTGACCGCCGGGCGCTCCGAAAAGGTTCCGGCGCGCCAGATGATCCATCCCAGCAGCACCCCGAAACCTACAAACCAGATACAGGTTCCAGTCATCCAGTAAACCCAGGTCAATTCACCTTCCGAGCCGGTAAGAAACAGGATTGCTCCCGCTACCAGCATGCCGAGGCCCGCAAACCCGATCACATCCGTGCGGCGGAGCATGACCGGCCTCCTTGGTTGCGTGTCCGGCGGCAGCGGTACCGGGCGGACAAGCGCGGCCCAGATTTGTCACAGTCTGGTGTGATGTTATGCCGCAGGGCATCACGCCCTGTCTGTGGCCGAGATCACTTTCCGGTTGTGGCCTGGATCACCATTCGTTGTGACAAGGGAAGGTTGTCAGGTCTCCACCGTTTGGGCTTTTTACAGGAGGCGTAACAAGTTACGCCTCTACCGAATGGGTTTTCCGCCTCGGAATGTGAGATTGGTGGAGACGCTGCCGGCAACGTCTGATTGCGAATTACAGCAGTCCCCGATCCTTAATCTCCAGGTAATGGTTGACGACTGCGGTGGAGACCTGATCGGGCGGCATTTCCAGGGCGAAAGCGCCCTGCTCGCGCAGGCGGCGCAGCAGCAGCTCGCGCCGCTGCGACATCTCCTGGGCTGCCATCACACGGTACATGTTGAGCGGGTTTTCGGGAGCGTGGGCCAGCAATTGCATGACCTGCGGCTCGGAGAAACTGATAAACACGAGCAG
>DASYWT010000474.1:0-6563 GCA_035935775.1 Terriglobales bacterium
CCGGCTAGATGCTAAGTGCTAATTGCCAATGGCTACGGTTTTCACCATCGGCCACTCCACCCGCTCGCTGCAGGAACTGGTTGATGCCCTGCGGGCGCACGGCATCCGCACCCTGGTGGACATCCGCTCCTTCCCCATGTCGCGGCGATTCCCCCACTTCAACCGCGAAGCACTGGAGCAGGAATTGCCCAAAGCGGGCATTGCCTATGTCTGGATGAAAGACCTGGGCGGCCGCCGCACGAAGCAGCGCGATGACTCGCCCAATGTGGCGCTGCGCAACGATAGTTTCCGCAACTACGCCGACTACATGCTGACTGAACCCTTCGGGCGCGCCGTCGAAGAATTGCTGCAACTCGCCGGCCAGTCGCCCACGGCCATCATGTGCGCTGAGCGGGTTTACTTTCGCTGCCATCGCATGCTGGTTTCTGACTACCTCGTCGCCCACGGCCACGAGGTGCTGCACATTGACGACGCTGGGCCGGTACGCGCGCACAAGCTGATGGCGGAAGCACGCATCGTGGACGGGGAGATCATCTACCGCGGCGACCGGCTGTTGTAATTGAAGAATGACGATTGAAGAATGATGAATGAACTCCTCAGCCCATTTTGCCCGGCAGCGGGTTGCATTCGTCATTCCTTCATTCATCAGTCATCAATCTGTTCTTTTGTGTTACCGTAGAAAACTCCGGTCTAAAGGACGGGACAGAAGGCATAGTGCGCGGGTGCATGATTGTCGGAACCGGAATTGATGTGGTGGAAGTGCCGCGGGTAGCGGCGGCGATTGAGCGTTTCGGGCAGCGCTTTCTGGCGCGCATCTACACCCAGGGCGAAATCCGCTATTGCGAGGCCAAGGCCAACCGGATGGAGCGCTATGCCGCCCGCTTTGCCGCTAAGGAAGCGGCCATGAAGGCGCTGGGTACGGGCTGGAATCGCGGGGTCAGGTGGTGCGACATTGAGGTTAGCCGGCAGCCGGGTGGACGGCCCACCCTGGTCTTCAGCGGCAAGGCGGCCGAGTTCGCTGCCGGGTTGGGCGCGACACATTTCGCGCTCTCCCTCACGCACACCGCCTCGGAGGCCATTGCCCAGGTGATCCTCGAAGCCTGAAGAGGAAACTTAAAACTGGATTCAATGAGTGAGACCGCAGTTCTCCCCAAGCAGGTGCAGCCTAAGCCGGTAAGCGCCACCGCGCCTCTGGCGGGCATTGCCCTGGTCAGCTTCGCCGCCCTTTTGCTGGAGCTGGCGCTGACCCGCCTTTTTTCCGTGGTGCTTTTCTATCACTTCGCGTTTCTGGCCATCTCCATAGCGCTGCTCGGCCTGGGCGCGGGTGGAGTGTTCGCCTATCTGCGCCAGGACTGGCTGGCTCCCCACGATGTGCGCAAAATCGGCGCTCTGCTGTGCCTGGTGAATGCGTTGGCGGTCGTGCTCGCCCTGGAAGTGGTGCTGCACACTCGCGTGTCCTTGCAGTTGAGCAGCTACAACTTCAAGCGTCTGACCGCGATTTACTTGTGTTCCGCGGTGCCGTTCTTCTTCACCGGCCTGCTGTTTTCCGTAGCTTTTGCCCGAGAAGAGCGCCGCATTCCGCAGTTGTACGGCGCCGACCTGGTGGGCGGCTCCCTGGCTTGTCTCGCAGTGGTTCCTCTGCTGAACTGGATCGGAGGGCCCAACACCGTGGTCTTTGCCGGCCTGGCCATGGCCGTCGCCGCCGTTGCCTGGTCCACTTCCTCGCGCTGGCGCCGTGCCGGGGTGGCCTTAGCGCTCCTGCTTGCCGCTCTGATTGCCGCCAACTACTCCGGGCGCCTCATTGACGTTATTTACGCCAAGGGTGTGCGCATCGCCGATTGGTCCACCGTGGAGTTTGTGCGCTGGAACGCCATTTCCCGCATCGAAGTGGACCGCAAGTTGAACGGCTCCAGGTGGGTGGTCATTGACGCTGACGCCAACAGCGCCATGATGAATTTCGACCCCAAGGCCTGGGAGCAGACGCCGATGCACAAAGCCCTGATGAGCACCGCTCCATCAGTCACCAATGTGGTGCGCCCGCACGGCACCTATGCCATCATCGGGCCCGGCGGTGGGCCGGACGTGATGCGGGCTTTGGCTAATGGCAGCCCCGATATCACCGGCATTGAGATAAATCCTATCATCATCAACGACGTGATGCGCGGACGCTACGCCGACTACACGCATCACCTCTATGACCTTCCCCAGGTCCACATCCACATCGCTGATGGCCGCTCCTGGGTACGCAACTCCCGTCAGCATTACGACGTCATCCAGATGACCCTGGTGGACACCTGGGCTTCCACCGCCGCCGGCGCTTTTGCGCTCAGCGAGAACAACCTTTACACCGTCGAAGCTTTTAAGGAGTATTTCGAGCACCTCAAGCCGGATGGCATGATTGCCATCACTCGCTGGGAGTTCAAGGAGCCCCGTGAAGCTTTGCGGGTGGTGGCGGTCGCCATGCAGGCCATGCACGAGATCGGCATAGCCAATCCCGCACCCAACCTTATCGTCGTCTCCGGGGGAGAGCTGAATGTAGATGGCCGCCCCGTGCTGGTTTTAGCCAAGAAGAGTCCCTTCACGGCGGAAGAAGAAGCAGCGGTGCGCGCGCATTTCGCTGAGACCCACCTGGTTTCGCAGTACATGCCTTCCCAGCCGCAGGACAACGCCTTCGGCCAACTCATCGCCAGCAACGATCCTTATGGGTTTGCTCGCAACTACAAATTCAACGTAACGCCGGTTACTGACAACGCGCCGTTCTTCTTCTTCACGTTGAAGACCAGGCAAATTCTGAACAAGCGACTGCTGGCCCGCGGAATTGACTGGAAAGTGAACCTGGGAGTGGTGGTGCTGGCCATGGTGCTGCTCATCTCCATTGCCGCGGTGCTGTTCTTCCTGGTACTGCCCCTGGCGCTGCACGGCGGAGGGGGCGGACGGACCCTGCAACTGCTTTACTTTATTGCCGTCGGCCTGGGCTACATCCTGGTGGAGATCACGTTTATCCAGCGCTTCGTGCTTTTTCTGGGAAATCCTACCTACGCTTTGACCGTGGTCATTTTTCTTCTCATGCTTTCCAGCGGCGCTGGAAGCATGGTTTCCCGCAGGTGGCTCTCCCGGCCCAGCCGGGTGAAGATTCCGCTGGTCGCCATCGTAGCGGCGCTACTGGTCTACGTGGGCGTGCTGCACCATCTGCTTGGTTCGCTGGTTGGCCTGCCCTTTTTCCTGAAGCTGGTGGTCAGCGCACTGTTCCTGATTCCACTGGGATTTGCCATGGGCATGCCCTTTCCCACAGGGCTGCGCTGGCTTGGGGGAGATCAAGTCGAGGCTGAAGACGCGACCATCGCCCCGGCGGACGGCGCTCCTTCGCACCGCAACGTCATCGAGTGGGCCTGGGCCATGAACGCGGCTTCCAGTGTGCTCGGTTCCGTCCTGGCTATTGTGATCGCCATTCATGTGGGTTTGAACCTTACCCTCACCTGCGGCGCCTTGGCCTACCTTGTAGCCTTACTCCTGACGGTTACATTCGGCCGCTCACCGCTCCCCCGTGGAGCCTGATTTGGCTGTCTGTTATCATCGCCTAAATCCGAGTGACGGCAGTTAATGCGACCTCGGGGAACGCCCCAGGCGTGGGTGTCACCCCAGGCCACTACATAGATAATTCCGGCGCGCGGCGCAAAGCATCAGAATAGCTATTAGTTTTCAGGGGAGAAGGTGGCTAGCCAGAAGCAACTGAGGTGGTCGGAACTGCGGGTAGGGCTGACGGTGATCTTCGCGAGCATCGTCCTGATCATCCTGATCTTTCTCATGACCGGTTCCACCGGCTTATTCACCCGCAAAATCACCCTCTACTCCTATTTTGATAATGCCTCCGGTTTGCGCGTGGGCGCGCCCGTGCGCCTGGAGGGCGTGGACATCGGCAATGTAAAAGCTATCCGCGTGGTGGCCGGTCGCGGCCTGACCCCAGTCCAGGTGGTGATGACCCTAAGCACGCGCTTTAAGGACGCGGTACGTACCGATTCCACGGCCGAACTCAGTACCCAGGGCGTGCTGGGCGAAACCTTTGTAGACATTGACAGCCGCGTGGCCCACGGTCCGCCCGCACAGGATGGCGCCGTGCTCCCCATCCACGAACGGCCGGATTTGCAGGACATGGTGCGCGCCAGCCAGACTACCCTGCAGAACATCCAGGCGCTCCTGGGGCGCGTGGACAACATCGTCTCCTTTGTGCAGAGCGGCCAGGGATCGGTGGGCAAGCTGATTTATGACGAAGCTCTCTACAAACGGCTCAACTCCACACTGGCGGAGTTTCAGAAGGTAGCCACCGCCGTTACCCAGGGCCAGGGCAGCCTGGGCAAGCTGATCGTCAACGACGACATCTACAACCGCCTCAATGCCAGCGTGGATAAGCTCAATGCCATCCTTGACCAGGTCAATTCCGGCCAGGGCACAATCGGCAAATTTCTCAAGGATCCGGCAATTTACGACAACGCCAATCAGACCATTGCCAAGGCGAACCAGCTCATGGCCGACGTGAATGCCGGCAAAGGAGCAGTCGGCTTGGCCCTCAAGGACCAGGCATTTGCCGCCAAGGTGAACGACACAGTCAACAAGCTCAACGCATTGGCTACGCAACTGAACTCCGGCCAGGGCACGGCGGGGAAACTGCTTCATGACCCTTCTATGTACGACAACACCAATCGTTTGCTGACCGAGAGTCGCGACCTGATCGCCGCCATCCGCAAGAACCCTAAAAAGTACCTCACCATCCGCCTGAAGATCTTTTAGCCGTTAGCACCGGCGCTCCTCTGCGCTGGAAAGCACGTTGGATGACTTCTCACAATTTCGCGCGTCTAAACCTGTTCGGCGTCTCCAACCCGGGAACCGCGCCTTGTCTCCCTGCGTAAATAGCGGGTAGACTCTTACGTTTGACCCTGGCCCAGCGAGGTTTCATGCGCCTCATTCGCCCCCTGATTGCCGTTGTCCTCTTAAGTTCCGCCGCACTATTCACCCAGCAGAACCTGGCCACGTCGCAGAGCGAAAAGCCGGGGGAAGGCCCCGAGCAGATCTCCGGTTTCGACATCAATGCCCTGGACCGCAAGGTAGATCCCTGCACCGATTTCTACCAGTTCGCCTGCGGCACCTGGATGGCGAAGAATCCCATCCCGGCTGACCAGGCCTCCTGGGGCCGCTTCAACGAGCTTTATGAGCGCAACCAGACCATCCTGCGCCATATTCTGGACAAATATTCGGCCGACGATCCCAAGCGAACGGCGGTAGAGCAGAAAATCGGTGATTACTACTCCGCATGCATGGATGAGAAGGCCATCAATGCCGAGGGTCTCAAACCCCTCCAGCCCGAATTGCAGAGCATCGCGGCGCTGAAGAGCAAATCAGAACTGGCGCCGGAGATCGCCCACCTGCACCAATTGGGGGTGAATTCCCTGTTTGATTTCGGCTCCGGGCAAGATGCCAAGGACGCCAATCAGGTGATTGCGCAGGCGGACCAGGCGGGCTTGGGCCTGCCCGACCGCGATTACTACCTCAAGGCTGACGCCAAGACGTTGGAGACGCGGCAAAAGTATCAGCAGCACGTCGCGAAAATGTTCGAGTTGCTGGGCGAGAGCGCGGAGGCTGCCGCCGCCGATGCCCAGACCGTCTTGAAGGTGGAAACCAGCCTGGCCAAAGTCTCCATGGACCGGGTTTCGCGCCGCGTGCCGGAGAACGTCTATCACAAAATGACACGCTCGCAGTTGGTGTCTCTTGATCCTTCGTTCTCCTGGGACCAGTACTTGGCCGACGTCAACGCACCGAGGATTGCTGACCTGAACGTGGTGGCGCCCGATTTCTTCAAAGGGCTCAATGCCGTACTGGACTCCATTTCCCTGGCGGATCTAAAGACCTACCTGCGCTGGCACCTGGTGCACTCGGCGGCGCCGCTGCTGCCCAGCGACTTCGTGAATGAAAATTTCAACTTTTACGGCAAGACCCTGACGGGCGCCGAACAAATCCGGCCGCGCTGGAAACGCTGCGTGGCCTCCACGGACCGTGACCTCGGCTTTGCGCTCGGCCAGCCGTATGTGGCAGAGACATTCGGCCCCGACGGCAAGGCCCGCACTTTGAAAATGGTGCAGGCTCTGGAAAAGGCGTTAGGCGAAGACATTCAGAACCTGCCCTGGATGACGGAAACCACGAAGAAGCAGGCCCTGGTGAAGCTGCACGCTATTGCCAACAAGATCGGCTATCCCGACCACTGGCGCGATTACAGCAAGCTAACGATCGCGCGCGGCGACGCGATGGGCAATATGCAGCGCGCCGAGGACTTCGAGATGCACCGCGAGCTCAACAAAATTGGGAAGCCGGTGGACCGCGGCGAGTGGCAAATGAGCCCGCCCACGGTTAACGCCTACTATGACGACCCGATGAATGACATCAATTTCCCCGCCGGGATTCTGCAGCCGCCGTTCTTCGACCGGCGCATGGACGACGCCGTAAACTATGGCGCCATCGGCATGGTCATCGGCCACGAACTGACGCACGGGTTCGACGACGCAGGCGCCAAGTAC